>CAVJHV010000117.1:0-6567 GCA_963649315.1 Treponemataceae bacterium | reverse complement strand
GTATATTTTTTTCTGTAAGCGAATTAAAAAATGAACGCTTCCACTTTAAATTGCTTTTTAAATTTGATTTTGGAAGTCACATTTTGAACATTTGTTTTTTTGCAGGAAAGAAAATCTTCCCGCAATTTTTTATGAGGAGATAAATATGAAATCAATTGTAAAAAAAACATCTTTACTTGCACTTTTATTTTTCTTTTTGGGAACATGCATTTTTGCCCAGGATGCAGCAATAAAGGAAGCTGAAACTGCTGTTCCAGATGCTGCCCAGGAATACAAAAAGCCTTTGGACGCAGACGGAAAAGATAAAGTAAGCAGACAGATTTTTACAGGTTACCTTATTTCTTACAAGGCTGGCAAAAATCTTAAGCTTAAACTGTCTGACGGAAACACTAAGGAATTTAAACTTGCTTCTTCCTTAAAGGTTTACAATCCGGATGGAGTGCAGATTTCTTCTTCAAACCTTTCTGCTGGCAAAAAGAAGTCTGTAAAAATTACAACTCTTACAAAAAATTCAGTTACCCTTGTTACAGAAATACAAATGCTTTCTTCTTATTCAAATTCTTCAAGTGGCGGAAAGTCTGATTCCGGCAAAAGCGAAGTCAGCCGTGGTCAGCCTTCCAGGGGGGACGGCAGAAAGCATGACAGTGTAAAAACAAGGACAATAACTGGAACTCTTTCTTCTTACAGTTTGACTACAAAAAAAGTTACCATCTATGACGCTGACAACAACAGATTTTCTTACCAGCTTTCTTCTTCGGCTGTAATTTATGATGCCAGGGGAAACACTATCAGCCTTAACCAGTTAAAGACTTCTTCTACGGTACAGGCTTACCTTGTTTCCAGAAACGGCGAAATCAGGATTACAAAATTGCGCCTTCTTTCTGACCGCAGCCGCTGGGCCAGCGATGAATGTCATGGCTGGAACAACTGGGATGAATGGGACGATTATGATGCTTGGGATGATTATGACAATTATTATGATGGTCACGATGAAGCCTGGAAAAATTCAGATGATTCTTTCTGGACATGGGCATGGGGCTGGAACTGGACTTGGGACTATGATGCAGAAGATGATGACTTCACAGACTGGGACTATGACGATTATGACAGGGATGACTGGCACGACTGGGATGATGATTGGCATGATAACAGGGATGACGATTGGGATGATGACTGGAAAGACTGGTCTTATTCCAAGTCGACTAGTGAAAGCGCAGAAGGAAAAATTTATTCTGTAAACGCTTCAGGCAAAAAAATTGTAATCACAAGGGATGACGGAAAATCAAAGCAGTTTACCCTTTCTTCAAGCGTGAAGGTTTATGCTGCAAACGGAAGCAGCATTTCCTTGTCAAAGTTAAAGGCTGATGACAAAATTTCTTATGTCATTACAAGGACAGAAAGTCATTCTTCTGTAAGTGAAGAAATTACAGAAATCCGCCTTAGGGCAGAAAAGGCAAAGGCTGATGACGGCTGGACTGACTGGGACAAGAGGGGCAGTGGTTACAGGGATGATGAAGTAAAGCCTTCAAAGCCAAGAATTACTAATTACAACAGGGAAAGCGGCAAACTTCGTGCCTTGAACACAAAGACTGATTCTTTGACACTGGAACTTTTTTCTAAGAAAAATGTAACTTACAGCCTGGCAGATTCAGTAAGAGTTTTTGATGCAAAGGGAAATGAAATTTTCTTAAAGGATTTAAAAATGGGGCTTGCGGCTGAAGTGCATTTTATAAGAGAAAACGGCAAGGACGTTGTTTACGAAATTCAACTTTTGTCAAAGAAAAATTAGTTTTTGGAGAATGCTTTTTTAAGGCACTTTTCCAGTAACAAAAAAAGCCCCTAAAAGATTTTTGTCTTTTAAGGGCTTTTTCTTTTTTAAAGTGATTTTTGTATAAGTGCGTGAGGGGCTGTAAGGGCCTGCCGCCAGGCAGGTTGCGAAGCAATGGAGTGCGAAAGCACGGAACCCTGAAAGACCCGGCCCCGACTTTAGTCGGGGACACGCCCAAAAAAAATTATTTCCAAGGATTTTTGCGGATGAAAGTTTCGTCGCGCTCGTAACCTACAGAAATTATGCTGACCGGTGTGTTTGTAAATGATTCGATGAATTCAACATAGGCGCGGGCATTTTTTGGCAGCTTCTTGTAATTTTTGATTTCCTTGAGCGGAGTTTTCCAGCCTTCGAACTTTTGAAGAATTGGCTTTGCGGCGTTAAGGTCGTCAAGGTTTGCAGGAAAATCTGTAACAATTTTGCCGTTGATGTCGTAAGCAATACAAGCTTCAATTTGATCCATTGCGTCGTAAATGTCCAGGTGAGTCAAAACCAGACCGTCCAGGCTGTTTACGCGGCAGGCATAGCGAAGGGCAACCAGGTCCAGGTAACCGCAGCGGCGTGCCCGTCCTGTTGTAACTCCGTACTCGCGGCCTGTGTCACGAACGTAGCGGCAAAGTTCACTTTCACTTTCGTCTGCGTCATTAAATTCAGTAGGCATTGGACCATTTCCAACGCGTGTTTCGTAAGCCTTAAAAACACCAAGGATTGTGTCCAGTGCGTGAGGTCCAATTCCAGAACCAAGTGCGGCTCCGGCAGCGCATGAAGGACCAGAAGAAACGTATGGATATGTTCCGCTGTCCAGGTCAAGCATTGCACCCTGGGCGCCTTCAAACAGAATATTGTCTTTTCTGTATTTCCACATTTCGGCTGTAAGGTCTACCCTCATGCTGATAAGGCGGTCTTTGTACTTGTTGATGTAGTCTAAATCTTCACCGTCAAATTCTGCAATTTTAGCTGACCAGTCCAGGTCTGCCAGGCGCAAACCGTCGCGGTGTGATTTTTCGCTGTACGCAATTCCAATGCCGCGGCCTGTTGTGCCGATAGGGCGCTTTCTTTGAGCGTCGCGTTCTTTGTCCATCTGGCGGTACTTTGGAAGAATAAGGTGTGCACGGTCAGAAATAAAAACTCTGCCTTCCCAGTTGATTCCGTTGTCCTTGAGCATCTGCAATTCGTTAAAAAGAGCTTCCGGGTCAATTACCATTCCTGCACCAAGGAAAACCTTTTTGTTAGGGTAAAGAATTCCGCTTGGAACTTGATGAAGGGCGTACTGCTTTCCATCAACAACAATTGTGTGGCCAGCGTTTGGACCGCCTGAATAGCGGACAACGTATTTGGCATCTTCTGCAAGGTAGTCTACGATTTTACCTTTTCCTTCATCACCCCACTGGGCACCAATAATTACAACTTTCATTTTTCCTCCAATCCATGCGGATTTTTTTGCATGAGTCTTTCAGCACCAGTAAAAAAGTCCGTAGAAAGTTACAATAAAGTTACAATAAATAAGGCAGGTGGATTTTTGAATTCCTTTTCCTGCCAGATTTTCTAAGAGTTAATTGAAGTGTTTCTTACAACAACATCGTGTGCAGAACCTTCGCTGATTGTAGTAGAGCTTACAAGAGTGATTTTTGCTTTTTCCTGCAGTTCAGGAATTGTCAAAGCACCACAGTTGCACATTGTATGAATAACTTTGCTCATACTCATTTGAACACCGTCATGTAAGTGACCGGCATAAGGAACGTAAGAATCAACTCCTTCTTCAAAAGCCATTCCTTTTTTGCCACCCAAATCATAGCGCTGCCAGTTGCGGGCACGGTTGGAACCTTCGCCCCAGTATTCTTTTACATAATTTCCATTGATAATCAGCTTGTTTGTAGGAGATTCTTCAAAGCGGGCAAAGTAGCGGCCCAGCATAATAAAGTCAGCACCCATGGCAAGGGCAAGAGTCATGTGGTAGTCATGAACAATTCCACCGTCAGAACAAATTGGAACATAAATGCCTGTTTTTGCATAATATTCGTCGCGGGCCTTTGCTACTTCAATAGTTGCGGTTGCCTGCCCACGGCCAATACCTTTTTGTTCGCGGGTAATACAAATGGAACCGCCTCCAATACCAATCTTTACGAAATCAGCACCATTTTCTGCCAGGAACATAAAACCGTCGCGGTCTACAACATTTCCGGCTCCAACCTTTGCATCCGGCCATTTAGCGTGAATGTCATGAAGGGCGCGGGCCTGCCATTCCGTAAAACCTTCCGAAGAATCCAGTGTCATAATGTCAACACCAGCGTCCAGAAGGGCAGGAACCCTTTCCATATAGTCACGTGTATTAATTCCGGCGCCTACAATGTAGCGGTGCTGGCTGTCATGCAGTTCGTTAGGGTGAATTTCGTGGGAATCAAAGTCCTTTCTGAAAACCAGAGAAACCAAATTTCCCTTTTTATCAATAACAGGCAGTTGGTTTACCTTGTGGGCCCAGATTTTATCATTTGCTTCAGAAAGAGAAATGCCGTCTTCGCCTGTAATTAAATCTTTTAAAGGAGTCATGTAATCGCTGACCTTAGAATTAGCTTCTACGTGATCAATCCTAAAATCGCGTTCAGTAATAATGCCTAAAAGTTTTCCGTGACAGGAACCGTCATCCGTAACCGCAATAGTTGAATGGCCTGTGCGTCTTGTTAATTCCACAACATCTTCCAGAGTCTGGTCCGGGCGGATGTTTGAATCCGAAGTAACAAAACCTGCCTTGTAAGATTTTACGCGGGCAACCATAGCTGCCTGTTTTTCAATAGGCTGGGAACCGTAAATAAAAGAAATGCCCCCTTCCATGGCAAGGGCAATAGCCATTTTGTCATCAGAAACAGACTGCATTACCGCAGAAGTCAACGGAATGTTCATATACAAAGCAGACTTTTCGCCAGCCTTTTTATTATAGCGGACAACAGGAGTTCTAAGGGAAACATTATCCGGAATGCAGTCAGCAGAAGTATAACCTGGAATCAGGAGATACTCACCAAAAGTGTGTGATGGTTCATCATAAAAAAATGCCATATTGTCCTCGAAATTGATAAATTTTTGGCCATGCCAATTTATCGCCTTATTATAATGAAATAAAGGCTAAGTGACAATTAAAAGGTTTGGTCTGCCGTGAATATTTTTTTTCTTTGGGCGGGTCCCTTCATTCCATTCCGCTTTGCTCCATTCCATGAAGGGTCGCTATGTCCGGGGTTCCGCTGTCGCTTCAATGTTTTTTGCCTTGCAAAAAACATCGGCTTCGCCGCCCCTCCCAGCGCTCCCGCAGTTTAAAAACAGCCACCCCTTCAAACAAAACGAAAGGCTGGCTGCTATAAAATTTGACTAAAAACAAACACTTGTGCTATATTAAAAGAAAGGAAGTGCCCTAACTTCGGGTTATCTCCACATGTACGAATAGCCGCCAAGTGGGTCAAACTAGGGCGGCTATATTTTTACTCTACTTATTTTTAAGGTAAGAGAGCACGACAAATATTGTTCCGACTACTGTGGCAACACAGGTTACCAGTGCAATAATCTTTTCACAAGTCATTGTCAGCCTCCCATTATCAAATTTCAGCATTTGCTGATTGAGTTTGGGAGATAACCGCCTGTTAAGGCACTTCCTGAGTTTATAGTATCACAATCCGTGACACCTGTACACAAGTTGAGTTCTTTAACTGAATCATATTTCCATTCTACTGAAAATGAAAACTTTTTCAAAATTCGCAATAGCTTTCAGTAAAAAAAAACAGCCCGCCCTTCAAAAAACGAAAGGCAGGCTGTTTATGTGAGTGCAATTACTTTAGTTTGTTAAACGCTTAAAACTGGTGGAGGACTAAAACATCATATTCACCATGCTTACTGTAGGAATTATAAATCGTGTCATCTAAAGTGTATATGATATATGCTATACTGAAATAATCCGCCTGTGTACTGCTCCAATACATATTTTTTCTAAAGTCAAATCCACCAGCTTTGGTCAAGCTTATCTGAATTATATCTTTATTTTGAAAAATCTTATAAAGTTCTGCAATTGAAGGTATATACCAGCCGTTTGCAAGGTCACCAGTAAGACCTTTGCTTGTTCCGTAAGTATTTGCATAGTTGAATGCAGGGTAATTTTTTTGAGCATTTTCACTGGCAGAAGAGTCAACTTTACAAATTTCTGCCCAGTTATCGCTGCCGTCTTTATCGCCGGTAAATGTATAACCTTCAGTTGAATTTCCACTACAAGTTGCTGCAATAGCTTCAAATTTTGTAGTGTAACCGGTAGTATCTTCGGTTGCCCAGGCCAAACCGCCTTTGCTCCTTAATCCCAATACAAGCGGTGCACCGTCATCTTTAAGAAAGGCAACTACTCCAACAGGTTTATTGTTTTCGTCAATTGTGTAAGAAGAAACATCTGCCACATTAACCTTAGTGCCGTCAGTTAAAATAATATCACCTACGGCATAAGTTATTACCTTTACAGTAATTTCAACAGAATCAGTTTTATCTCCTGCCTTTGCAGTAATTGTTGCATTGCCGGCTTTTACGCCTTTTACAGTTCCGTTTGCATCAACTGTTGCTACATCTGCTGCCCCTGTAGACCAGGTTACAGTTTTATCTGTTGCATTGTCCGGGCTAACACTTGCGGTAAGGGTAATTGTCTGTCCAACAGTTACTTCTTTTGTATCACAAGCAATTTTTACTTCTGTAACAGCTACTGTTTCGCTTTCACCACC
>CAVJHV010000116.1:0-6610 GCA_963649315.1 Treponemataceae bacterium | reverse complement strand
ATTTTAAGTCTTTGTATTTCAAAGACTTAAAATTCGAAGGCATCTCTAAAAAAGTGTTGAAAATGATTTTTTTAGAGATGCCCATTTTTTTTCTGAACTTTTACGGGGCCTTTCTTTAGATTTTTTTTCTATTTTCTAAAGTGAATTTTTTTTTATCCGATAAAGAAAGAAGTAAAAGCTTTTGCATAGCGCGGGGGTAATATGGCTCAGTTTTATTTTCTTTCAATTCTTTTGAATTTTTGTGCAGCCTTGGTTTTGATGTATGGAAAGGATTTTCTTCGTAACTCTTCGGAAGAAAAAGTTTCTAAAGTTCTTTCAACTTCTTCAAAAAAGAATGGCACTTCTAAAAGTACATCTTCTAAAAGCAAAAAGGCTGACTCTAACGAGGCAAAAAATAATGTAAAGGAAGAAGCTGTTTTAAAGGCAAAAAAAGTTGACGAAAAGGCAAAGAAATTCTTAAGTGATTTTGCTTTTTTGGACAGCAAGAATTTCCGCCTTGTGATTGGAATTTTAAGCGCCTTTGTTGGACTTATGCTTTTGCTTTCTCCATTTAAAGGTGATATTGCAGTTATTGGCGATTTGATTCCAGTTCTTGCCTGCCTTTCAAGTGCCGCTTCAATTATTTTGGAATATTACATGACTTCCTCTAAGGGAAATATTGAACTTAATCCTACGGTAAAAAAGATTTTTCTGGATTCAAGAAGGTGGATCGGTTTGCTTTGTATTTTTGCAGCAGTCCTTCACTTTATTTTCCCTGGAGTAATTCTTTTGTAAATGAATAAAAGGGCATCTCTAAAAAAAACTTCAAACGGCTTTATTTAGGGATGCCAGTAAAAAAAACTGCTATTTGGTCAATTTTTCTTTAATCCATTTGATTGCAAGGTCTACCCAGACACTGTTATATTTCAGGGCAGGGCTGATATCTTCTTTTCTAGAAACACTTTCATCGCAAAGTGAAGAGCCGTGACCGCCGCGTGGAAAAATATGCAATTCAAATGGAACTTTTTTTTCACTGAATGCCTGTGCCAAAAGCAGTGAATTTTCAACAGGTACAAGATCATCAGCTGCGGTGTGGTAAATGAAGGCTGCAGGAGAATCTTCCGTGACCCTTTTTTCCAAAGACATTTTTTCAAGCATTTCTTTGTCTGCATTTTCTCCAAGCAGGCATTTAAAACTGTCCTTGTGGGCGAATGTGCCGCTTGTGATTACAGGGTAGGCCAAAATCATTCCGTCAGGCCTGTTTTCTTTTCCGGAAAGATTTAATGTTTTTTGAATAAAGTCTTCTTTGTACAAAAGCCCTGCACTGCAAGCCAGATGACCGCCGGCTGAAAATCCCATGATGTAAATGGAATCTTCTTTTACGTGCAAGTCTTTTGCATGGCGTCTGATGTAAGCGATTGAAGCAGAAGCTTCCAGTAATTGAGCAGGAAAATGTTCCCCATGACATGAATAATCTAAAACAAAAACAACAATGCCCTGTCCCAAAAGACGGAGGGCAACAGGTTCAGCTTCACGCTCTGAAGTCCACCAGTAACCGCCGCCCGGGCAAAGTAAGACGCAGGGGAAAGAAATGTCTGTGTCAATTTCTTTTGAAATGTGGGGAATGTAGAAAGTAAGTTTTGCCCTTTCCTGGCAATGGGGCAGTTGTGGAACTAAATCTTCAAGATAGTGAATTTCGTATGTCATATAAATTTCCTTTTTTTTCACTTGTGGTATTTTTTTTATTTTAAAAAAAATATATATTTTGTGGAAGAGGAGTCAAAGAAAAATGGCGAAAGTTTCTATTGCCTGCATTGCAATCAAAAGAGGAAAAATTCTTATAGCCCACAGAAATCCTAAAGGCCAGATGGGGGCAAGATGGGAATTTCCCGGTGGCAAAGTGGAAGAAGGTGAAGACGAAAAAGTTTCCATCGTCCGCGAAATGCAGGAAGAATTCGGTGTAAACGTCAGGGTTTTAAAAAAGATAACTGAAAATAATTTTGAACACGATGGAATAAAATTTAATTTGCATGTTTACCATATAGCCTTACCCCGCATGGGTTTACTGAAAAAATTTAGACTTACAGAGCACACAGAATATAAATGGGTAAAAATAGATGACATTCCCAAAGATAATTTTGTTGACAGCGATTTAAAAGTTTTTGATGACGTTAAAAAATATATAGAAAATAAATCATCATAAAATCAAAAAGATCAGTTTAAAAAAATCCAAAACTTTTACATAAGGAACTTGTATGAAAATTAAATTTATCTGGCGAAACAAAAAAAGCAAAATTATTTTTTTATTTATTTTATCTTTCACATTTACATTATTTTCATGTTCCAAAAATAAAGAAATCGTATTTGACAACAGCGATCCCCTTGCCCTGGAACTGAACCGGGAGTGGGCCCTTATAGAATTAAGATACGTTTCTTTCAGACTGTCCCCCGGCTTTGACGAAGACATTATCAACCAGGGAAGAATAGGCGACGTTCTTTTAGTACAGGGCAAAAAGTACGTAAAAAATCCCTACACCGAAGAAACAAGTCTATGGCTGAAATTCGACAAAGGCTGGCTGAATGAAAACAACATAGTCCTTTATTCAAACAAAATGAAAGCCATGGCAGCCGCTGAAAAATTACTCAGTCAGGAAGACCTGTAAAATTTAAATTTTATTTTTTTTAGGAGATGCCGCTATTTCTAACGGCCATGCGTGGTTCCGCTTTCGCTCCATTGCAGAAAGGAAGTCAAAGCTTCCGCTTAGCCTTCCTTTCTGCAACCTGCCCCTGGCAGGCCACTACTGTCCGACTAGTGCGCATGGTCAAAAAGAAAAAATCCTCTTGCTAAGCGGAGCGTAAAAAAAATACCCGCTCCAAAAATTTCATGAAGCAGGCATTCTTTTGTTTTAGGGCATCTCTAAAAAATCAATCTTTAGATCTGTCCTGATATTTTAGAAATTGCTTCTTCCACACTGATGTTTTGGAAAGTTTCCCTGCTTTTTAGATTTTTTAATGTAAGGCAATTATTTTCCTTTTCCTCAGGGCCCAGAAAAATGCCCCAGGGAATGCATTTTTTGTCTGTAACAGCGTACTGCCTGTTCATCTTTGCGCAGTCAGGAAAAACTTCTACCGCAATTCCATTTTTTCTAAGCTGACCGGCAATCTTCTGGTAATAGCTGGCATCTTCTTCTGCCTGATTGAAAATTTCTACATCAAGGTAAGAACCCTTATTTTCTACCATGCCCAGCTGGCTAAGACCCGCAATCAGGCGGTCAAGACCAATGGAAGCTCCTACCCCCGGAAGTGAATCTTTCATGTAAAGGCCAGAAAGATTGTCATAGCGGCCACCCGAACAAACAGAACCAATTGAAGGTAAATCATCAAGGAAAGTTTCGTAAACAAGTCCCGTGTAATAATCCAGCCCGCGTGTTATGCTTGGGTCAAGAATATATGTACCTTCAATGCCTTCCGCCTGCATCATAGCGTAAATGTCTTTCATTCGCTTTGTGTCTTCTGCCGGTCCTCCAGCCATTTCCTCTATGTGAGAAAGCGTTTCTTCAAAGGAAGATTTTGTCTGAATGTAAGAAAGAATTTTTTCTGATTTTTCTGCGTCATTCGTAAAAGTCGTCAATTCTTTTTTTACTTCTTCCTGACCGATTTTTGCCAGTTTATCTACAGACCGCAAAATGTCTTCAGATTTATCTTCAAGAGAAAGTCTTTTCAAAAAGCGGTTAAAAATGCCACGGTGGTTTACGTGAATAGTAATTTTTTCAACACCAATGGCTTTAAGGGCAGCCTTCATCAAAGAAAGTGTTTCAAAATCCGAAGTTGCGCTGTCTGAACCAACAGTATCAAAATCACACTGAACAAATTCACGGTAGCGGCCAGCCTGAGGTTTTTCCCCGCGCCAGACTTTTGCAATATGGTAGCGCTTAAATGGAAAATAAAGTTCTTCCTTATGCTGGGCAGTGTAGCGGGCAAAAGGAACCGTAAGGTCAAAGCGCATAGCCACATCGCGGCCACCATTGTCTTCAAAACGGAACATTTGCTTTTCAGTTTCGCCCTGGCTTTTTCTTAAAAGAATTTCTGTGTATTCAAGTACAGGGGTATCAATAGGAACAAAACCATAAGACTGATAAGTTTTTGTAAGTTTTTCAATTAACGACGAACGTAAAATTTCTTCCTGCGGCAAAAAATCGCGGAAGCCTTTTAAAATCTTTGCTTGAATTAAATCTGCCATAATCGAGAATAATATAAAAAAGTATGCCTTTTTTCAATTGGATTTTTTAAGACTTGTCTGACTTGCCTTAAAGACTTGTCTGGTCTGCCTGACCTGTCTTTTGCACTTCATCCATATCATCAAAAAGAGCCTTTAACTGGTATATAAAAGAGTAAAGGTCATTAAAAAGCATTTCGTTTTTAGAAGCACTGTCTGCAAAAAGTTTAACATTCTTTTCACTGTTTTCTTCAGTATTGGAAATGCTTTCAAGCACCCCGTCAATGTGGTTGATGCTTGTTTCCACCAGATCCTGCATTTTTCCAAGATTTTCTGTGTTCATATTTTTGATGTCTTCAAAACGCTCAAAAGTTACTTCTGTGTCTTTGGCAAGCTTCTGGTAATTTTCAGAATTTTCCTTTGCCAGATTTTCCAGTTTTTTTATGGAAGAAGTGATTGTGTCTACGTTGCGCTTAATTTCTTCCGAAGTCTTGCTGGTATCATTGGAAAGATTCTTTACTTCGTTGGCAATTATGCGAAATCCCTTTCCTGCCGCTCCAGCCCGTGCTGCTTCAATGGAAGCATTAAAAGAAAGAAGATTTGTCTGCTGGGCAATATTTTGAATGTCATTAATTTGATTTGAAATAATTTTTGACTGTTCAATAAGGCTGTCAAATTCTTCTTTGTAAAGTTTTTGTTCAGCCCCGATTTTATTTACAGAATCCTGCAAAGTTTTAATTGCCTTCATCAGTTCGTCAAGATTTTGAATGTTCTTTGTAGAAGTTTCCCTTGTCTTTTCGCTGATTTCATTTGTTCCTTCCTTTAAAATAGAAAGGGACTCTTCCTGGGCCAGAACAGCCTTTTGCTGGGCATCACGGTTTTCAATATAACTCCTTAAAAATTCGCCCCCCAAAGCATCCTTTGCCAGATATTTTATAAGGGCATCAACAAGATCCTTTCCACATTCTATAAAATTTATTTCCTTCATAATTGTCTCCTTAACCGGCCTTTAAAAATTAATTTTTCAAAGATGCCCTTTTAGTCTCCAATAGCAAGTACTACAAGCGTTTCGCTGCAGTGAGCCCTGCCAATCTGTTCTCCATAACATGAAAATCCGCAGAAAGAAGGGAAGGCATTTTTGTATTTAGAAATGATTTTTGAACTGTATCCCTTTTGACCAAAATAAATGGTGCGCAAAATACAGTTCATAAGCAAAACAAATTTCGGCTTAGGAATCACCCTTGTAATAGAAGCACATGTTTCGTCACACTTTTTTTCCACATCACCCACATGCATAATTTCCAAAGTAGAATTCGGAACGATTCTGGCGTATGTAGAAATAGACTTGTCATTTCCGTAAGCCGCAACAGCCGCAATGTGTAATGAACCATTAATGTGGCGGCCAAAGGCGCTTTCAATGGACAGTTCCTTTGTTTTGTCTTCAGAAAGCCCCAGTTCTGCTGCATAAACAGACAGGGCAGGCTTTCCATCCAGCTCATAAATCTTTCTTTTTACAGTATCCGACTTTGTAACATAAACATTTTTGCCGGTCGGGTTAAACATATCTTCCTGCTGAATAGTAAACTTGCATTTTGTTTTTACAAAAAGCATTACCGCCCCGTCGCCCGTAACTTTTCCGTTGCATGAAATAAAAGATTTAGCTTCGTTTCCTGTGTAGCCGGCAGTTGCTCCAGCCAGAGGGAAATTATCATTTTGAATAATCGAATAAAAGTTAGAAAGAATTGTTTCTTCGGAATTGTAAACCGCATTTATAAAAGTAAGGGCAAAGGCATTTAAATGCGAAGTAGGGCTGTTTAAAGGAATGCCGCATTCCTTAAGGGCATTTTCAATATCCTTTTTGTAGGCCAGAGGATACTTGCTGCCCTTTTCAATTAAAACAGAAGAAACCCTTGTAGAAGAATCTTGCATTGTTGTTAAAATAATTGAACCGTTTTTAAAACCAGATGCATCAATTTCACCGGCAGTCGTACAGCCAATCACCTGGGCCTGAGGAAACTTCTGGTGCAGAGATTCAGACAGTCCTTCAAAATCATAGCTGATGTCAGCAAGAAAAATAACAGCATTTGTGTAAAAAGCCGGCGGATTTTTTAACTGCCTGCACAAATCTTCAACAGCACTTTTTACATCATTCAACCTTGTAGAAACAATTTCCTGTTCCATAAAATCTCCCAAAAAAAAAGTCTCATGGCAGTCAAAATCGCCATGAGGCAAAATCAAAAATACTAGAAAAAATTATAGACCCTTTCTTTCAATTTTTCAAGGTTATTTTTTTCAGGCGGGACTCCCTTCAGGTAACCGGCCAAACGGGGTTCGCTGCCGCTCATCAAGGGCATGAAGAAAATCTTCCTGCCCTTGACTTACGCCCCTAATGTCCGGCGCAGGCGCTTTTAAAAG
>CAVJHV010000115.1:0-6728 GCA_963649315.1 Treponemataceae bacterium | reverse complement strand
CATGCGAAAAGCGTCCGGAAAAAAACTGGGGCGGCCTGCGGGAAGTAAAAATAAAAAACATCTTTTGGATTTTTGTACCGGTCACGTAAAGGGCCTGCACGAAAGCGGGCTTAGCATAAATGCTATTTCTAAGAGTTTTGGCGTTTCCAGGAACAGCATTAGAAAATGCCTGTGAAAGACAAAAGTAAAAATCACTTAAGCAAAATAAATTTATGTAAAAAAAAGAGGCTCCCCAAAAGAAGCCCCTGTAAAAAATTATTTTTTTTAGAACTTGAATGTTATGCCTGCACGGCCACCCACGTAGTTTGCAAAGTTGCCTTCTTCTGTACAGAAGGTGTATGTTGCTGCAAGGTCAAAGGCTAAGCGGCCACCCATAATTTTTTCGCTTGAATAGCGAAGTCCCAAGGCTGCCATCAAAAGCTGGTCTACGTACATTGATTCAAGTTTGTTTTCCGGGTATTCAGGATTTAACGTTGGGAAATTCAACATTGCCCCGTAATCAACTTCCGGCACAAAGTAAAGACCGCTTGCAAAAAGTGGAATGCTGGCAAAGACACCAAATGATGCTTTTGCGCTCCACATAGAAGAAAGTGTTTCTACTTTTACTGGATTGTAATTTCCTTCTGCCCTTACAACAAGGCCTAAAAAATCAGTAAGCTGGTATTCCACAGAAAGGCCGCCGCCAATCCCAGCAGAAATGTAGTCACTTAAAGCACCCAAAGCCGGGTTATAGCTTGCGTAAAGGCCTACTGCTAATGGAGAGCCTTCTTTTGAAGCAGGGTTTTCCTGGGCAAAAGCGTTGACTGCTAAAAAGGAGCAAAGCAGGGCCGCTGTAAAAATCTTATATATTTTTTTCATTTTTATACTCCTATAAAAATTTCAGAAAAGTATTTTTTCTTAGTATGAAGCAGAAGAATTAACTGACTGGTAACTTGCAACCTGCTTACCGTATTGGGTTTCGTATGGTGTAAATTCTACAATGTATGCTTTTACCCCATTATAATCATTTGCATAGTCATTCCATGTCTGATCACTACTATAATAATGAACACACTGTTCAGACTTACCATTACAAGAATCATTTGGTTCACCTGACTGCCAGTTTACATAGCCGTTGTTTGAAGTAGTAGAATATGCTTTATTTCCTGCCTTACCAGAAGGAATAGTACCATCTGTAAACCATGTACCTGCCTCAGGGCCTGCCTGCCAGATATACTTTGTAACATAAGTTCGTTGACTAATGTCACTTGTAGAAATTGCATCAGAATCATAAGTTGTAACACCTGGATTACCTGCTGTTCCTACGTCAGTTCCTACTTCAATGCGGGCTCCGCCAATCCATGAATCACCAAGACTCATTTGTTTTGCAATGTAGTTATTTTCTACCTTAGATGTCATATTCATAAGGTAGCCCTTAAGACCGTTAAAAGTCTTTTTCTTTGAAGCTGTATAGGCGTCCGTCCACTTTATATAGCTGCTACTTGAAACCCCCAAGTAGAAACTTCCGTTATAATAACTAAAGGCATTTTTATTACTCGTATTAGTAGTAGCTTCATCTACCATAGTCTTAATTTCAGAATAAGGCACTGTTTCAAGATTAACCTTAATAGTAACTTCTGTATCAGCAGAACTTCGCTTAAATACCATCTTTGAAAGGAAGGCAGAAGCATTTTCTGCTGTAATTTGATTTGTTGAAGACATTATATGCAGATAAATGTAATCAGTTTCTGTAGAAAGAGATGTTGCATAAGTACTTTCATCCGGCTGGGCAAGATATGAAGTACCTCCTTCAAGTGTAGTAGAACCTACAGTAAATGATCCATTTTCTGCACTTACAGAGAATACTGAACAGCCAACACTTATGCGGTCGTTTCCTAAAGAGAAGCCTGTATTTACGTCACCTGTAATTGAGTCAGAACCAGTTTTGCCCGGCATAGCAATAGGATCAGGGTTTGCAAGGCGGATGATAATTTTATCTACACCGTCTTCTGTTGTGTTATTCATTGTGATTGGAGAAGATGAGTAGTAATCATCTGTAGTATTCCTTTTGTAGCATGTAAAGTTTGCAAAATTTGCCCAAGAAGAATTTCCAATATAACCTACATAATGGTCTTTATCATTTTCATATTCATACTGAGTAATAAGAACTACAGAGTAATCGCCGGACATTGCGCCGTTTACAACAACCCACTCATTTGTAATGGAAGAAAGGTCTACACCAACTGCTGTAATGTTACCGTCATCATCTTTTTTAACACTACCAATTTTTGAAGTGCCTGAAATGTTGAGCACAGATTTGTTTGTTGCATTTGCTCCCATTCCAGTAATAGAAGCAATTGTTCCGCCCTTCATTGTAAAGGTAAAGTCCGAAGCAATAGGGTCATTGTTTTTGTTACCAGCCTTAAGGGCGTAACCTGTAAAATCATTTGTTCCATCTGCAGCAATAACCTGGTCATCTGTGCCAGTGTCAATTTCGCCGTCAGCGTCAAAGTCTACGTAAACATGAGTTTCGCTATTTTCGCTAAGGATAATAAGTGAAATACCGTTTGCATAAATTGTTTTTGAAGAAGTGTCTGCTGAAGCTGAATCCTTCCACTTTGGACTAAGAGTAATGTTTCCAGTTCTGCTTCCGGCTGTAATTGAAGAAATAGCTGTAGTTTCACCTTCGCAAATCCAGCCGTCAAGTACGCCACCGTCACTTGTTCTGAAGTTCAGCAATGTTGGAAGGGCACAGTCAGCCTCTACAGTATAAGATGAAGGGGCAGTGTAACCTGAAGTCCAGCTGCCAGTCTTTGAATCAGAAGTTAAAGTGTATGTAATTTTATAAACAATTGCACTTGCACCGCTTACAGAAATATTTGTTGCTTTAGAAATGCCCTGCACTGTAAGATTGCTTCCCAAAGAAGCAGCCGCATTTTCCACTTTTGTACCATTTACACTAAGGGCAAATGAAGAAGAAGCTTCATATCCCGCTTTAAGTTCTGCCTTATAGGCAAAATCACTGCCTGACAGAAGAATGTAAGAACTGTCTGAAGTTTTGTCACATTCAGTTACAGCCGTAAGAAGAGTACCCTTACCTTCTTCAAAAGTAACTGTATAATAATTCAGCTCGGCAGTCTTATTTACAGACTTAAATTCAACATTCGTGTTGTCTGTACCGTCATAGATGTAGTAACTTCCTTCTGTAACATTTCCTGTGTAAATGCCATCAGAATCGCTGTCAGAAAGAGAGTAAACTTTTTGACCACTTGAATCCTTTAAGCACAAAGTCCTGCCACTGTCGTTCCATACTGCATCATCTTTCTTTAATGTGACTGCACAAGCATAAGAATGGTAGTCAGCAGAAGTGATTGTAACAGAAGAAGTTGAAGTAATGCCAGAAACAATTACAAGGCCTTCGGTATAGCTCAACAAAAGCTGGCCCTGTTCATCATAAAAATAGAACAAGGCAAAATGACTTTTTCCAGATTCAAGTTTTGTAAAAGAAGCAGTTGCCTTAGGCAAACTTCCTTCTGTTGAAGAAAAGGTCAAGTCGCTTAAAGTAAGATTTGAAACATCTGTTACAGGATTATCTGACACTACATATTTTACGCTTTTAATTAAGCCGTCAGACGGAATGGTAAGTGAAACTTCAGCACTGCCCGTAGACCCTGAAACCGGGTACATGCGGAATGTTACGCTTTGACCACCATTTGTAAAATCAGCTTGGGCACTTCCACTTAAAACAGGTGTGGTAGAAGAATATGCCGTAAGTGTGAGGTTGTATTTATTCTGTGTAAGAGTTACAGCATCGCTTAAAGCAGAATATTCTTTTGCAGAAAATATTGTTGCTTCATCTTTTTCAGAACTTGTGCCGTAACCTTCAATTCCGGTTAAAGTGTATGTGTACTTGCTCCAGTCAATTGAAGGAAGGGCAGTTCTTGCGTCTTGAACTGAATAAGGATCAAGAAGAGAAATATAAACCTGTGCCTTTCCTAAAGTATTTTCAGTTGAAGTATTTTTTTCAGGATTTACACTGTTGTCACATGCAGAAAAAGTCAGTGCCACAAATAAAGCAAAAAATCCTCTAAAAATTTTATTTATCTTTTTCATAGAATTCCCCCTTTTTAGTCAACCGTTACCGAAAGGCTCTTTGTGAATGTAAGGCCATTGTCTGTAACCACTACAAGTATTGTGTGAACTCCACTGGAAAGTTCAGTCTTTGTCATTGCGGCACTTGAACCTGTAAAGCCTTGTTTCAAATCTCCGTCAATATACCATGCGTAAGTTGCACCGTCTTTTTGACTTGCTGTAAATGTGTAAGTGTCATCAGTTAAAGAAGAAGACAATTCAATGTCACTTCCTGCAGCAAATTCTGTAGAAGAAGTTTGATTTGGAAGCCACTTTGCAGTGAATGTCATGTTTTCAGCAGTGAATGTTGAAGGAATGGCCTGTGACCAGCCGTTAAAGGTCCAGCCGCTTCTTGTAAGATTTGAAGTGTCAGGAGCCTTTACTTCTGCTTCATATTTTCCAGTCAAAGTGACAAGTGAAGTGTCAGACCAGGCTCCTTCTCCTGCGTTAAAGGTGTATGTAATTGTTTTTCTGTTATAGTCAATATTTACTACAGTTTTTCCGTCATTAGTAATTGTTGCCTGTGTGATTTTCTGTAAAGTGTATCCTGTAACATTATCTTCTGCAGTCTCTGAAGTGGTTTCTCCTATGGTACCCATTTTGCTGCTAGAAGATTTTACTTCATAAGAACTGTCAAGTTTTTCATAGCGGACTTGTACTGTGTAATCGGCCTTTACCTGCTTATAAATTGCAGTGTATGTAGCAGGACCAGATGGTATTGTTGAAGGAAGTGCCGGTGACCATGAGTCAAAAACATAGTATTCGTCTTTAGAAGGACTTTCTGGTGCAAGTAAAGAAGTACCGTATTTACCATTTACAGTTTTTGTCTTTCCGTCAGACCAGGCACCATCGCCTGAATTAAATGTAAGGGTTACAATATTTCTATCATAGTAAATTTTAAGAGTTGAAGAACCATCCTTGTTTATTTCAATCTGGTCAAAATCTTTTGCTGTAAAGCCTTCTACTGTCAAAGCTGTGGCATTTGACTTGATTGCATCACTTGAATCCGGATCGTAACCAACCCTTTCTTTTTTTGTCTTTGTAGAATCTATTTCGTAGCCGGAAGAATCTGCCTTTTCAAAATAATGCTCTACTGTGTAATAAGCGGCAGAAGAAGCGTAATATGCGTCATAAGCAGTATCTTCTGCAGGGAATGTTGCAGGGCTGCTTCTTGTAGAAGTACCTTCAAGGCACCATGCAATAAAAGTCTTGTCTGCTAAGGCAGGATTTTCTGGAAGAGTTACAGAGGCGCCATACTTTCCGCTTACAGTTTTTTCTGTAGTATTATCAGACCACTTTCCATCGCCTGCATTAAATGTAAGGGTGATATTTTTTCTTGCATATTTTACTTCAACTACAGAAGAAGCGTCATCGCTTACCTTTACCTGCGTAATTGAAGGAGTTTCAAAGCCGCTAACCGAAGTAGCAGTAACAGATGTTGTTTTTCCAATTTCTGTCTTTGCTTCAATTACATCAGGGTATGAAGAATCAGATAAGTAGTCAGAAGAATCTACAGCTTCAAACAGGTAGCGGACTGTGTATACAGAATGTGTTTTTGTCCATGAAGCATATAAAACTTTATTTTCTGTAAAGTTTTCCAGGCTGACAGTAGAAGTAGAAGTATTGTCTTCTGCCCAGCCGTTAAAGCGCCAAGTAAACTTTGCTTTGTCTGCGTTGTGGTTAAAGTCAGTATTTTCCACAGGCACTTCGATTTTAGCGCCGTACTTTCCGCTTACCACAATGGCATCTGTTGTACCGTCAGATCTCTGGCCGCCATTAAGATTGAATGTTACTGAATAAGTATTTCTGTCGTAGTAAAGGTCTACCACAGTCTTACCGTCATCAGTGATTGTTACAGGACTAATTTCTTTAGCCATAAAACCGTTGATTTCTTTTGCAGTAAAGTTTTTAGTGTTTAAAGTGTCACCAGCTTTTACAGAAGAAGAATCGTTAAATGTGTCTGCAATTTCTGCAGGATAAGATTGGTCTTGTGAATAAGAAGTGCCGTCAAGGTCTTCAAAATGGTAATTTATGGTATAGAAAATACCCAGCCACTGGGCATAATAAGAAGTGTCACTTGCAGGGAATGTTTCAGGAAGGCTTCCATTTTTTTCGTTCCAACCGTCAAAGGTCCACTTGCTGCCCTCTGTGTATTTTAAGTTACTTGAAGCAAGTTGAGCTTTATTTTCTTCTGTAAGTGAAGCACCGTAACGGCCGGTAATTGCCAAAGAATCAACTTCATCTCCTGCACCTGTCGCCCACTTTGCTACGCTTGTGCCTTTTGGGCTGGCATAGAAATTTAAGGTTACCGTATTTCGCTTGTAATAGACTTTTACAAGCGTGCTGCCGTCAGCAAGAATTGTTTTTTGTTCAACTGGCTCTGCTGTAAAACCTTCAGTTTCTTCTGCCACAACAGCAGTTTCACTTCCTGGCAGACCCCTTAAGGTCTGACTGCCAGACAAATCATAATCGTCTTGATTTTCAAGAGATTCAAAATAAGTCTCTACTGTGTAGTTTACACCTGTTTTTAAAGAGGCAAAGTCGTCAATCATTACGGAACATGCGCCTAAGAAAAAAACAGACATAGACAAAAAGCTAAACAAGAACTTTTTCATAAA
>CAVJHV010000114.1:0-6736 GCA_963649315.1 Treponemataceae bacterium | reverse complement strand
GCCCTAAGACAAATTCATTTTTTTAAATTCTTCTTTTGTGACGTATTCGATGGAAATGCTTTTGTCTTCTTCTTCCACTACAGAAATTATGTCGAATTCTTTGTAGTGCTGGGCCAGCCAGTCGTCGTATTCTGTCCATGTTGCAAATTTTTCTTTCATGTCTGCCTCTAAAAAAATCTTTAAGAAAAAAAACTTTTCTGTAAGAGCGTAAAGGATTGGAGCACCTTGCCGAAGGCAAGTTCCGGAGCGAAGCGGAGGAATGGAGGCGAAAGCCGGAAGTGCGCAAAGCCTGGCCCGCCAGAGGCGGGTACGCCCAGAAGAAAAAATAATTTTTACTAAGAATATAAAGCTTTAAATACCTTTTTTCAATCTTTAGAAATTTCTAATTGTGGGACACTTTTCTTGTTTTTTTGAAACAATTGAATTAGAATAATAGGCGTATGGATTCGCATTCCATAAGGAGACAACAATGAAAAATAGAAAATTAATTTTAGTGCTTCTTGCATTGATTGGACTTTCGTCAAGTTCTGTTTTTGCACAGACTGTACAAATTTTTGACAAAACAAAAGTTTCAGAAGGAATGAATTCTTTTGCGACGACTGTCAACACGGCTGTTCCGGATGCGGCTACAATGCAAAATGTATGGTCAGACGCTTACATTGGAACAATTTACCCTGGATTAAAATTTGGTTTTGGTGCTTCTCTTGGTGGTACCCTGATTGATTTTACAGGCTTTAAGACTGCAGCTGATGCTCTTACGGGTGGAATGATTTCTGCTATCACTCCTAGTGTGGCAGGATACACATTTGATAACTTTACCTTGCCAGATAAGTTCCTTTTACCAACTGCTTCTGTTGATTTAAGAATCGGCGGTGTTATGCTTCCTTTCGACATTGGTATTTCTGGTATGGTTACTGCCCCTTCTTTTAAGA
This sequence comes from Treponemataceae bacterium, assembly GCA_963649315.1. Lineage (GTDB taxonomy): Bacteria > Spirochaetota > Spirochaetia > Treponematales > Treponemataceae > Treponema_D. The sequence continues at coordinate 5,804 of CAVJHV010000114.1, read as the reverse complement.
GTATTGATTATTCAAGTCCTGAAAAACTGGCTTCAAGCATTTCGAATGCCTGGGAATGGAATTTGAGTAACTTTAATGGTTCTGTTTCTTACACAGCTTTTGGTCTGGATCTTCGCTATTGCCTTTATGAAGGAAATTTGGTTTTGCCAAAGATTTCTTTGGGCGGCGGTTACTACTACATCAACGGTTCATTTGCTGTAAATAATTCTTCATCTTATGAAGATACAGAAAATTCTGCAACTTATACTTCAAATGCTGCAATGGGGCTTTCTTATAAAACTAATGTTTATTTTGCAAACCTTCAGCTGTCTAAGTCTTTTGGCATGTTTGATGTATTCCTTGGTGGAAGGGCAGTTTATGCTAAGTCTACATCTGACTGGTCTTACAGTTACAAGGTAAGTAATGAAGATGGTTCTTACACAAGCGAAGAAGCTGACAGCGGAACTGTTACAAAGGATGCCGGTACCCTTTACACAAAGGATGAAGAGAAGGGAACTGTTACTGCAAATATAAATGCTATTCAGCCACAGGTTTACCTTGGTTTTGGTACAACACTGGGCATTTTCAGCTGCTCTTTCAATATTTGTGCTGACCTTGGAACAATCCAGACTGCAATGGCTGCAAGTGATGCTTCTCAGTTTGTTTGGAGCGGAGCACTTAACATGCATTTTATTTTCTAGTGTATGGGAATTTAAAAGTGAAAGATTCTGCATAAGGGACTTTCTAAAAAATTTGATTTTTAGACATGTCTTGAAGTAAAAGCAGGTCTTTCACTTTTTTATGTAAGGAAAAAAGTTATGAAAAATGGAATCAGAAAAATTTATTTAATGGTCTTGTTTTTTTTCTCCCTGATTTTTACTTCTTTTGCCCTGCCTGAATATAAAACTTCTTATTTGAAAGAAAGAGTAAAAGCTTCTTACATTACAAATAATAAAATTCTTGGTAACGTGAAGCAGTTTTTTCCTTACATTGGCTATTTGATTTCCCCTGATGATTCCACAATTTTCTTTACAGAAGACAGGGAAACTGGTGATTTTTATTCCCTTTCTGCCAAGCGCCTTTACCAGTTTGACGGAACTTACCTGCGCTACCTGGGGGACGATAAAGAGTTTAAAGAAAAGTTTAACAATAAAGAAAAATTCTATACAAGCATTAATGCCGAATTTTTTTCCAGCGGTCTTTCTTTTGAAGGCAAGGAAAACGGTTTAAATTACTACAGTGGCAAAATTCAAGGGAATTTGATTGGCAGCTGGAAAGTGATTTTAGGCTTTGATTCTGAAAATAAGATTGTTTCCGTTAAAGAAAGTGCTGAGGGTTTTGCCTTTAAGCCTTACGAGTATTCAGGCCTTTTTTTTGATTGTCCTTCTTTTTTCCTTTTTGAATCTACTTCGAAAGAAATTTTTGCCTGGTTTGTTGATGATATTGCTGAAAATAATGACTGTGAACAAAAGCAGTTTTTTGATTCTATCACAAAAAATAACTGGAAGGTCCTTTACTATAAAAAAGAAGCTGGCCCTTATCTGGAAAAATTTGACTGGTGAGTTTTTTGTGGGGGGGGGCGTAAAGAGGTAGCGCTTTTCGTAAACAGGTGGCGCCTTTCGTAAACAGGTAGCGCTTTTCGTAAACAGGTGGCGCTTTTCGTAAACAGATGGCGCTTTTTTAAGACATTCACGCCTTTTCGTAAACCGCATCGCCTTTCCAAAACATGAACCTTTTTCGTAAAGGGCTGGCGCCTGAACCGCCACCTTAATCAAATCAACATATTTTTCTGTCTTGTTAAAGTTGCCTTAGTGGTTTATAATTGAACATATGAACTGGCTTATTATTGCTAACGATAAAGATGATGAAAATTTCCTTAAAGTGCAGCGTTTTCTTGAGCGTAAGCATAAGGTTATTCCCTATGACATAATCATACAAAAGGATTTAACTAGAGACGACCTTTACGATGCTGTCAGACATATTGGTCAGTCAACTCACTGCATTATTGTTGATTCTTCGAAATTGCAGAAGGAAAAAGATTACCTTTTTTTACTTGGCGCCTTGAATGGTAATAATATTAAAACTTATGTTTTCCAGGGAAAAGATCATGATACAAGGTATGAACTTTTAACCAAGGGCGGTCTGTCCCAGTCAAACATCTATACAAATTTAAATGATTTAAAAAGGAATATTGATTCCAACTATGAATCTTTTGAGAGGGCAGACAAGCAGAAACAATCTTTACTGCAGCTTTTTACAATGGGTATTCCCTTTACAAGTGATTGTTATGCTCACTACATTGCGAAAGACGATTCTGAAATATGCCAGCTTTTTGCAGATGCAGGTATGCTTTGTACTGCCCGCACTTCAGATGGAACTCCTCTGATTTCCATTGCAACCAGAAACAATTGTTTTGAAAAAGTTTTGTGGCTTTACGAACAGGGGGCTGATATAAATGCTGTTTCTGCAGATCGTGGCTATTCTCCTGTCATGGATGCAGTCTGGCGAAAGAATTATCAAATTACGGATTTCTTTATTTCTAAAGGTGCAGATTTGAATTTGATAAGTTCTGACGGTCAGCCTATTCTGGTTCTGGCAGTTGGAAACGGGGATGCTAAAATTGTTGACTTACTTTTAAAAAATGGTGCAAACCCGGATCTTAAAGATTCTATGGGAATGTCAGCCAGAACTTATGCTTCACTTTTTAAAAGAGGGGATTTAGTTGACTTGATTGATAAATATCCTCCAAAGGAAGAAGTCGTTTTTTAAAAGTTGGAAAATTAAAATTCCTGGAATTGATTTTAAAAATTGATTTTAGAATTTTTTTTAAAAGGGTGGAAAATGCAGGGAACTTGTAAAAGACTTTCCCTTACAGATATTTTTGAGGGGTTAAAAATGACTGATGCAAAAACTTATAAAATTGTATTTGCGGGTGGCGGAACTGGTGGACATATTTATCCTGGAATCGCTGTTGCAGATGAAGTAAAAAATATTTTTAATGAAAATAATATTCCTGTAAAAATATATTGGATCGGTTCTTCAAGAGGTATGGATAAAAATCTTGTAGAAAAAAATCTTACTTCCAAGGGGGGCAGCATTGATGAATTTGTTGGCATTCCATGTGGCAAACTAAGAAGATATTTTTCCTGGCAGAATTTTACAGACCTTTTCAGAATTATTGCGGGTTATTTTAAAGCAAAAAAATTTTTAAAGGCAATCAAACCTGATATTCTTTTTTCTAAAGGGGGATTTGTTTCCGTTCCTCCATGCCGGGCTGCCAGAAAATTGCACATTCCTTTTTATACTCATGAGTGTGATTTTACTCCAGGTCTTGCCACAAGGCTTAATAGTAAAGTTGCGAGCGGTATTTTTCTTACTTATGATGAAACAAAAAAATATTTTTCTGATGAGCAGAAATCAAAGTGCCAGGTAACAGGAAATCCTGTCAGACCAGTTTTCTATGAAAATTCAGCAAAGGAAGGAAGACTTTTCCTTAACATTGATCCAAAAAATAAAAAGCCTATTCTTCTTGTTTTAGGAGGCAGTCTTGGAGCCAGACAAGTTAACAATCTTGTAATTGAAAATCTTGAATGGCTGAAAGAAAATTTCATTGTGGTTCACCAGACTGGAAAATCTTTTGCCGAAGAAAATGCGCCTATAATGAATTCCTATGACGCTGATTATAAACCTTATGCTTTTATTTATTCAGAAATGCCTTCTGTAATCCATGCAAGCGACATAATTCTTTCAAGGGCTGGTGCAAATTCAATTTGGGAATCTTCTGTTGCCGGTAAGCCAATGGTTTTGCTGCCACTTTGCGGTTCTGGAACCAGGGGTGACCAAGTGGACAATGCCAGATATTTTGAAAAAAATGGAGCAGCTTTTGTTCTTGCTGGAGAAGATGCAAATAAGGAAAATCTTAGGGAAACTCTTACTGCTTTGCTTGACAAAAAAAAGAGAAAGGAAGTTGCAAAAAATTCTGCATCTCTTTCAGATGGCTCTCGTCCTGCCAGAAAGATTGCAGAAATTCTTTTTGGGGTGCTGAATAAATGAATAGTGGAACAGTATTAGATTTTATCTTTGCTGCCATAATTTTAGTTTGTGCAATTATTGCTGTAATCAAGGGTTTTGTTCGCGAGATTTTTGAAAAGGGTGTGCCAGTTATTTCTATCTGGATGTCAATTCTTTTTTACCAAAAGGTATCAGTCCTTTTTGAAAAATCAATAAAAAATCATTTTGCATGTGTGATTCTTGCTTTTCTTGCGGTTTTTGTTTTAGTTTTTCTTTTATTAAAATTAGTTCAGCTCCTTTTTCAAAAACTTTTTGAAACTTCTCTTTTAAATTCCCTTGATCATTTTCTGGGATTTGTTTTTGGTTTGCTTGAAGGTCTGGCAATAACTTGTCTTGTGCTTTTGATTTTTAACGTTCAGCCTTGGTTTGATTTGTCTTTAATGCTTTCACAAAGTTTCTTTTTCAAAATTCTCAGTCCTTTTATAAATAAGCCTCTTTCTCTCCCACTTGAGCAATCACAAAAAATATTAGATTCCATTACAATTTCAATTTTTAATGGAGGATGGGTGAATGTTTGAAAATATTCTTTATCAAAGTGCAGCAAGTCTTTTAAAAGATGATTTAAAACATAATACTTTGCCGGGCTCCCTTTTGTTTTCGGGACCAGCTTCTTCTGGAAAGTTGTCATGCGGCCTGGAACTTGCACGCGTTTTGGGTTGTCATAATTATGGTGACTGGAATTGTAACTGTCCCTCGTGTAAAAAAAACAGAGTGCTTGTAAATCAAAATGTCATTATTACAGGTCCCTGCGACAGAGTTACCGAAATTAAAGCCGCATCTGAAACTTTTTTAAATGCCGCTTACAATAATACGAATCACTTGAAAGCTGCAAGAATTCTTTTTATCCGCTCTGTTAGAAAACTGACAAGTCGTTTTAATCCTATTTTGTGGGAGGGGGATGACAAGTTGTCTAAGTTTTCACCCATTCTTGCCGGCATAGAAGAAAATCTTGAGTTGATAAATCCTTCAAGAACTACTTTGCCAGAAAACGAAGAATTAAATACTATTGTTGATGACGTCTATTCCTTTTGTTTAAAACTTGAAGAATCTTTTTTATATGATAATTTGCCTGTATCTCAAATAAGGAATTTTTCTTCATGGGCAAGATTGTCTTCTTCCAATGGCAAAAAAATTCTCATTATAGAAAATGCTGATCGCATGGCAGATGCAACAAGAAATGCTCTTTTAAAAATTTTGGAAGAGCCTCCTGTAGACACTGAGTTTATTCTTACAACAACAAATCGCCTTGCAATGATTCCAACAATTCTTAGCCGTCTGAGAAATTATTCCTTTTTTGAGCGATCCCCTAAAGAGCAGCAGGTTATTATTGATAAAGTTTTTCACTACATTCCTAAATCTTTAAAGCCTGTTAGTGAAACAATTGAAAAATTTTTGCAAAATTATCTGCCTGTTGAAAGGGAGATAATTTCTTACTACGCAAAACTTTTTCTAAAAAATATTTGTCAGGGAAATAGTGTAGATGCTAAAGTTATTTCTACCGCCTGTGCAAACTTTACACCCCGTTTAATTTACAAGGCCTTTTTGGAAGAAGTAATAAATCTGCAGTCCAAACTTGTAACTAGTCCAAAAGGCTGTGAGGCTTCTGCAAAAATAATAAAAGCCGTTCAAGCTTCTTTTAATAATGTGAATGTTTACAATCAAAATCCTGTAAACTCACTTGAAGAACTTTCCCGTTCGTTAAAGGAAATTAATTACTCTGATTCGAATGTTTTAAATTTGAGAGGTTTTGAAAA
>CAVJHV010000113.1:0-6771 GCA_963649315.1 Treponemataceae bacterium | reverse complement strand
CTTTACAGGGCTTTTCAAAAGGATTTAGGGCAATTAAAGCTCCTTGTTTTAAAAGCCCTGGACTTGGTCAAAAAAGCAAAAGCTTTTGTAAATGACAAAAATCTTTTTCAAAAAACAAACGAAGAACTTACAGCCATCGACAAAAATATTTTAACCTCCTCTACAAAAGAAGCGGCCGCCCTGATTTTTCCAAGTCAAAGGCAGATGGAAAAACTTTTGTCACAAAATAAAAATGAAGAAAATGAAAATCCTGCCCTTGCAAATTTGAACTGCAGCCAAATTATTTACAGTCAGCTTTTAAAGGCCCTGGATGAATACATTCACATGACAGAAAAATATGAAAAAATAAATTTATCTTTCTAAAAAAGTGTTATTTTTTTTAAATTCGCTAAAGTCTTTTTTTGTCCATCCGATAATTAAAACGTGCAGGCGATAACTTTAGAGGGTCATTTTTGACATCCAGACCTCTAAAAATTATTCAGCATTTTGAGGAAGAACCAGGGCAACTGGTTCTTTTTTTTTGCATGTGGGAGCTAGAAACTTTTTGAAGCCATGATGCTTTACGAAAGGACAGTTTCTTTTCAAAAAACGCATAGCCGGCCGTGAAGTGGTTTGCAGAAGGCAAAGTGCGAAGCACCGAGGCGAATAGCCGAGCCACACAAGGGCCGTTAAACAAAAGGCGGTATGCTTCAAAAAAAAAGAAAAAAGGGCGGGGATTTAAGACCTTTATTTTTTCTGTAGCATGCGATAAAATAGAGTGCCTTTGGAAAAAATTATGACTAATTACAAAATTACTGATTTGAAAGCTGGAACTTATTTTTCTCAAAATCTTTATCTGGACAAAAGTTTTCTTATTTCGACGCCTTCTACTCCGGTCACAGAGTCCATGCTGAAAATATTAAAGAACTGGAATTTTGACCAAGTGGAATCTGAAGGAATAATGGGCAGGTCACCTTTTACCCAGCCTAAGTCTTTTGTGTCAGAGCCTGTCAAAAAAAGCAGCCAGGAAGTGGTTATTCATGAGGCGGCAACTGAAGGGGATGACGGCGTAAAAGAAGTTATTTCAAAGGCCAGGGAAATGATTTCACAAAATGACTGTGACCAGACCAGGATGGATGCAAGTCAAAAGGTTTATGATGAATACAGCCGTTTTGTAAATCAAGTTTTTACCCACTACGCAACCCACAAGGAATTGAATTACGTTGAAATTTCTGCAACTGTAAATATTCTTTCTTCTTTTTTAAAGGATAATAAAAATTATTTTCTTCGCATTACTCCTAACATTGAATACAGGCAAAAGGAATTTCTTGTCAGCCACACCATCCGCACTACGATTATTTCTCTGGCTATTGGAATGCAAATGAAGTTGCCCCAGTCGCGCCTGGTGGAACTGGGTGTGACTTGTCTGGTGCACGAAATTGGTATGCTGCGCATTCCACCTCAGATGTACATGAATGAAAAAAAACTTACTGTTTCAGAAAGGATTTTAATTGCGACTCACCCTATTTTGGGATACAACATTGTTAAGGATGCAAAATTTCCGGCAGCGGTTCAGATTGGAGTTCTTGAACATCATGAAAGGGAAACTGGCACAGGCTACCCAAGACATTTGAATGGCGGTGAAATTACACTGAATGCAAAGATAATTGCGGTTGCCTGCAGTTATGAAGCTATTTCGGCCCCACGGCATTTTAAAGAAGCCCATACGACTTACGAGGCTATGCTGGAACTTTTGAAAAATGAAAATCACCTTTATGATTCAAGTGTAGTAAAGGCTTTACTTTTGACAACTTCTCTTTTCCCGATTGGTTCTTACCTTTATCTGGAAAATGGAAAAATTGCCCAGGTAACCGAAGTAAAACCAGAAAATCCTACAAAGCCTCTTGTTCAAATTATTGGTGAAAAGGGCCCGGATGGCAGGATCTTGACCGTTCAAACTGATGACAAAAATTACAAAATCATCCGCCCTATGACCAGACAGGAAATTAAGGACATTATTGCTTCCATTAAAAAAATTTAGGTGGCAAGAATATTGTGATGTGGAGGGGGATTTTTGGAAAAAATGAGGGCGCTTTCGTAAACAGTAGCCTCTTTCGGGACAATCATTTTTTTCGTAAACAATGCCGCTTTCGGGACAATTACCTCTTCCGTAACCATCCGTCACTTTCAGAACATACGCGGCTTTCGTAAACAGCGCCGCTTTCATAACAATCATCTCTTTAGTAAACAGTGCCCGCTTTCGGGACAATCACCACTTTCGTAAACAGTAGCCTCTTTCGGGACAATCATCTCTTTAGTAAACAGACACCGCCTTCAGGACATCCACGTCTTTCGTAAACAGTGCCCGCTTTCATGACAATCATTTTTTTCGTAAACAGTGCCTCTTTCGGGACAATCACCACTTTCGTAAACAGTAGCCTCTTTCGGGACAATCATCTCTTTAGTAAACAGACACCGCCTTCAGGACATCCACGTCTTTCGTAAACAGTGCCCGCTTTCATGACAGCCACCTCTTTCGTAACCATCCGTCACTTTCATGACATACCATCTTTCGAAAACACAAATCTTCCGCCATCCCGTCACGCAGCCAAAATTCAAAAATTCAATTAAAAAACATACGCAGTTTTTCCACTTCCTTTTTAAATCCTTCATCTATAACAGGAGGGTTTGCTGTAAAATAAAGAATCTGCTGCAATTCTTCCTGGGTGTGAACTCCCCAAACGGGAACTACATTTTCAAACTGACTTAAGTAGCCCAAAGCGATCGGCAGATTATTTAAAAGTCCCCCGTTCATTGGCTGCATGGCAATACAACCAATTTCTTTCTGAGCGCAAAGTTTTACAAGATCAACATATTCCTGGGGATACAAAACATTGAAGGGAAACTGAAGCACTTCATAATAACCGCTTTCAACAGCCTGGCGGGCAAGTTCAATATTTTCCGTGGCAAGACCTATGTGTTTTATAAGCCCCCGCTCCTTCATGGAAAGCAATTCACGGTAAAGGCCGTCCCCAGTATCCGGGCCTGGCAAAAAAAGAGGATTTTCTATCTGGTAAAGTTCAATTGAATCCGTGTCCAGATTTTGAAGGCTTTCTGCAAGATCACTTCTAAGCTCGCGGGCTGTCTGGGCCTGACTTTTTGTAGCAAGAATAACATTTTGCCTTATGCCGTGCACAATGCGGCCCAGCCTGACTTCACAATTTGCCTTTGAATGGGAAAGATCAAAAAAATTTACACCTTCCTTGTATGCCTGATAAACTAGGGCGCAGGCCTTTTCTTCGGCTTCATCTCCAAAGTCTTCAATTTCTTTACAATCAAGACTCATGGCGCCAAAAGATGTGCGGCTTACTAAAAGTTTTGTCCTTCCCAGGGAAACATATTCCATATAAAAATTCTACCTGATTTATTTTTTATTCGCCTGAAAAAACTGCAATCATCAGAAACTCCCTTAATAAAAAAAATATCAGGCAAAAAGTTTTTATCTTCATTTTGATTTTAGGACATCTCTAAAAATTGCAACTTTTAAAAATGCCTACAGCCTTTTGCCTGAACATTCAGTTTTTTAAAGAAAGATTAAGCCTTTACGTAAGGCTTGTAGTTACGAATAGCCTTGTGGATAAAATCAACCAAATCATCAAGGTTTACCCTTTCCTGTTCCATGCTGTCTCTGTAGCGGACAGTAACAGTGTTAAAGAGAGGATTATCCGAACCATCATCCTTTTTTTGCTGAATTGTGTCATAATCAACAGTTACGCAGAAAGGAGTACCAACTTCATCCTGACGGCGGTATCTCTTTCCAACAGTACCAGAAACATCATAGTCAGTAACATAATCTTCTTTAAGCATGTGCTGAATTTCCTTTGCCTTTTCTGCAAGACCATCTTTTTTCATAAGAGGCAAAACAGCAACAGTAATAGGAGCCAGTCTAGGGTCCAGGTGCAAAACAGTTCTATAGTCTTCCTTTTCTGGATCTGTAGAAACATTTTGTTCTTCATAAGCTTCACAAAGGAACATAAGGAAGTTGCGGTTAAGACCGGCAGAAGTTTCTACAACATAAGGAATATATCTCTTGTTGCCATCTTCCTGATCAATATAATTCATATCCTTCTTTGAATATTCCATGTGCTGGCTTAAGTCAAAGTCTGTGCGCGAATGAATTCCTTCAACTTCTTCAAAACCGATTGGGAAGTTGTATGTAATATCATAAGCATCTTTTGCGTAATGAGCCAGCTTGTCATGGTGGTGCCATTTCAGCTGCTTTTCAGGAATGCCATACTTAAGATAGAAGGCCCAGCGTTCCTTTCTCCACCTGTCAAAAGTTTCATCTTCAGTGCCAGGTTTGCAGAAATATTCCATTTCCATCTGTTCAAATTCGCAAGTACGGAAAATAAAATTCTTAAAAATAATTTCGTTACGGAAAGACTTACCTACCTGAGCCACCCCAAAAGGAATCTTCATGCGGTTAGACTGAACAATTGCCTTGAAATCCGTAAAAATACCCTGGCATGTTTCCGGTCTCAGGTAAATCAAATGAGACTCATCAGCCAAAGGCCCCTGGTATGTCTTAAACATAAGGTTGAATTCACGAACAGCCGTATATTTGCGGTTTGTGCTGCCACAAGTAGGACAGTTGATATTTGCATTAATATATTCAGACATTTCTTCATGACTCATACAGTCAACAGGTTTAGAAGGAGCCTTGTCCGGATGAGAAGCAACAAAATCTTCAATTAATTTATCTGCCCTGTGGCGTGCATTACATTCAGTACAGTCAACCATAGGATCCGAAAAGTGATCAACGTGGCCCGAAGCCTTCCAGGTTGTGTGGTGCTGAAAAATTGCAGAATCCAAACCAACCACATCATCATGCAGCTGAGTCATATAATGCCACCATTCATTTTGAATGTTACGCTTAAATTCTACACCCAAAGGACCATAATCCCAGGCACCCGCTTGCCCCCCATAAATTTCAGAAGCCTGATAAACAAAACCACGTCTCTTGCAAAGAGAAATAATTTTGTCCAAAGTACATGCATGTTCTTTTTCCATTAAAAACTCCTTTCCTGTGCCGGAATGCACAAGCATTGAATTAGCAGTCTATCACAAAAAAGCACAAATGAAAACCACATAATATTTTTTCTTTTTTTTTGAAGCATCCCGCCTTTCGTTAAACGGCCCTTCCAGCCTTCGCTACCGCTCATCACCCGCTCCTCTGTCGCGGGTGACTACGGGCTTCCACGGCCGGCTAAGCGCATAAAAAAATGAAGAAGATGGTATTATTCTCTGGTGGTAAGTGCTTTTTCTATTAGGTACAAAGGCTTTACCGCAACAGTCATCCCCTCCCAAGGCAAGCAGTAAAATATAATTCCCCACAGTAAAAAAAGATTTTCATCAACTGTTATAATGGAAATTGCAAACCCAAAAAAACAAAAGGAGAAAACCTTATGGGAATTATAGGACGAAAGAAAAGAAAAGAGAAGAAAAGAAAACTGCTGTTTTAACTACAACAAACGACTCTTGCTTGAAGGATATCTTCTGGGCAAAAAAGGATTTCCCAGGATTCAAAAAAGGACAGAGCTGGCGAGGATTTTTGGCTGTGACAGAAAGACCATCTATAACGAAATAAAACGCGGACTTGTAGAATATCTAAAGAGCGATTTAAGCAAAGTCCTGAAATATAATGCGGACTATTCCCAACAGAACGCGGACTTTAGAAAACACGGCAAGAGGGAGGAAACTGAAAATCGAAAGCGACTACGCTTTATGTGCCGAACTGAAAAAAATGATTGTGGACAAAAACTACAGTCCGTACGGCTGTAATTACCGATTTCAAGTTGAACGGCTGGAAAACGGAAACAAGACTCTGTGAAAAAACGCTTTATAACTGGGTGAATCAAGGCATTGTTTCAGGCGTGGAACGTACAGATTTACCCAACAGGGGCATAAAATACCGCGAAAAAGGCTCAACAAGACGCTACAGCCGCTCAAAATGTGCTGAGCACAGCATAGATAATCATCCGAAAGAGATCGAAACACGCAAAACTTTCGGTCATTGGGAACTGGATACGCTGAAAGGAGGAATTGACAAAGGAACAGAATGTCTTTTTACAATGACAGAACGGAAAAGCCGTAAAGAGATTGTAAAAAAGATTCCAGATGCAAAGGGAAAAAGCGTCGTCGAAGTTCTTGATAGAATTGAGAAAGAAATCGGAAGTAAGGCATTCAGAAAGATTTTCACCACGCTCACCTGTGACGGCAGAAGTGAGTTTATAGACATCGAAGGAATTGAAAGAAGCTGCATTGACGGCAAGAGTCGGACAAAACTTTATTTTGCCCATCCATACACCGCCTGCGAACATGGCACAAACGAGAACCTCAACAGAATTCTCCGCCGCTTCTTCCCAAAAGGCTGCGATTTTTCGATAGTCACCGATGAATAAATTCTGCAGGCAGAAAACTGAATGAACAACCATCCCAGAAAAATTCACGGCGGACTAACCCCAGCCATGATTTACAAAAAAACTTGCAATTTCTGCTAAAAAAATGGGGAATTATTATTTACAGGTTACCGTCATCCCTTCCCAAAACAAAAAAAACTTTCTCCACTTCACCAAAATTTTTGCCACAACAAACACCATTTCCCAAAACAAAAAAATCCTCTGCCACCTCCAAAATCTTTATCCCAACACATACCGCTTTCCGAAATAAAAAAATCCAGCCACTCAGCAGAACATTTACAACACCAGACACCCCTTCTCAAAACAAAAAAAA
>CAVJHV010000112.1:0-6838 GCA_963649315.1 Treponemataceae bacterium | reverse complement strand
TTCCGCCTTCAAACTTGCCTTCACCATCAACTTTCATCCAGGCAAGGCCCTTAGCATGGTTAATTTTTGCAACAGCTTCCAGGGCTTCAATATTTTTGCGGCTGTACTTGTCTGCAACATTTTTTACAACAAGGACTTTTAAACCGCTTCTTTTATGTCTTTCAATATTTTTGTCAGCGTTTGCAGCGCCTGCCTTGAATGCATTAAAATCACTCAAATCTGCCATAAAAGCAGCATCCTGCATTTTAAGGTCAAAACGCAAATCCGGCTTGTCACTTCCGTAAAAGTCAAATGCATCGTCCCAACTGATTCTGTCAAAATGAAGTGGAAGTTGGTAATTCAGAGTTTTCTTAAAGATGTGATTCATCAACTCTTCAGTAACGGTTAAAACTTCTTCGCGATTTGTAAAACTCATTTCCATATCAATTTGAGTGAACTCAGGCTGACGGTCTCCGCGGGCATCTTCATCACGGTAGCAGCGGGCAATCTGAAAATATTTATCAAATCCACTAACCATCAAAAGCTGTTTGTAAAGCTGAGGCGACTGTGGCAAAGAATAAAACTTTCCCGGGTGAACGCGGCTTGGAACCAGATAATCACGGGCCCCCTCCGGAGTTGATTTTATGAAAGTCGGAGTTTCAATTTCCAAAAATCCCTTGCTGGTCAAAAATTCGCGGGTAGCAAAAGTAACCTGTGAACGCAAAATAATGTTGTGCTGCATCGGAGCGCGACGCAAATCAAGGTAGCGGTATTTTAAGCGCAAATCTTCGTTTGGAAGAACCAGACTGCCATCCTTCTGGCGCACTTCTTCAATAGAAAAAGGCAATTCCTGACTGGTTGTGAAAATTTCAATGTCGCTGGCTTCCACTTCAATTTCACCAGTTGCCATGTCGCGGTTAACATCCTTTTCAGCGCGGGCAGCAACAACACCTTCAACCGCAATACAATATTCAGACTTCAAAGAAGAAGCAATTTTTTTAACATCATCAGACGCCTTGTCGCCAACCATCACCTGAGTAATTCCATAACGGTCACGCAAACGAATAAAAACCAAACCGCCCAAATCGCGTGTACGGCTGACCCAGCCATTGAGCACAACTTTTTTACCAACATCGGCCTTTGTAAGTTCGCCGCAAGTCACAGTTCTTTTAGAATTTTCCATATTTCACCCTCGCAGTTTCCTGCTAAAAATCTTTACCATAATAATGAAATAATTTTTTTTTTACAATTAATTTTATTTTTCTGTTTTTTCTAAAAGCATCCCGCCTGACGTTAACCGCCCTTCCGTGGCTCGGCTATTCGCCTCGGTGCTTCGCACTCTGCCTGCAGCAGCCCACTTCACGGCGGGCTAGGTATATTTTGGAAAGAGATATTTCTTTTGTAAAGCGATTGCGCCAGGGAGGGCGCATTCTTTAAACCAGCCGCTGGAATTACCTGCAATTCCAGCACGACACGATGTCGTAGCGGGCTGTTGTCTTTTAAATTCGAATTGTAAAAAGTAAAAAGAAATTAAAATTTAAAAAGCAAAATCTTTTTTGAAAAGGCCTTTCTTTTGTCATCATCATAGTCGGCCGTATGATGAGCGACGGCGAAGCCGGAAAAACTTGCAAAGCAAGTTTTTAGCGAAGAAGCTGAGCAGCTGTGCTGCGAAGCCAAGGTCGATATTTTTCGAAAAAAATATTGCTTTTCATAAAGCACATAGCCGGCCGTGAAAGGGCCTGGTGCCACAAAGTGGCACTGAAGCGAAGCGGAACCCTGCAAGGGCCGTTTAACAAAAGGCGGTATGCTTCAAAAAAAAGAAAAACTATTTTTGCAAAATGTCCACGATGTGGGAGGATGCGCCAAAAAGTTCGGGGCGGAGACATGTGGCAAAATGATAGTCCAGAAAATGAGCAAAAGTTTTTTCGTCCATGGCGTTCAAAGTTTGCCTCATGTAGTCGCTGGGGCCGTCTGCTGCAAAACGCGTTTTTAACTTAAGGCCGCTTTCTTTTTGCATGGCGTCCAAATCTTCCAGGCGCAGGTAAACGTACAAATCTTTTTCCGTGGGAATCTGCTTAAAGTCTGCAGTCAAAGTTTTTGCTTCAAGACATTCTTCTATATGGTTTTGTTTAAAACAGTATGTCAAAACGCTGTACTCGTTCATCAGATACTGGACAAAAACCAGTCCGCCTTTTTTGGTAATGCGGCGGGCTTCGCTAAAGGCTTTAAGGCGTTCTTCTTTTTTTAAAAGATGGTACATGGGACCAAACATAAGCGTTATGTCAAAAGTTTCGTCCGGCAGAAAATGCAAATCCATGGCGTTACCGGGCCAGCACTTTACATTTGCGTGTTTACTTTCCAGAATTTTCAAATTGTGGTCCACCAGTTCTACGGCGGTCACATCGTGGCCTTCCTGGGCAAGGGCTACTGAATAGCGGCCAGTTCCGGCTCCAATGTCTGCGATTTTCACTTTTTGATCCCAGGGAATATTTTCGTGAATAAATTTCATTGTGGTTTTAAATTCCACAATTCCGTGGCGGGTAGTCAAACGGTGGTCTTCTTTAAATTTTCCATAGTATTTTTCCAGTGGCGTCATAGGTAAAAGTTAGCACGAATTTACATAGATTGCAAACATTTGCGAGAAAAGTTATATTTTTCAAAACAAAAAAAAGGTTGGAAAGGCAGATGACACTTGCTTCTTATTTTGCCCTTGGCATTTTCGCAGTGATGTTCATTCTGGTTGTTACGGAAAAAATTGAACGTCATTTTGTTACTCTTGGCTGTGGACTTTTAACAATTGTTCTGGTTTTTGGCTTTTGCATGAAAAGTCCCCAGGCTATTTTAGAAACGCTCAATGTGAAAAACATTTTTACAGGGGCTTTCTGGTATTCCGCAGGTCAGTCTTCAGAAGCTTCCAGCGGCATCAACTGGGAAACAATTATTTTTATTGCCGGCATGATGATAATGGTAGAAGGAATGGCCCGAGCCGGATTTTTCAGATGGCTTTGCATGCGACTGGCAAAAATGGTTCACTACAGGGTGCTTTCCATTTTTGTTACTTTTATGATTATGTCTTTTGTGCTTGCCATGTTCATAGACAGCATAACAGTCATTTTGTTTCTGGCGGCGGTCACTGTAGAATTAAGCCAGCTTTTAAAATTCAACCCGGTAGCAATGATTCTTTCGGAAATATTTTGTGCCAACTTAGGCGGTTCTGCCACAATGTGCGGTGATCCTCCAAACATCATTATCGGCACCTCACTGGGATTTTCTTTTGCAGACTTTATTACAAACACTGGTTTTATTGCCTTAATCGCTTTAGTTTTTTCCGTTTTATATTTCCTGCTTTTGTGCCGCCGGGAATACAAAAATGCCGGAAAGGATGTGGACACTTCTAAATTTCCAAGTCCTGCTTCTGCCATTACAGACAAAAAATCTTTTATAATCAGCACACTTATTTTTTTACTGGCAGTTGGACTTTTGGTCAGCCATGCACAGACTGGCCTTACTGTTGCAACAATCGGGGCCGGCATTGCTCTGCTTACATTGATTACTTCTTTTAAACATATCCCGCAAATCCTTAAAAAGGTGGACTACAAGACCCTGCTCTTTTTTATAGGACTGTTTGTTGTGGTAGGCGGTCTTGAACAAACCGGCATTTTAAAAGTAATTGCAAACTTCATTGGAAAAATTTCAGGCGGAAATGTTTACATAATGATTGCTATCATCATCTGGGTTTCTACAGTTGCCAGCGCCTTTATAGACAACATTCCTTTTGCTGCCACAATGATTCCTGTAATCCAGGCATTAACCATTTCTACCGGCGTACCGCTTTCTACACTTTCATGGGCCCTTTCCATGGGAACAGATATTGGAGGAAGCGCAACCCCTATTGGTGCTAGTGCAAACGTTGTAGGAACATCTGTCGCAGCAAAAGCAGGTCACCCGGTCGGCTGGGGCAGGTACTGCAAACTTTGTGCTCCGGTAACAGTGCTTGTTATGATTATAAGTACTGCAATTATTTTTATTCGCTATCTGTAAGGAAAGATTTTTTTGGATTTTAGAAATATTTTTCTTTCCCAAAGACATTAAGGGAATCCCTTAAGATTGCAATTTTTAACGAGCCTTTAACGGCCCCTTAAAAAAATCATTTCAAATTTTTCTTTACGATTTTGCATTGGAGTGGATATAATGAAATTTAATATGGACAAGCAGTTAATAATTTGTATTGGCCGCGAGTACGGCAGTGGTGGTCACGAAATTGCAGAAAAGCTTTCTAAAAAACTTGATTTGCCTTTTTATGACAGAAATCTTTTGGAAGAAGTTGCTGCAACAAAAAATGTTGATGTAAACGAAATCTGCAACTACGATGAAAAACCAAGAAACCGCATTTTCAGCAGAACTGTCAGAGGTTTTAACAATTCTCCTGAGCAAAACATTGCAGAAATGCAGTTTGCCCTTTTAAAATCAAAGGCTGCAGACGGAGATTCTTTCGTAATCGTAGGCCGCTGTTCTGCAGATCTCTTTGAAGGACTGGCCCCTTACATTTCCATTTTTATTCATGCTGACGAAGAGGCAAGAATTAAGCGCATTATGGAACGCCGTAATTTTGACCGCAGAAAAGCCAAAATTGCAATCGAACGTCACGACAGAAAAAGAAGACAGTACCACAATAGCTTTTGCCAGAGAAAATGGGGCGAAACAAAAAGTTACGACTTGTGCTTAAATTCTTCCCCCCTGGGCATAGACAAAAGCGTAGACTTGATTCTTGATTTTATTGAAAAACTTTAAGCACCTTTAGAAATGCACTTTTAGCAATGGATTTTTAAAAGACAAAAAAATGTCAGACCAAAGATTATTTCTTTGGTCTGACCAGTGCTGCTTTAAGCAAGCAGCAGCCCTCCAATGTTCAAGACAACTTTTATAAAGTCAGCCGTTCCCGGCCGGATAATTTTTTTTGAAACGGAATCTGTTTACGAATGATGCTTTTCTTTCGTAAAGGGTGCCTGTTTACGAAACCAGCTTTTCTACCACAAACAACATCTCTTCCGCCAGAAATCCTCCTTTCAAAACCATTTCCTCTCCCACAAAAGCCACTTTCGTAACCATTCATCTCTCTCCATACAAAAGCGCCTTCCGTAACCCTTCCCTACTCCCCTTCAGACACAGCCTTTTCATCCTGCCTTAAAACAGGATTTTCCAAAGACAAATCACCTTCCTTAATCCAGCCGATGCGGCGGAAAAGCTTTCCCAAAAAGAAACAGATAAGGGCCGGCAAAACAAAAGAAATCAAAATCAAGCCCAGCCAGTCCATCAAGCCCGGCACAATAGCCTTAGCCCCATGTTCAATGGCAGCAGCAGAAGGTTCCAGCCAGCCGCTTATTACACCAATTTGCCCTACAAAACCACATGTTCCCATACCGGAAGAAACAGCCGCCCCATTCATTTCGATTTTAAAAAGACATGTAGCCAAAGGCCCCGTAATTCCGCTGGCAATAATCGGAGCAATCCAGACTTTTGGATTTTTAATGATATTCGGCATTTGCAGCATAGAAGTGCCCAGCCCCTGGGAAATAAGACCAGCAGCCCTGTTTTCCTTAAAACTCAAAATTGCAAATCCCACCATTTGAGCGCAGCAGCCAGCCAAAGCCGCCCCGCCTGCAAGACCAGTCAACCCCAAAGCCGCACAAATAGCCGCAGAAGAAATTGGCAAAGTAAGGGCAATTCCCACAACCACAGAAATAATTATTCCCATCCAGAAAGGCTGCAAAGTCGTTGCCCAGATAATCAAATTTCCCAAAGAAGAAGCGGCCAGCCCAATCCATTTGGCCACTAAAAGAGTCAAAAGGGAACCAGACAAAATAGTCACCAGAGGAGTCACAAGAATATCAACTTTAGTTTTTTTGCTGACAAGGGCCCCCAGTTCCGCAGAAACAATCGCAATCACTAAAACCGCAAAAGGACCGCCCGCCCCGCCAGTCACATTGGCAGCCGCCCCAACAGCCACTTGCGAAAACAAAACCAGAGCCGGCACATTCATGGCATAACCAATACCCACAGCCATAGCCGCGCCAACCACATGACTTTCAGTCGCAAAATTTCCCGCTTGAATTAAAAAGTTAAAAAAAGGATTTTGCCAGACATTAAAAAGCTGCTGCCCCAAAGTCTTAACAATCGTTCCAATCAAAAGTGAAGCAAACAGGCCCTGGGCCATTCCAGCCATAGCGTCAACCAGGTAACGCTTTACAAATCTGTTCATAAAAAAAGCTCCTCATTCCACAAGCAAAAAGCGCGCGGAATTTCACGTCGACTTTCTGGTGATGTGACATAGGAGCATTCGTAAACTCTTTAGGCAGTGGTCAAACCATTCTGCCATCTTTCATCAAAATCGTATAAAAGAGATAAAGTTCTAAAACTCTACACTAAATAATTTTTTTGTACAAGCACCACAATTTTTATTTTATTTTTCCTGAAGCACCCCGCCTTTTGTCAAACGGTCCTTTCGTGGCTCGGCTGTTCGCCTCGGTGCTTCGCACTTTGCCTTCGGCAAACCACTCCACGACCGGCTAGGCTGCTTTTGAAAAAAAACATTTCAGTCGTAAAGAAACTGCGCCATGGAGGGCGCGTTCTTTAAACCAACCGCTGGAATTGCCTGGCAATTCCAGCACGACAGGATGTCGTAACCGGCTATGCTGCTTTTGGAAAAAACATTTCATTCGTAAAGCAACTGCGCTGCAAAGCAATGCCCGGATATTTTACGAAAGCCCTATCTTCTTTTCAAAATGCGCCTAGCCGGCCCTGGAGCCATGCCGAAGGCAGTCCGAAGGACCGCGCGCAGCAAGTGGCGGAAGGGCCGTTT
>CAVJHV010000111.1:0-7071 GCA_963649315.1 Treponemataceae bacterium | reverse complement strand
GGGAGCCTCTAAAAATTGCAATTTTTAGAGGCAACTATGAAAATGCGACATTTTAAGTCTTTGTATTTCAAAGACTTAAAATTCGAAGGCATCTCTAAAAAAAAGCATTGAAAATGACTTTTTAGTGATGCCTTTAAATCTTTCCTTCCTTGATAAGCTCCACCATAATAGAAGCAATTTCCGGATCAAACTGCTTGCCCTTGTTTTTCTCTATTTCCGAAAGAATAACCTCTCGTGGCAACTTGTTACGGTAAGCACGGTCCGTCGCCATTGCATCGTAAGAATCAGCCACACAAATAATCCTTGCCACCAGAGGAATTTCGTTCCCTTTAAGGCCGCTCATGTAACCGCCCCCGTCATAACGCTCGTGGTGGTACAAAACCGCTTCCTTCACATAAGGAATGTATTCAAAATTCTTTAAAATCTCAGCACCATAAGTTGTGTGTTTTTTCATAATCTGCCATTCTTCGTCTGTCAGTTTTTCTGTTTTTTTAAGAATTTCACTTGGAATCAAAACTTTTCCCACATCGTGCAAAAGGCCCATATAGTAAATATTCCGCTGATCCTCTTTAGAAAAGCCCATTCTTTCTGCAATCATACGGGAATACTTTCCTACATGAGATGAATGTTCCCTTGTGTAAGGATCGCGCACGTCTATAAAATGTGACACCAGTTGAATAAGGGCCTGAATGGTACTTTCAGAATGCTTTTTCTGGTGCTCCAACATAAAGTAGGTAAGGTAATAAATAAAAATCGTAAGTAAATCCAAAAGAAGCAAACAAAAAAGAACAATTACCAGGGGATCAGAACAAACAGATTTTTCCAGGCGGTAAGTCAATTCAAAATTGCAATCCTTTAAAAGATGAGGGGTATACAAAACAAAGCCCAGTTTGCCCAGTTCCCCTTTAGCAACCCTTACATTAAGGGCGCTTTCAATTCCAGTCGCAAGAATAAATTTTTTTTCTCCGACACTTTGACTTTTATAAACCCCGTTCCAGCTGGAATCAATCCTAAAATCTTCCGGCACATAAATTTTCAAAGACCAGTCTGTCAAAAGAGTCTTAGATTTATTTATAATGTAAATGTCATACTGGGCGCCCCACTGACGGCTGTCCTTGTCATACCAGGAATTTTCCGTATTGTCGGCGCGGCGGGGAATTTCAAATAAAATCGCAACATTATTCGAAGACCTCGAAAGAGTTTCCACCTTTAGAGGAGCATCAAAAGAATTCGTGTGTATAATTTTATTTTGTGCAAATATAATAAAAATCGCCACAAAAACTCCGGCAAGTAAAAGTCCTGCCAGAACAAGAATCAAATTCCTGAAAAAATGACTCTTCTTTTTTACATTCGGCACTAATTGCAGACGACATTTTTCCTTTAAGTTCTGTTTCATTTCTGCCTCAAAATTTACCACCATATTTTAACACATAAAATCAAACTTTCAAAGAAAAGAAAATAAATTTTACATTTTTAATTTTTCTTCTGGAGAGGACGCCTTTAAAAACGGCTTTGCGCGGCTACGCTGTCGCTCCGTTATTTTTTTACTCCGTAAAAAAATAATCGCTTCGCGCCCGCTCCAATCCGACTAGTGTTTTTTTAAATTCCAAATCCGCATTTACAAAAAAAAAGCGGTCCTTCGAATTCAGACCGCCAGGAGAACTTACTCAAAATTACGCTTAAAATCTTCAAAAGTAACACTGCCATTCAGTTCAACAATTTGAACTTTGCCATTCAAAATGTTAAAGAAAAATTCGGCAATGTCTTTTACATTTAAGTCAGGTCCCTTTTCACCAGTAGATTTTGTAAGAGAATAAGTTTTTAAAATCTGACTGCCCAGGCTTGCAGAAATAATCAAAAAGTGATTTTCCAGTTTTTCTGCATTCAGCATGTCGCTTACCAGAACACGGCTGGCCACACTGTAACTGTTTATTAAAGTCTGCGTGCCGTCTTCGCCTGTAAGAACTGTGCGCTGGGTGTCATTTTCAAAATCAATTTTAATTTTACCAGTATTCTTTTTTTCCTCTTCGCCTTTAAAGAGCGAACCTAAATCCGCAAGCGAAAGATTCCAGAATTCTGTAGCCGGCAAAAATGACATAGGCTCAACAGAAAAAGCTGTCGGGTACAAAAGATAATTTATGCCAGATGAATTTACTTCCGGCGAATTAAAAGTACCCACAATGCAGGAATCAATCGTAAAAGTTTTACTGGCAAAAACACCACCCAGAACAACGCAGTTTTCAAGATGAATTTCTGTAGCATAAATGGAACCGCAGACAAAACAATTTTTCATCTTTACAGTTGGTGCATTTACATCCCCGCCAAAAATTGCGCGGCCATTTGCAATAAGGGCAGACACGCTTTGCGAACTTGCAACTGATTTTTCAAAATAAATTAAATCTTTTGCATCGCTTTTTATATGCAGTTCCTTGTCTGCGAAAACAGCCTTTTTAAAATCCGCCGGACCGTTTGCAATTTCCAGAAACTTTGCATAAACCGAACCTTCAACAAGCACGTCGCTGTCAACAATTACCTGTCTGTCCAGTTCAGCATTTGTCCGTGGAATAATACTGGTTGCAACCCTGTTGTTACGAAGAGTGATTGTATTTTGACCAAAATCTTTGTCATTAATATCTTTCATTTTATTCTCCTAAAAGACCGCCGTAAAAGCAGCATCTTCAAAAATATTTTTCTTGACAGCCCCCTGAAAATGATTTTCTGGAACTGCCCCTTTCTAAAAAGAAAATATAAAAAATCAGTCTTTTGATTTTTCCTTTAACTCTTTTAAAAGATTATAAACCCTGAGGGATTTTTCATCCTTCAGATTTAAAAATTCTTTTTCCGCAATTAAAGAAAATGCTTCATCAATTTTTTTATTTTCCGCTTCAGAATTTTGAACGAGTTTTTTTTCTTTAAAATACCCCTTTACTTTCTGGCGGGTCTTTTCATCAACTTCACTTGCATTCAAATTTGAAAAACACTGTGACTGCATAAAGTCCCCGTCAGAAATTTCTGTGTAAATGACCGGAATAAATTCCTCTTTTTTTGTTACAGGATTTTCATCATTCAAAATGCCTTCAACCTTTTTTGAATAGCATGATTCCTGCAAGACATTCTGAGCCATACCGTCAATCGCTTTCACAACCTTGGCCTTTGTGTTTGCAACAAGCAGTTCCTGGTTTACAATTTCGCTTTCATTTATGCCCAAAAGAAATTCACTTACCTTTTGCGCCTGCAAAGACTGCAGCTGCTGACTTTGCACTTGCTTTGAAAGTTCAAAAACATTTTTATCCAAAGCCATAACCTCTTTTTCAAGTTCTTCATCCAGATTTTGAAAAATTTTTTCGTAGCGGCTAGAAATGCGCGAATAGTCATCCTGCATCACAAGCTGCTGTTTTTCAAGCACTTGGGCTTTAGTTTCCATCAACTCATGCAGGGCTTTAAATTTTGCAAAAAGTGCTGCGATGTTTTGACTCAACTCACTGCCAATCATGTTAAAAAATCCCTTTATGACATGATCAGAAACATCATCAGCTGCCTGATGGATTGAGCCTACCTGTGCGCTGTTCATGGCAATTACTGCCCCATTTAAAGCGTTCACAGAATAGCGGCAGTCTTTTACACTGTTGTCAAAAGGGACTGTATCCACATAAAGATTTACAGAAACAGGCACTGCCCCGGAATAGTCAACCGACCCGGAAATGGTGCCTCCACTTTCGCTTGCAGGATAATGCACAGAGTAAGGAACTGAACCGTAGTATCTTACGTTTCCAGTATAGGTTTTTGAATAGCTCAATTTTCCCCTCCTGCATTTTCCCACTTAGCCTGATTAAAAAGACGAAGCATTTCTTTTGCAAGGCGCTGGTCACTTACCTCTGAAGAAACTTTTTCTTCAAAAGAATTTTTTATTTTTTCATATTCATCATCGCTCACACAAGACCAAGAAAAATCTTCAGCCCTTTCCTTTATTTGATTCAAATATTTTGAATCCTTAGAAAAATCTGCCCCAGTCTGACTGTAAATATTTTTCATTTTACTTTCCTGGCTGAGCATAGAATCTTCCTGGCTCAAAAGAACCGGCAGGTACTCGTCAAAGCGCTTTCCGTTTTGTTCTTCGTGCAAAATATTTTTTACAGAAGTAGAATATTCTTTTTGGGCAATAACATCGTCGGCCATCACCGCAATTGATTTTGCACTGCGGTTTTTTACATTTGCACTTGCTTCCTTAACATTTAAAAGCTGAGTGTCATCGCTGAAGCAAATGGTTTTAATTACATCGCTGCCGTTTTTAAATTGACTCATCTTGTAGTTGCGGGAAATTTCATAAGCCCTTTTGTCCAGTTCATGAACCCGCGTTTCCAAAGCTTTATCAAGTGAGTTAAAATGTTTTAAATACCTTTGCTTAATCCTTTCATAATCATCCTGCATGATGACCATTATTTTATCTATTTCCTTTTTGAATGTTTCCATCAATTGCTTCTGGCTTAACATCTTACTTGAAACCGCTGCAATCTTCTGGTCAAACTGACTTTTCATCAAAAGGAAAAATCCTGTATCAACATTTTCACAAATCTGTTTAGACGCTTCCCTTTGGGCAAGGACAACAGCACTTTCCATGGCAACAACAGAAGCTGTTACACTTCTCACGTTAGAATTAACATTGTCCAGCGAAAGGGCCATAGGATTTGTGTCAACTGTAATGTTAAAATCACTCATCGCTAGTCTCCTCGTCTAAGTCGTCATCATCTAGATTTAAATCATCATCATCCAAGTCTAAATCGATATCATCACCTTCTTCATCTTCTGCATCTTCGTCACAATCGTCTTCGACTTCTTCATCATCATCTAAATTTAAATCTTTATCAGAATTGGCATTAATTTCTTTTTCATCCTTGACTTCTACATCCGCCTTGCTGACAGCTTCGCTCTCACTGCTTTCTTCGTTACAAGGGGCTGCATCTTGTGCAGGTCCAGCCATCTCTGCATCAGAAGCAGCACTATCTTGTGCAGGTCCAGCTACTTCTGCCATACCGACAGCCATAGAAGCATTTTCTTCATCAATGCGCGAAATTTGTGCACTAGCAATAGCCTGCAAATCCAAAGCGAAATCTTCATTCAACTTTTCTTCCACACTTGGAGCCGGTGGCAATTCAGCATAAGTTGCAAAGTAAGTGCTGACCGGAATAATTTTTTTACGGCGCTCATCCAGGTTCTGCAAATTTTCAGGGATAATCGAATCCGCAACTTTTTTACTTTCGCCATCACGCAGGGAACCTTCAAAATATTCAACAAATCCAAATTTTTCAGAAGCCGCATTTATATCACTTTGCAGCTGTCTCATGTAAAGCTGGAAAGTATCACCCACTTCACGGCAAGATTCTACGCTTTCTTCAATTTCCTTGATTGCCTCATCCGAAGCTTCCACCTCTTTTGTTTCCACGTCAGCACGGCCAGTTTTTTTCATTACGCTTTGAGTCTGCTTGTAAGAAAGATAAGTATTGTGGGCCGTAGAATATTCAGCATAAGCATTTGTAATTTGAGTGATTAAATCCTGACCAGTTTTGCGGTTGTCACGGAAAGCGGCTTCCACATCCTGGTGCCACTTATTCAAATAACTCAACTTCTGGTCTTTAATATTATTGTAAATCTTCAGACGCTCAACTCTGGTTTCATTCATCAAATTGTTAATCAAAGGCATTAAAACTTCTTCTTCAATTTGATTAATTCCAAAAGGCATGATTGTTTTTGTACCATCTTCTGCCACCCAGTTTTGATTATAAATATCATACCTGACTTTTGAACTTTCCTTCAATTCAAAAGGATGGTAACTTTCTACACAATCCTGGTAATTAAAATTCGTATCGCGAATGCGTGTCAGTTCTTCCGCTTCCAGTTGAGCAGAATACTGATTGTAGCCAGATTTTAAAACTGCTGCCAAAATGGAATTTGTGTAATCCAGCAAAGATGTTGCTGATGCCGTTTTAATTCTGGAAACAATTTGAACAGAGTCACCCAGTTTTTTTATAAGTGATTTGAAATAATTTGAATTACCGCCGTCAGTATTTTTTTCCAGTTGCTTTTTTAAATCACTCATTTGAGTAAAAGAATCAAGCTTTTCATCAAAACCGTCAGTGGCAAAAACTTTTACAACAGGCTTATTGCTTACATCATCCGTCGCAAATTCATTTAAGAAATTTTCCTGCTGACTTTCCGGAGCAACAAGTGGCAGTGAAACAGAACGCGTGTCAGAATCACTTAAAAGGTAAGAAATATTTCTTACATCGCGGTCAATGCCCCCCATGTAATTGTGCATGGTAATATTTTGAACGCTTTTCGAATAAATGCTTGTGTCCAGATTTTCCGCATCTTCATTTCCTTCAACAATTGGAATGTTGTTCAGCTTGCCTTCCAGATTTTCAAGAGAAGCCTTCAACTCAGCCGGCTGGTGTAAAACCGAAAGACTGAAATTCGTATTTGAAGTTGTGCCAGTGTGATCAACCACCAGACTTTTTCCTTCAAAAGGAACTTTTGTTGCAACCGGGACATAAGCCACTCCCAGTTTAGAAACCTTATAATCCCTGCGGATATTTTTTTTGGCCTCATCCAAAGCCTTAATTTTTTCTTCAAAATCATTAAAATCTTTTATTGCAGATTTTCTTTTTGAATTATTCACAAGAGCAGCAATTCCGCAGCCCAAAAAAGCACCACCCAGCAAAATGGTCCAGCCAAGAGGTGCCAGAAAAAAACAAACTATCCCTGCCACCAAAGCAGCCCCGGAAATACTGGCAGTCACAATTGCAGCCACCTTGTGATTGTGTCGTCTTTCTTCCGAAGTAGATTTTTTTTCTTCAGCATCTTTTACTTTATTTTCAATTTCAATTTCTTCTTCAACAATTTTTTCAGCAGCCTTTTTGTAATAATCAAAAAGCACTTTAGCCTGATCCTCATAAATATCTGAAGATTCCTTAAAAATTTTTCCAGTCATCTTTTTCCTCAAAATTATGGGCACCTCTAAAAAAATAATTTGTAAAGGCACCCTAAAAAAATATTTCTATAGTAAAGGGAATCTCT
>CAVJHV010000110.1:0-7123 GCA_963649315.1 Treponemataceae bacterium | reverse complement strand
GCGCTTTTACCAAACAAATCGAAAAAGAAGTGAAAGCTAGTAGCGGTGACCAGAAATGGAGGAAGGGCCTTATGACTTTTGAAATGATACTGCAAGAAAAAAAAAGAGATGAAGCCTTTAAACGTGGTATAGAACAGGGGCGGGAAGAAGGGGCTTACAGAAAGAGTTTGGAAACTGCTGAAAAATTGCTTGCAGACAAGGTGTCTCCGGAAATTGTGGTAAAGTATACTGGCTTACCTTTGGAAATAGTTATAAAACTAAAAAGTTCTGACTAAGATTCATGGTTCCACATATTTTTATGCCTGGAAGACCCCGGCAGAGATGAAATACCAGTCTACACATTCCACTACCACGCAGAAGAAATACTTAAGGGCATCTATAAAAAATCATTTTTAATGCTTTTTATAGGTGCCTCTCGAATTTTCATAGTTGCCTAAAAATTACAATTTTTAGAAATGCCCTAAAATAAAGTCAGAAAAATTAAGGGCTTTTTTACAATAACTTCGGGAAAATAAAGCAGAAAGCGCTTTTACAGACAGAATTTCCAGTATCATAGACAGTCTGAATGCCAGCAGCAACTTGAGGAAAAACTATATGACGTGGGAAGAAGAAGTAAAATACCAGTCCAGACTTCTGGCAGTGCCTATTGCAAAAGAAATGGCTAAAGAGTTAAAAGAAAAGTAAAAAAGAAGCTGCCCCTGCCCTTTTCATGTGAGGCCAGCAAGTACTTTTTCAATGCTTTTTTAGTAACGCCCTTATGTCTAATGAATGTTTTACGAAAAATGCATTTCTATTTGAAAAATGCTTAGCTGGCTGTATGCTGAGCAACGGTCAAAGTCCGGAAAACTTGCGAGCAAGTTTTTAGCGAAGAAGCTGAGCAGCTGTACTGCGAAGCAAGACTGTAGACCGTCTGGAGACAGCACATAGCAAGTGGCGGAAAGACCGTTTGACAAAAGGCGGTATGCTTCAAATTTAAAAAAATAGCACAGAAGTTGCCTGAAAACCTCTGTGCCTCTTATATAATCCAGGAAACAGGAGCCCTGGAATATCCTGATTTAGAAACGGCCTTCGTCTTTATCCCAGTAGCCGAGTTCGTTGTGGGCAAGGACAAATTTAACAGTTTCTTCTACAGTTGTAAAGCAAAGACCAACAACTGTGTCTGCGCAACCGTAGTAGATTGCAATTTTGCCGTCTTTTTCATCTGTAAGGGCGGCAACCGGGAAACATACATTGTCTACAAAACCTGTTGTTTCGTATGGCATTTCCGGAGTAAGCATGTAGTCTCCGCAGCGGTATTTTACGATTGAAGGTTTGTCATGATCAAGAATTGCAGCAGAGAATGAATAAACAAATCCATTACATGTTGTTGCAACTCCGTGGTAGAACATGAGCCAGCCCTTTTCTGTTTTTCCTTCCGGATTTTCAAATTCAATTTCGATTGGAGCAGGTCCGCAGCCGATTTTTACTCCCTGCCACCAGCCTTGTCCGCCTTTTTGCATAACAAGACGGTGTTCACCCCAGTATTTCATGTCTGGAGACTGAGAAAGCAAAATGTCACCAAATGGAGTGTGGCCTGAATCTGACGGGCGTGAAAGCATTACAAATTTACCGTCAATCTTTTTTGGGAAAAGAACTGCGTTGCGGTTGAAAGGTAAAAATGGATTTTCAAGGCGTGTGAAGTCTTTAAAATCTTTTGTTGTAGCAACACCAATTGAAGCGCCGTCAAAGTCGCCGCACCAGAGAATGTAGTATGTGTCATCAACTTTTACACAGCGAGGGTCGTATGCGTAAAATGGATCGTGTGGAGTTCCGTCTGCGTCGTGCATGTGGATTTTTTCCCTCTGGAAGTTCCAGTGGATGCCATCGTCTGAATCGCCAATGTAAAGGAATGGGCGGGCAGATGTGTCTTCTGAACGGAAAACGCCTTTGAATTTTCCCTGCCATGGAATTACCGCTGAATTGTAAATGCGGCCCATGCCCGGAAATGGGTTTCTGCCGATAACAGGATTGGCACTGTAGCGCCAGATTGGAAGCCAGCAGTCAGCAGGCTTGTCTTGCCAAGGAATGTTTTCTAAAACTCCACCACTAATAATTTTGCTCATACGAATGAACTCCTGATTAAATTTTATTTGCTTGTTTAAGTAAAAATTAAGTAAATTAACCTAAATTTAATTTA
The DNA here is from genome assembly GCA_963649315.1 of Treponemataceae bacterium. Lineage (GTDB taxonomy): Bacteria > Spirochaetota > Spirochaetia > Treponematales > Treponemataceae > Treponema_D. Next base: position 4,947 of record CAVJHV010000110.1, on the reverse strand, counting down.
CACTCTAAAAGTATCTCTGTCAATAATTTTTTTGAATTTTAAGAATTTTTTTTTACTCCGAGAGTGGTGAATTTTGAAAAATGAAATTTTCAGAGACTCCCTTTACGAAATCTTTTTGCGGTTTTTAAAAGAAACTTAGCCGGCCGTGAAAGGGCCTGGTGCCTTGAAAAGGCACTGGAGCGAAGCGGAACCCTGGAAGGGCCGTTTGACAAAAGGCGGTATGCTTCAAAAAAAAATTAACTAAATTTAAGTAAAAAATTACTTTACAAAACTTAAAAAATATACTTAATATGGAATTATGTTAAAGACAAAATTTTCCGAGGAGGAAGAAAAGGCTTTTGTTAAGGCGGCCATTCTTCCGGTAAAAAAAGAGAGACCTTTTATAGAAGAAAAGGTTTTTGAACTGTGTGACAAAAAGGCCAGTCCGGCTGCAAAAAAACTGGCGGCTTTTTTGAATGGGGTGTCTGAAGCGGGGCTTTTGATGTATGGTCACCAGAATGATTTTCACAGGAAGGCTGGTCCTCATGAAAGACCTTTTTCGTCAAGTGATACTTTTGATGTGACTGGCGAATATGCGGCTGTCTGTGGGCTGGATGCTCTTTGCCTGGTGGGTACGGAAAATGGACGCTGGTATTGGGGCAGAAAAAAGAGGGTAAAATCCTGCGTAAGGCTGGCCATGAAAAGTATAAAAAAGGGGGCAATTATTTCTTTGAGCGCCCATATGCCTAATTTTCAGCTTTTAAAGGAATGGAAGGAAGGTCTTTGCCCGCCTGGTCCTCTTTACCACCACGAGGATAAAAAAATTGATAAAAAAATAAATGCTTCTTATAAGGAAAGGCCTCTTTTTTTGAAGGATTCTTCTGTGAATTTTTCAGGCTATACTCCTAATGATTTGAGGGGTAATGTGGTAAGGGATGTTATGCCGGGCCGTCCTTTAAATTCTTTGTATACCGAATATCTGGATTTGGTCTGCGATTTTTGTCTTGCTTTGGACAAAAGGGGGCAGGCCCTTATATGGAGGCCTTTTCATGAAAATTCGGGCAACTGGTTCTGGTGGGGGGCGGCTTCTTCTTCTGTGGAAGATTTTATTGCCTTGTGGAAATATACATACGAATATTTTACACAGGTAAGGAATGTGCATAATTTGATTTGGGCTTACAGTCCGGGCAGCGAGTACCACTGCCAGGCGGGTTACGAAAGCCGTTACCCCGGGGATGCTTATGTGGATCTTTTGGGATTTGATATGTACCAGCAGGTGGCAAACCAGGGGAATTCTTTCTGGGGCCTTTATGAGGAACAGTGTTCCCTTATAAGCGGCCTGGCTGTAAAGCATAAAAAACTTTTCGCAAATACAGAGACTGGCATTATGAATGCTGATGGAAAGGCGCTTTTGCTTTCTGGTAATCATGATTTTGAATGGTATGAAAAGATTGCGGCTGTCTGTTTAAAATACGGGGCATGCTACTTTTTACTTTGGGCAAATTTCTGGTCTGGAGGAGCTTACTACAGTCCTTACATAAAGTCCTTTAAAAAATCCGGGTCTAGGATTACAATGCTTGAAGGTCACGAAATGCTTGATTCTTTTATAAGGCTTTATAATAATCCTAAACTTTTGTTTAGTGATGAAGTGAAGGACAGGGAATAAGTTTTTGCGTGAGCGATTGGAAGGGCCGCGCAAAGCGCGGGTCTTTTTTGAAAAAAAAGACCGGAAGCGAAGCTGTAGCCCTGGAAAGCGCGACCCCGTAAGGGGGCACGCCATGAAAATAAATTAATGGAGGAAATTATGATGATAGAAAATTTTGAAGACCGCCTGTCTCTTTTAAAGGCGGAACACGATGCTTTGATCAGAAGACCGAATGAGCCGATTTTGCCGGGAAACGGAATTTTTGTAAGGTATAAAAATCCTGTTTTGACTGCGGCCCATGCTCCTTTGGAATGGCGCTATGATTTAAATAAAAAGACTAATCCTTTTTTAATGGAGCGAATGGGAATTAATGCGACTTTTAATGCGGGGGCAATTAAGTTTGATGGAAAATATTCTTTGATTGTCCGGGTGGAAGGTTGTGACAGAAAATCTTTTTTTGCTCTGGCTCAAAGTGACAACGGAATTGATAATTTTGAATTTAAGGGGCTGCCCCTTCTTTTGCCTCAGGTGGAAGAAGAAGATGTGAATGTTTATGACATGAGGTTGACACAGCATGAGGATGGCTGGATTTATGGATTTTTCTGTTCCGAAAGAAAGGATCCGGCGGCGCCTAAGGGTGACACTTCTATGGCTACGGCTGCGGCTGGAATTGTGCGCACCAAGGATTTGGTTAACTGGGAGCGCTTACCGGATTTGATTACAAAGTCTGCCCAGCAGAGAAATGTTCTTTTGTTCCCGGAATTTGTGGATGGCAGGTATCTGATTTTTACCCGGCCTCAGGATGGTTTTATTGAAACTGGTTCTGGCGGAGGAATTTGTGCCGGCTATGCGGATAATCTGGGCATTCCTGTTGTGGGGGATGAAAAACTGGTTGACGAAAAAATTTATCACACTATAAAAGAAGTAAAAAATGGCTGCGGTGCTACTCCGATAAAAACAAAGGAAGGCTGGCTTTTTATTGCTCACGGTGTAAGAAATACGGCCGCCGGTTTGCGCTATGTGATTTACGCTTTTATGACCAGTTTAAAAGATCCTACAAAAGTGATTTACCGTCCGAGCGGTTATTTGATTGCGCCTGAAGGGGAAGAAAGAATTGGGGACGTGAGCAATGTTGTCTTTACTAATGGTGCAATTTGTGATGATGACGGCCGCCTTTTGATTTACTATGCTTCAAGCGACACAAGGCTGCATGTTGCCGAAACGACCATTGACCGCATGATTGACTACTGCAAAAACACTCCGGAAGATTCTTTGACTTCACGTGGCCAGGTGGAAAAAAGAATTGAATTGATTAAGAGAAATATGGAGGAACTTTCGTAAAACAGACGCTGGTTTGGGGAGGGATACTGCTTTCGTAAACTGGCGCCTGTTTTGAAAAGAAATGCTTGTTTCGTAAAGTGGGGCGTGTTTTGTAAAGAGACATTGGTTTCGTAAAGCGGGGACTGTTTTGGGGAGAAACACTATTTTCGTAAAGCAGCGCCTGTTTTGAAAAGAAACGCTGCTTTCCTAAACCGCGCCTGCTCACATCATCAAAATCCGCAGTCTTAATGCCTGAAGTAAACCGTATAGTTTTCGTCAGTCACTTCGTAGAGGGGGATAAAGTCAATCTGCTTTTTGCCGGAAAAGGCTGTGTAGTTTGATTGAAGCCAGGGGAATGTGGCGTAGGTGTGTTCTGTTATAGGGCTGAGTAATTTGCCCGGGTCATCATCTGGAATGTCAAGGCAGAATTCATCTGTGTTGACGGCTGCAAGAACAATCGGGCCTTCCAAAATGGCGCTTGTGTCTTTTGCGTCTGGCAAGGTGGACAAGTGCAGTTTTGGGTTCAGGAATAATGTCAGGGTTTCGCTGTCCCAGTTTCTTTTTATTACATAAAATCCATTTTCCAAAGAAGGTTTTATTTCTTTGCCGTTCAGTGTGAATGAGGCTTCATCTTTTAACCAGTCAGGTTTTCTGAATTTGATTGTGGCTTCTGCATCCGAAGTAATTGTAAATTTAAATACCCAGCGCGAATTCTGGCTTGAATCATTTTGATCAAAAAATGCCTGATCGTTGTAATATTTCATATCAATATTCTGCTGGATTTTTACGCTGGCATTTTTTAAAGATATTTGAGCTTTTGAAGAAATGTACTGGCTTACAAAAATTTCATCCTTTTCTTTGTCCGCATAATAAATTAATGAAGGATAAAGTTCCTGCCCCTGGACCATTGTGCCGTGGCAGCACCAGAAGTCATTTCTTTTGCTGCCCCATTTTTTGAATGAAGATTTTTTTAATGGAAGGAAGTATGTTGGCATGCCGGTATTTTTATTTTGCTGGGCAAGAAAGCCGTTGTAAAGATTTAACTCAATGTAATCAAGATATTTTTTTTCGCTGGTAAATTTAAAAAGATAATCGGCCAGTCTGACCATATTGTAGACTGTACAGAATTCCTGATTGCGGTTTCCTAAATATTTTGCATTCAAATGTGGTGGCACCCAGAACTCTCCGGCTCCCTGTCCGCCTGTGCAATAAGCTTCGCGTTCTTCTGTGGCGCAGATCCAGAATCTTTCTGTAATTTCAAGCCACTTTTTTTGACCGGTAATTTCGTACATTTTTGCAGCCCCGTGTGCTAAAGGGATGCTGGCATTTTCGTGGCAGTTGGTAAGACAATCTTTGCCTTCCATTAATTTGTCAAATTCTCCGGGGTGAGAATATTTTTCTGCCAGGTCAAAATATTTTGTGTCCTTTGTAAGTTCGTAAAGACTGGCCCACACTTCCAGCATGCCGCCTGCTTCTCCTCGGTAAATGGCCCACTGGTTTGTGGACTGGCAGTGGTTTGTCCACTGGGTAAACCAGTCTGCTGCCCGACTGACAATTTGCAGGGCTTTTTCGTTTTTTAAATAACGGTAGCAGTCTGTTAAACCCAAAAGTGTTTTGTGAACCGTGTACTGAGGTGACCACACAGCGTCGCCTGTTTCAAGTTTTGTAAAATATTTTTCCGGGATTGAAGCAATCCATTTTCCGCCATTAAGTTTCTGGCACTTTTCCAGTTCGTCTATTATGTTTAAAAGTTTTGCTTCCAGCTGACGGTTTTTATTTGAAGCGAGTGACATGGATGCAGCTGAAATCCAGTGGCCCAGAAAGTGGCCGCGCAGCTGACATGTGGGAGCTTCCCAGCCCCAGTGCAAAGGGCATTTTGAAGGATCGTCAAGTACTTGAAGACCAGGCATTGTGATTCCTGCTTCAAGATAAAAATTTTGAAGCAGTGCCATGGAATCAAGTTCTAGAAGATAAGAAAGATTTACATTTGCGCGATCAAGAAA
>CAVJHV010000109.1:0-7339 GCA_963649315.1 Treponemataceae bacterium | reverse complement strand
CTCTTAAAAAAGATATGTTGACCAATAAAGAAAATAAATGATATTATTCTTTACTTTTTTAGAAAACAATTTATTTTTAGATAGGAGTGGTGGACAATGAAACGTACATATCAACCAAGCAAAGTAAAGCGCAACAGAAAATTTGGTTTCCGTGCTCGCATGGCAACTCGTGGTGGAAGAGCTGTTCTTGCAAGAAGAAGAGCTAAGGGACGCCATAAGCTTTCAATTTCTGACGAAAAGAAGCCTTACTGATAGTTAGGTCTTAGGGATGGATATGGATTTGTTAAAAAAAGGACGTTTTAGAAAGTGCGAACATCTTAAGCGTCCTAACGAAATCCAAAAAGTTTTTAGAAAAGGAAATTCTGTAGGAATTTTTGGAGCAAAACTTTTTTATAAAGAAAATGGCTCTGAATTTAATAGAATAGGATTTCCACTTCCGCGCGGCTATGGAAATGCGGTTGAAAGAAACAGAAGCAAAAGATGTAGTCGCGAAGCATATCGATTCTTAAAATCACACCTGAACACCGGATATGACATTTTGATTTTGATTTATCCTGGAAAAGATACGTTCCTCTCGCGGTGTGAACAAATAACTAAATTATGCGAAAAAGCTGGTTTATTAAAGGTATAAATAAAATTCTAGGGAATTTTTTTTGCCTTTTAATTCGCTTTTATCAAATTTGTATCTCTCCCTTATTTGGAGCTAAATGCAGATATACTCCAACGTGCTCCCACTATGCTATTGAAGCAATAAAAAAGCATGGACCTTTCAAAGGAATATTTCTGGCGTTTAAAAGAATTTTAAGATGCAATCCTTATTTTGAAGGTGGATATGATCCAGTTCCAAAATATTGGTTTGAAAAAAGGAAAAAATATGGATAAAAAAACAATTCTGGCTATTGTTCTTTCTTCTCTTGTATTAATTGTTTCTCTTGTTGTTCAGACAAAGGTAATTATGCCAAGACAAATGGCAAATGCTGAGAAAAATCAAACTACACAGACTGTAGAACAAGAAGAAATTGTTGAAGCTGAGTTGAATGTTGTAAATGAAGATTCAACTGAAATTGAAAATGTTTCAGAAATTGAAGAAAACGAAGAATTTTTTGAAATTAAAACAAACAAAGCTCTTGTTAAGTTTACAAACAGGGGTGGAGACATTGTAAGTTATCAATTGAATGAACACAAAGATACAGATACAGGTCATGGTGTTGAAATGGTAGATAATATTAGTTCAACAAACAGGGCCCTTTCTATTTCTATTGGTGAAAGTAAAAATGTAATAAATGAAATTTTTAATGTTAAAAAAATTGATGATTACACAATTGGATTTTATAAGGATGTAATTATTGAAGGTCAAAAAATTAAGATTTCAAAATTATATACTTTTCATCCAGATGATTATGTTTTCACTCTTGATGTAGGATTTGATGGTGGATCTTCAATTGTAAATAAATCTTACCAGTTAAGAAGTGCTCCTCAGATTGGTCCTCGTTATGATAGAAAGAAAGACAGATATGAAGTGCGTGAATATGTTGCTTTAAATGGAAATAAGAAATTTAGAAAAACTCTTTCTTCTAAGAATTATAATAAGGATTACTCTTGGGCTGGTGTTGCGGGAAAATACTTTATTACACTGATAAAGCCTGAAGATATGTCAAAAATGTCTTCAAAAGTTGAAACTTTTAATGAAACTTCAAGTGAAAAGGGTACAAGCCAGATTTATCTTACAAGAAATGATATTGGAGAAAAGAAGACTGTTGATAGATATTATATTTACAATGGTCCAAGAAATGAAAAAGATCTTGTAGTTTATAATTCTTCGGATAAGAATTCATGGGGACTTGTTAATGCAAAATTTAATAACGCAATTAGAACAAGTGGTATGCTTTCATGGATTGAAATTGCTCTTAAATGGGCAATGGAGCAGATTTATAAGCTTGTAAAGAACTGGGGTGTTTCAATTATTATTGTTACCCTTCTTATTAAGATTTTGCTTTTCCCTCTGAACAAAAAATCTGCGACTGGTACTTTAAAAATGCAGCAGTTGCAGCCACAACTTAAGGAAATTCAAGATAAATATGCAAACGATAAACAAAAGCTTAATGAAGAAATGTCTAAGCTTTACCAAAAGGCTGGATATAATCCGGCAAGCGGTTGTTTACCTATGATTATTCAAATGATTATTTTGTTTGCCATGTTTAACGTGTTTAACAATTACTTTGAATTCCGTGGTGCAAGTTTTGTTAAGGGTTGGATTGATGACCTTTCCAGGGGTGACAGTATTCTTTCATGGAATAAAGATATAAAGGTAATTACTGGTCTTACACAGAATAATTTGCGTATTTTACCTTTTGTTTATCTTATTTCACAGCTTTTGAACGGAATTATTACACAGTATGGTGGTTCAACGGCGGGTCAAAGCAAGGGACAGATGTTCTTTATGATGTACGGAATGCCAATTCTGTTTTTCTTTATGTTCTATAATGTTCCTAGTGGACTTTTGCTTTACTGGACAACAAGTAATATTCTTCAGATGGGACAGCAGTTTATTATAAACGCCATTACTAAGAAAAAGAGAAAGGAAATGGAATCTAACCAGAAGAATGTTAATGTTAACGAAGCAAAATTTAAGGGTGGAAAAAAGAAGTCACGCTAAAATGTGTGATTTTATGTTTAACTAAAAAACTTTTCTGTAAGTGCGTAAGGGATTGGAGGGGCACCGAAGGTGAAGACGACCGCGAGCGGGCGTCTTTGAAGGCGAAGGCCGTAACCCCGGAAAGCCCGGCCCTTTGTGCAAAGCACGAAGGGTACGCCCAAAAGAAAAAAAACAGGGGTATAAAATGATATACGAATTTGAAGCAGAAAATGAAAAAGAAGCTATTGAAAAGGCGGCTGCAGAACTTGGTCTTGAAAAAGATAAGTTTGATGTAGAAATTTTGGAAAGTCAGAAAAAATCTTTGTTTAAAAAAGGTTATGTGAAAATTAGAGTTCACACTTTGGATACTCACGAATCTTCTGAAGCTGACTATAGTGCAAATGATTCTAAATCTATAAAAAATAGTGTTGCTATTGCAAATCCACTTCCACAAGATGAATTTGAAAAAAAGATTACTGATTTTGTAACTGAGCTTATTGAAAAAATGGGTTATGAGGTTACAGTTGAAGTAATGTTCCGTGAAGAAAAGAAAATTGGAATTAAAATTTCTAGTTCCAGTTCTTCAATTCTTATTGGTAGAAAGGGCAAAAATCTTGATGCAATGCAGTTGCTTGTAAATGTTTATGCAGGTCATCTTGGTAGAGAAGATGTAAGAATTATTCTTGATAGCGAAAATTATAGAATTCGCCGCGAAGAAAGTTTAGTTCGCCTGGCTTATGTTACAGCAGATAAGGTTAGGCAAAAGAAGTCTTCCATTCTTTTGGAACCAATGAATCCTTTTGAAAGAAGATTAATTCATACTACTTTAAATGATATTCCGGATATTGAAACCAAATCGGAAGGTGATGGTTTATATAAGCAGGTACGCGTTTATTATAAAGGTGTGCGCTAATAAACTTAACGGAAGGTTTTTTTTATGAAGAGAATTATTAAGTCTTTTTTGATAAGCGTTTTGGCTTTTGCAACAACTTTTTCGACTTTTGCTTACGATGCAAAAAGCCTTGTGGGAAAGGAAACTTATGATGAATTGAAAAAAAATACTTATATTACAACTTATAAGTATGGTTCTACTAAGTATAACCTTGATCTTATTCCAAATACTCCTCTGGCTAAAAAAATACCTGCTTTTTGGGACAAGGATAAAGATCCTGTTTATGTAATTGAATATCTTTATCTTTTAAATAAAAAAGATTTAGTAAAAAAGTCTGGTGTTACTGCAAATATTGAATATTCTTCCAAGGTTTTGCGCTCTATTAGTACTATGAAGGGAATTCAATATTATTCTAATACTGATAAAATGTGGGAAACTTTGTATAAGGAAGCGTATACAATAAAAAGTGCCAGTGACTACACAAGAATTGATGATGATGTGGAAGGTTCTGCAGATAAGAAAAAACTTTATTGTATGCTGAGAGACAAGGGATTAGGAGAACTTTATTACAGTATTGAATATAACCAGACGGCAGAAGAAGTAAGTGCAAGCTTTAACAATCTTGAAGATGTTTGTATGGGTTGGATAAAGTGTGTGGATAAGAATAACCTTAAAATGAATATGGTTATTACTGACTGTGGTGATGAAGTTTTGGTTTATCTTGTGGGAAGAGCAAATTTTCCAAAGATAGGAATTCTTGAAAAAAAGATGAATAAATCAATTGGTTCAAGAGTTGAAGCTTTGTTTACCTGGTATAAGAGTCAATTTTAATCATAAAAATAGGAAGGGTAAAATATGAAAAAATTTTTAACTTTGCTTCTTTTTGGAGCAGTTTTATTATCTTTTGGAGGATGTATGCCAAAGAGTCTTGAAGGAAAGGAAGGCGTTTTTGCCGTAATGGAAACTAGTAAAGGTGATATAGTTCTTGAATTGTATTACAAGGATTGCCCTCTTACTGTAACAAATTTTGTTGCTTTAGCAGAAGGTAAAATGGATGCAGCAAAGGGGAAACCTTACTATGATGGTCTTAAGTTTCACCGTGTAATTTCTAAGGCAAATGGTGACAGCCAGGATTTTATGATTCAGGGTGGTGATCCTAGAGGTAACGGTACCGGAGGTCCTGGTTACCAGTTTCCAGATGAAATTGTAGAAAAATATACTTTTGATAAGCCAGGTTATCTTGCAATGGCAAATGCTGGTTCTGGAAGAGATGGAATGGGTACAAATGGTAGCCAATTCTTTATTACAATTATTCCTACAGAATGGCTTAATGGAAAACATACAATTTTTGGTGCTGTTATAGATAATGAAAGTCAGAAAGTTGTAAATAAGATGAAGCAAAATGATCTTATCAAAAAGGTAACAATCTATCGCTTGGGTAAAGATGCTGAAGCGTTTTCTGCAACACAAGAAGATTTTGACAAACTTTTACCTGCTGCTAAAAATGCTATAAATGAAAAAAAGGCTGCTAAGACTGCAGAAAGAATTGCTGAAGTTGAAAAGAATTTCCCAGGTTTTGAAAAGGATGAAAATGGAATTTATTTTAAAATCACTGCTGAAGGAAAAGGTGATAAATGTGGTGGCGGAAAAAATGTTGCTACTGAGTACCGAGGATATTTAGTTGATGGAACTTTGTTTGACCAGTCAGCTGGAAGAGGTCCTTTGGAATTTACAACTGACGGCGGACAGATGATTCCAGGTTTTGATATTATGGTTCAGGATATGAAATTGGGCGAAAAGCGTACAATTGTTATTCCTTCAGATTATGCTTATGGTGATAGTGGTATTCCACAGGCAGGTATTGAAGGTGGAGCATTTATTGCTTTTGATATTGAATTGGTAAAAATCAACTAAAATATTTGTTTAATAAAAAGTCACTGAATTTTTCAGTGGCTTTTTTTTTCTTTAAGTGATTTTTTGTTATGGAAAAAAACAATTCTTATACGGATAAAATAAAAAATCTTCCAATTTATGGGCACTTGGATGATATTTGTGAAAAATTAAAAAATTCAAAAAGTAGATTTTTAATTTTAAATGCGGAAACGGCGGCCGGAAAATCTACAGCAATTCCTTTGGCTCTTTTGAAAAATTTTTCTAAATCAATTTACATGTTGGAACCTAGAAGAATTGCGGCTTTAAATATTGCGAACAGGGTTTCATATTTGATTGATGAAGATTGTGGAAAAACTTGTGGATACCAGGTACATCTTGATTCTAAAATTTCTAAGGAAACAAGATTTACTGTAATGACAGAAGCACTTTTTATTAGAAAAATTCAAAGTAATCCGGAACTTGAAGGTGTGAGTGTCGTTGTTCTGGATGAATTTCACGAGCGTTCTTTGTATACAGATTTAGCACTTTCTTTTTTATGTGACGCTATGGAGTTGCGAGATAATCTTTTTGTGATTATTATGTCAGCAACAATTAATGCAAATAAAATAAAAAATTTTTTGACGGAAAGATTTTTAGTGTTTAATAAAAATCAATTTGAAGAAAAAAAATGTGAGATAGAAAAAGATGATGATTTTGTTCCAACCTACTTTTTAGAAGGAAGGGGGTTTCCAGTTGAAGTTGAATACAGACCTGCTGAAAATCTTGAAAAACTTTTGTTGGAAATTGTTAACAAAAAAGATGATTATTCTAAAGGTGATATTCTTGTGTTTTTGCCAGGAAAAAAGGAAATTCTGCAAACAAAAAATAATCTTGAAAAATATTGTCTGAACGAAGAAATATTAATTTTACATTCTTCTGTACCCTTTGAAGAACAGAAAAAAGTTTTGTCTAGGGGTACAGATTCTAAAAGGCGAATAATTTTAAGTTCTTCGATTGCAGAAACTTCTGTAACCATTCCCGATATTACTGTTGTTGTGGATTCTGGCTTTTGCAGGTACAGTCAATATAATCAAAAAGCGGGAATGGAATGTCTTGTTACAAAAAATGAATCTGTTTTTAATGCTGAACAAAGGAAAGGAAGAGCAGGTCGTATTCAAAAAGGTAAATGCTACAGAATGTGGTCAAAATCAGATAAAAGAACAGATGAAAATCAGCCTGAAATTTTAAGGGCAGATTTGAGTAGTTTTCTTTTGGAATGTGCTGAATGGGGTATAAAAGATTTTAATTCAATTAAATGTCTGGATAAACCAGCTGAACAAAACTGGCTTGCAGCACAGGAATTGCTAAAACTTTTAAACTGCCTTTCTGAAGAAAATAAAATTACGGATTTGGGAAAAGCAGCACTTACTTGTGGAGTAAATATAAGGACAGCCTGCATTGCTTTAAGTGGAATTCCTTTTGGAAAAGAAAAGTTTTCCACAGCTTTTGCAAGTGAAATAGAATGTTCTTTAACGGGTACAGAATATAATCGCAAGAAAACTGAAGAAAACCTCTTTTTACGGGTACAGAATGCTAAGGAAAAGTTTAATTTATCAGAAGAATTTAACACAAAATCTACAGACTTTTCCACAACTTATGCACTTCTTTGTGGATTTCCTGACAGGCTGGGAAAAAGACTAGAAAAAACTTCTTGTCAAGAAAATGATGAAAATCTGTACCAGTTTTATTCTGGAAAAATTCTAAAAATGGGTACAGATAAATTTTCAAATGCAGAATATATTGTGGCTTTAAGTATTGATGCGGGTACAGATATAGGAAGAATTTTTGAATTTAAAGAGATAAAATCATCTTTGGCCGAAGAATATATGAAGATCAGGGCTGTAAAAAAAATACACACTTGTTTTGAAAAAGATTTGAGT
>CAVJHV010000108.1:809-7420 GCA_963649315.1 Treponemataceae bacterium | reverse complement strand
GTGGGCGACGGTTTTGGAAAGAGGCACTGCTTTCGTAAAGTGGGCGACGGTTTTGAAAAGAAGCACTATTTTCGTAAAGCAGCCGCAATTTTGGGAAGAAACGCTGCATTAGTAAAGATGCCACGATTTTGGAAAGAAATACTGCTTTCGTAAAGCGACGTCTCTTTTGAAAAGAAGCACTATTTTCGTAAAGCAGCCGCAATTTTGGGAAGAAACGCTGCATTAGTAAAGATGCCACGATTTTGGAAAGAAATACTGCTTTCGTAAACCGCAGCCACATTAAAAAAGTTCCACCGCAATTCCCAAAATGTGATAATAAATGATTTTCGAAAGCACCTTTTTTCCGCACGCTTTTAAAGCCCTTTCGTAACATTCCATCTGTGGCGAATACATGGCGGCGTAATGCTTGTGACAAGGGTTTACTACATCACTTTTATCTCCGGGGTAAGATTTATAATCAACTAAAACAACTCCCTTTTCTGTTTCCCAAAGTAAGTCTATGCTGCCGGTAAAAATCTGGTCCTGGAACATTTGCTTAAAGGGCAATTCGTGAAAACTTTTAATTTTCCTTCCATAATTTTCTGTCAGAAAATTTTCAAGACTATTCCAGGCAGCAAGAATTTCACCAGGCTCTGTTAAAATATTTTCCATGTGATGATTCAAAATAATTTTTTTGACAAAATCTTCAGCTTTATTTTTTTCCAGAAGGCAATAAATGTCATGGATGCAAGTGCCCACTTTATCCATTTCATCATTTGAAGAAGCCAGGGCAATTCTTTTATTTCTGTCAAAAATCATTTTTACATTAAACTTTTTTTCTGATTGATACAAACTTGGAGACTGACTGCGTTTTTTAAAATCACGCTTTTGACCTGAAATATTTAAAATCATTTTTTCCCAAGACTTAAATTTCCAGTCTTTTGCGTCATAAGGTTCTTCTATAATAAATTGATTTCCAATTCCAAGCAGATCGAATGTTGAAGTTTCCGGCAAAGACTCTACCGCATTTATGCCCAGTTCTCTCAGGCGCAAAAAAGTATTTTTTTCTGACGCAGTAAGAATAAGTCTTTCAACCGGCCGGGTCATTGCAACATACAAAAGCCTTTTTTCTTCCTGCAAAACAGCATCTTCTTTTTTCTTAAAATCCGGAGTTGAAAGCATTTTTTCTTTTACATTTTGAGGAAGATTTTTTTTCAAAGAAAAAATCCATGGCAAAAGGGAAATTATCATGGGCGGGTAAGGATTATCTTTTGAAGGCAAAACTTCATGGTATGTGTGAATGCCATAAATGTTTTTGCGGATCATATTATTTTCTTCCAGAATATCACCATCAAGACTTAAAAGAATTACATTTTTCCATTCAAGTCCCTTAGAGCCGTGATAAGTAAAAAGCTGGACCCCTTCACTGTTGCCTGCACTTTTTATTTCAACACTTTGAATGTAATCAATAAAGCCATAAATTGTGCATGGCAAATTCATTTGTATGCAGTGGTTTTCATAATCGCCGGCAATTTTTATGACTGTAGCAAAAATATTTGCACTACTGTCACTGTCAGGCCAGGACTTCACAAGATTGTAAAGATCCATTTCAACAATAAGATTTTCTACAAGGCCGGCAAGGCTTAAGGAAGTGTACTCATTTCTTTTCGAAAGCAATTTTTCTATAAGAGGAATTTCTGAAAGGAAGTCACCGTCACTTTCATTTTCATGAAGGCTTTCAATTCTTTCGTCAAGGATTCTTGCGGCCCCATAAGACTCTTTTGTAAGAAAAGCAATTTTTGACCGTGCCATTGTGTCCCATGGATTTACGATCAGGCTAAGCATAGATGTCAAAAGAATAATTTCCGGACTTTCCTTGAAATCCCCGTCTCCCACATAAGAAGGAATGTTAAAGTTTTTCAGGGCAGAAGCAACATTTGTTAATTCATTATTTGTTCTGGCAAGGACGGCAATATCTTTTGGAAGAATATTTTCATCTTTTATCATCCCTGCAATGTTTGACGCAAGGACATCGGCTGCTTTAAGATCTGATTTTTTTCCATCATTTTGTACGTAAAGGGGCCAGGCTTTTAAACAGTCTTTCTTATTTGATTCATTATATTCCTTTTCCAGTTTGTCCCAGACAGAAAGTTCAACTTCTCCCTTTCTGAGAATGTCACTAAAAGCAGGAAGAAAAACTTTGTTACAAGTGTCAACCACAGGGGGCCATGACCTGTGACTTGTAGAAAGACTTTCATTCACCCTGCCATTCAAATTTTCTATTCTGTCTGTTACCGCTTTTACCAGTGCAAGGTCTGAACCGCGGAAGCCATAAATTGCCTGCTTATAATCCCCTACCCAGATTGACTCTTTTACAAGTTCGCTAAGTCGGTCAAAAATTTTTATTTGTCTTGGAGAAGAATCCTGAAACTCATCAACAAAAAGATACTTATAAGTTTTTTTTATATCTTCCTGAACACTCCTGTATTCATCATTTGTAATAAGTTTATAAAAATATTCTTCCATATCAATGTAATCGATGATATGTTTTTCTTTTTTGTAAGCAGCATATTTTTCCTGCCAGACTTTTGCTATTTTAAAAATGTAATCAATATAAGTAAACTGCATGTCCCGAACTTCTTTACAAATCCAAATTTTTTGAGAAGCCAAATCCAGTTCATTGTAATCATCACTTTCCTGATATTTCTTTGTTGTATATTTTCCCCTTGTAATCATTTCGTAAAGGGCAAAACCAATTTCAAGCTGAGTCTTTAAAGGATTATTTACAACCCTCTTAAACTTTTCCAATTCTTCACTGCGGGTATTTTTTGCGCCAGATTCTTTTTCTTCAAAAATGATTTCTTCTATGGCTGAAAGGCGCAAAAGCAATTCTTCCCTGTCAAAATTAAGTTTTATATTTTCAGAAGTCAGACTTTCAATATTTTTTTTACTTGCGGCAATGCTTTGAGAAAAATCTTTAATATCATAATTTCTTGCTTCATCAAAAATTATCTTAAGATCATTTTTCCAAAAATCATAATTAATTACAGAAGAGCGTTCTTCCTTTATTTTAAATGTTTCAGCAAAATTACAAAAGAAATCACTTTCTTCTTTTGCAGGCAAAGAGGAAAGACTTTCCGCAACATAAAGTCTTTCGTCTTCCTTAGTAATTACATTCAGTTTTGGACTTAAACCTAAAAGGTACCAGTAGCGGTTTACGAAATTATTTGCCACGCTGTCCACAGTTCCAATAAGGGCCTGGTCCAAAGCATTTGCTTCTTTAACATTACCACTTTCAAAAAATTTTGCCTTAGCCTTTTCTTTAAATTCGCCGGCAGCCGCATTTGTAAAAGTTGTAAGAATAACTTCCTGGGCCTTTGCCTTACCGCCAAGAATTACCTCTTTTAATCTTTCTGTAAGTTCGTATGTTTTACCGCTTCCGGCACTTGCACTGATGTATGTTACATTTTTCATATTAAACCCTCCATTTTATTTTTGATTTTTTTTCTGTTTGAAAAAATCGTACTGCTGAAATGTTTTTGGCGCTTTAACTAAAGACTTATTGCTTTTCTGAAATTCCAGAGTAATAAGATTTTCTTTTTCAGTGTCCCTTGCATAAGCAATCATGTCCGGACTAAAGCCAGCAGCTTCTTCAACAAAACCATTTTCAATTTGATTTCGTCTGTACCTGTAAGAATTTTTCACTTTAGCCAGAAGTTCTTCATCCGTATTATCCACTTGAACTTTTACGACATTGTCACCAATAAAATCCTTATCAGAAACAAGAGTCACATCCGGCAAAACCACGTAAGCCACAGACTTAGCATTTGTTTGGGCAATTTCTTTAGTAAGATACTTATAAAGTTCCAGCTGAATAGATTTATTTTCCTTTATTATTTTTTTATATTTATTTTCTTTTCCCGGTGACCACTTAAAATCAAAAACAAGAGGATTATTTTTTTTATCCAGGAGAATCATATCTGCATAACCGCCAATCTTTATGTCATGGGGAAAATTCATTTGTGAATTTTCAAGCCATGGTTCGCAGGCAAGAACTGAAAGCTGGTTTTCTTCCAGAACTTTTACAAGAGCATTTACGCAGGCAAAAAGCTGCCCCTTGAAATTTTCCAGATTTAAAATATTTTCTTTTAAAAGAAGAATGGCCCCCTTTGCATTTACCATTTCTTCAAAAACTTTATCAAAATTCTTTTTAATATTTTTTTTGATATAAGATGGAGTCCCGCTTTCCGCGACACCTTCTTTTTTGTTAAACAATTTTTCTATAACCGCATGAGCCAGACTTCCATGAACCTGGTATATGCCAGGCAAAGCTGAATTTCCATAAGAAGAAATCCCTGCAATACTGGAAAAAAGATAATCAAAAGGATTGTAGACCAACTGCTCCAACGAAGAAAATGTTTCTCTGTCAGGCCACTTAATCAAAGAAGCATTCTTTAAGAAAAGACCTTCGTCTTCAACATTCATTCCATTGTTTACTGAAGGGGCCTGGGTCAAAAGATTTTTGTATTCACAATTCACATCCAGGGAAATTATAAAATCCTTTATGTTTTCAATTTTATTTTCCAGTTGAATAAAGACAGGATCTTTTTCAACCTTGTCCACAAGTTTTCTGTCAACTATAAGCAAAGTAATTTTTTTTGCATAATAAAATGGCAGAAGTTTTATTTTACGATTGTATTCCTTTTCACACTCTTCATCCCAAAGAATAAGAGTTTTTTTAAATTCTTCTTTTTCATTCGGCAAAAGAAAATCATATTTTAATGTTTCACTTTCAGCATTATAAAAGTCACACCAGATTAAAGAGTCTACAGGACAGGCAAGTTGACCCGGATTTTCAATTACGAATCTTGAAGCCGCTTCGGCTTCATACTGCATGACATCCACGCCTTCATTTAAGGCAGCAGCAAATGTCATAAGTTTTTCAAAAGGAATGCGGTCTTCCTTTTCACAGTCAAGCATATTTAAAAGACCAGCACATTCATTTAACAAAAAAGTTACTTCCGCCTTTTGAATTATATTTTCAAGTATTTGACTTTCTTTTGCACACCATTTGTAAAGATTTTCTACAAAAGATTTTACTTTTACCACATGAACTTTTTCATCATTCAAAAAAGAAGAATCATTTACATCCGGCAGAAAATTTTCAAGAAGGCTCCTTCTTTTTTTTGATTCCACTTTTATTTTTTCAAGTTTTTCTTCTTCAGAAAGCTCTTCAAAATCATTTTCACAATCTATAAAATTGGAAATTACTCTTTTGCAATCATCGTTGTAGTAACCGCCATTTTTTAAAATCTTTTTTTCAAGGGCCTTAGAAAATTTTACAGGTAAAGGACTCAGGGGAATATTCAGCCATTCAATCAAATTTTTCAAATTAAGGGGTCTGGACAAAGTGGCAAGACCTACAGGAAGAATTTGCAAAATCTGAGGCATACAGCCTTTTATAGTAGATCCGCTTACAGTCTTTCCTTCAAGAGTCAAATAATTGTCAAGCAGCTTGCTGTTGGAATTTATCCAGACAGTATACGAAGAAGATTCTTTTAAACTCAAATAAAGGGCTGCCTGGTTTTCATCAGCAAAATGCAAAATGCTAAAGGAATCATCTTTTTCAACATGGGCCTTTTCTTTTTCAGAGGATTCCAAAAGATTTATTACAGCAGAAAGTGCATTATTTTCTTTGACGGGAAGAGGCCGCTGAAAAACATTCACTCCCCTGTCTTTTAAAGCGTCCAAAAGCCCCCTTTCTAAAGGCGAAAATAATTTGTAATCAAAAGGAGTTACAATTTCCATGTCATCTGGCAATAGACAATTATTTTTTACCGCCTGTGTCACAAAAGACAATTGCTGGCCCAAAGAAGGATCTGAAAAATATTTTTCTATTTGAGAAAGAACTTTAAATCTTTCGCTTGAAGTTTTTGTTTCACCAGACCATGCTGCAAAAGTCAAATTATCTCTCCATTTAAGACATTCCTTTGCAACGCTAAGTGGATCAACATCAAAAGAAGCAGAAAACAAATTGTCTGGATTTTCTTCCATATATTTTTTCATTGCCCTGTAGTAGTCAAGAATTCGCTCAAGCTCTTCTTTTTTGTCAAAAGATAAACCTGCATGCAACAAAAGCAAATCTAAAAGACCCTTTGTGTCAAGGAAAGTTTCATTAAAAATCAATTTCGAAAAATCAGAATAAACAAAATCTTTGTAAGAGGGACAATAAAAAATTTTCACACGCTTCTCCTTTTTGTGCCTGTACAAGGAAACTAAAAAAATTACATTTTTTGTATTTTACCCAATTATAAAGGAATAAAGTGACATAGAGTGTCACCCTAAAATTATTTTTCCTTCAGCTTCAACTTCTTTTCCACTGCGGATATTTTCTTCAAGGACTTTTGTAATTTTTACATTTATCTTTGTTCCATTAGGAATTTCCTGAGAAAAAGGAATTTGAACATGTATAAAATTTTCCGTTACGCAATTTACAATTTTTCTATTTTCATTTTGATTTTTCAATCTTAAACTTCTGGAATTTTCAGTTACGGCAGAAAGGCTTTCATTTAAAAATCTTTCAATATATTTTATTTTATTTTCAATTGCATTTTCAAAAAGCCACTTTACCC
>CAVJHV010000108.1:0-799 GCA_963649315.1 Treponemataceae bacterium | reverse complement strand
CTTTACCCTTTCATCCTTTATTCTTTCAGGAATTTGATTTTTCATGTCATAAGCAGGAGTTCCCTTTCTTGGCGAAAAAGGAAAAGCGTGAATCCAGGCAAAAGATGCTTCCCGGCATAATTTTTTTGTCAAGTCAAAATCCTCTTCGCTTTCACCAGGAAAACCTGCAATTATATCGCAGGAAATAAAAGGTGCATGTTTATAAATACGCAAAAGCTTAACTGCATTTAAAACACACTCTGCATCATAAGGTCTTTTCATTGCCCTTAAGATTTTGTCACTTCCACTTTGCACACTCAAATGAAAAAAAGGCTGCACCCTGGGCGAAGAAAGAATTTTACAAAGACGGTCCGTAATATGCTGGGGGTAAAAAGAAGAAATTCTGAATTTAACAAAAGAAGTTTCCTTTATTAAAAGTTCCAGCAGGGAAGCAAAATCAATTACCCCGCCGTCAATATTTTTTCCCGCATACTGACTTAAATTCACACCAGTAAAAACAACTTCGCTAGCCCCACCAGCTTCCAGTTCTTTTACCCGGGCCAAAACCTTATCAGCATCCAGAGAAATGGACTTGCCACGGGCTAAATGGATGCGGCAAAAAGTGCATTCGTTATTACAGCCGTCTTGAATTTTTATGGAAGGGCGGGAATGCTTTTCAAAAACAGGCGTGTACAAAGAAAAATTATCCAGTTTTGAAAGAGACTGAATGTTTAAAATACCAGAATTATTTTTTTCAGGATTTTGTAAAAAATTATTTTTTCCTTTCAGATTTTCATCTTCAATTTTTCCCAGCAAAGAC
>CAVJHV010000107.1:0-7444 GCA_963649315.1 Treponemataceae bacterium | reverse complement strand
TTACATATCAACCTTATTAAAATTTTCCATAGCCTTCTTACAGGAAAAAATACTGCTAAAGATAAAAATTAAAACACAGCAACCTAAAAAAATCCACAGTCTTAAATCTTTTATAGAATCAGTCTGATTTAAAAACTCAAGACCTGGCAGGTGGTGCAAAATCTCACTGAATAAAATAAGCAAAAATATCAGGACAGCGGAAATTATAAAAGGCTTTCCGTAATAGCGGGCGGTTTTAAAAAATCCTGTGTAAAAAAAGTGATTGAAGATTGCAAAAAGAATGAGTGCAAATCCTAAAAAAGTCTGATTTGCATTCATCATTACGTTTTGGGTGTAAATATTTGCTTTTGAAAAAAGAGTCATCCTCAAAATGCAAAGGAGGAACATAAGTAAAAATGCAAGGCCTTCAATAAAAATTGTAAAAATATATTTTGCTTTCACGACGTCCGTTTTTTTTACAGGTAAAAGCACGCTGTATAAAATGTCATTGTTGGAAAAGGCAATTTGAAAATTCTGGAAGATTCCAAGACACACAAAAAATGGGGCAACTAAAATCGGATAGCCGGGTGCCATAATTAAAAGCGAAAACAAAATAAAAATAAAAACTATCGGACAGGAAAGTTTGATTTCTTTTAAAAATAAATTTTTCATCTTTGACCTCTTAAATTCTTAAATTTTAATTTTCTTGACTTTTTTCAAAGTAAAGCATTATTTCTTCAAGATTATTTCCGATTTTTTCTTTTTTGCATTCTTCAAGATAAGATTTAAAATCTCCGGAAAACTGCATTTTACCTTTTCTAATGTAAGTTATTGAATCGGCACATTTATCTAAATCAGAAGTGATGTGTGTTGAAAACAAAATTGAAATGCCTTCTTTTTTTAGCTTGCAGAAAATTTGCAAAAGTTCATCGCGGGAAACGGGATCAAGACCACTTGTGGGTTCATCTAAAATTAAAATCTTTGCACCGTGAGAAAGTGCGAGTGCTAGATTTAATTTTACTTTCATTCCTTCAGAAAGTTGCGAGGGAATCTTATTTTCATCCAGTTTAAAAACTGAGCAGTAATTTTTGTAAAGATTTTCGTCCCAGTTTTTATAAAAAGTTTTTGTCACTTTTACAATGTTTGAGATTTTTTTATTACTGTAATAATTTACCGCTCCGCCTGCATAGCCAATATTTTCTTTGATTTCATTTTCATTTTTAAAAAGATTTTTTCCGAAATAAAATATTTCTCCCTTTTCTATGTGAATCAAATTTAGAATTGATTTTATGACTGTGGTTTTTCCCGCTCCGTTACATCCAATAAGTCCCATGATCGAAGAACTTTCAAGGTTAAAGGAAATGCCGCTTAACTTAAAGGATGGGTAATTTTTTTCAAGATTTTTTACAGACAGGACAACACTCATTTTTATTCCTCCCCCTGATTTTTATTTGTAATTGCATTAACAAATTCCATAAAGTCTTTTTCTTTTATAAGTGCAAGGCCCTGTTCTTCGTCCCCTAAAAGCAAAAGAGAATCACCAGATTTTATGTCAAAAATTTTTCTTGCATTAGCAGGAATTACAATCTGTCCTTTGTCGCCAACTTTTACAATTCCAAAAGCATGTTTACCTTTTGGCGGCGGACATTTAAAGTGATTTTTTTTAGAATCATAATTTACAAGTTCATCAAGGCTTACATCAAAAAGTTCTGCAATAGCAGCTGCCTTTTCAATGTCCGGAAAAGATTCTCCGGTTTCGTATTTTGAAACAGTCTGCCGACTTACATTTATTTTTTCTGCAAGTTCATCCTGAGACAGATTTTTAATTTTTCGAAGGGCAATTAAATTATCTTTAAACATGAGCATATGTTAAGCACAAGTATTACAAGTGTCCACCAAGTGATTTTTACAATTTTTAGGAGAAGATGTTAAATTTTGTGGCAGAAAGAGTCCCTAAAAATTAACAAAACTTAAATATTTCATAAACATTTTAGAAATACTCCGCGTGTAAATTAAGGTCATCTTAAGAAAATATAGGAGTATTTGTATGTGTAGAAAAATTAGAAAAATTACAACAATTTTGGTATGTGGACTTTTAGGTCTTAATTCGGTTTTCGCTTTGGACATGACAGTTGGTCTGAAGGGAATTGTGGGAAATGAAAACACTGATTCAAAAGGTGCAAGTTTTGGTGGCGGTGTAGACTTAAATCTGGATTTGTACAAGGGTTTTGGTCTGGAAATTGAAAGCAACATCATAACTTCAAAAATGTATTGCGACGAAGGTCTTGTAGTTACAGACAATTTTCAGGTAAACATTCCGGTTATGGCCTGGTACAATGCAAAATTTAACAGATTTGGTCTTGGCGGAGGCTTTGGCTTAAACTGCAATATCGCTTCACAATCAGAAGATGCAGCTTTTAAGATGGGACTTGCCGCAGGACTTCAGACAAATTTTTTTGTAAATGATAGTTTTGCCATCGTTTTGGGTGCAACAGGGGCTTTAGACTGCTTCCCGACACTCACAAAATCTGCTAACGGAAATTCTTCTGTTTACAATTTTAAGGCTAGTGATTTTAGCCGTAACTCCCTTTATGGAACACTCGGAGTTCAGTACAAAATCCCACTTCCTGGAAAATCTAACTAAAATTCTAAAAATAAAACTGAGACAATCTTAACAGGAGAAGGTAAGTCTTTCTCCTGTGCTGCCGCCAACGCGGTGTTTTTTAAGGAGTATTTTTATGACAGACACAAAGACAATTTATTTAGTAACCGGTGCTGCCGGATTTTTGGGCGGAACAATTTGCCGCCAGTTAATTAATCAGGGAAAAAGAGTCAGGGCTTTTGTTCTTCCAAACGACAAGGCAATTAAATTTGTTCCAAAAGAAGCTGAAATTGTAGAAGGTGACTTGTGCGATACAGAAAGTTTAAAGCGCTTTTTTGATGTTCCGTCAGACTGTGAAATTGTTGTTTTCCATATTGCAAGTATTGTTACTGTAAATCCGGATTTCAGTAAAAAAGTAATGGATGTAAATGTTGAAGGAACAAAAAACATCATCAACTTGTGTTTAGAGCACAAGGCAAAAAAACTTGTTTACTGTTCTTCAACCGGTGCTATTCCTGAACTTCCAAAAGGTCAGGCAATCAAGGAAGTAAATCATTTTTACGGAACAGATGTTTTAGGCTGCTACAGTCAGTCAAAGGCCCTTGCAACTCAGGCAGTTCTGGATGCAGTTCACGAACGAGGTCTGAATGCTTCCATTGTTCACCCGACTGGAATTCTAGGCCCGGAGGATTTTGCTGTGGGCGAAACTACAAGCGTTGTCCTCCAGATTATCAAGGGGGAAATGCCTGCCGGTATTGATGGCAGTTTTAATCTTTGTGATGTGCGCGACCTTGCAAACGGTACAATTCTTGCCGCAGAAAAAGGCCGCTCCGGAGAATGTTACATTCTGGGCAATGAAGAAGTTACATTCCGCGATTTTTCTGATTTTCTGATGCAGGAAGCCGGCTGTAAAAAAATTAAATTCTTCCTTTCTATAAAGTTTGCAAACAAGATAGCAGCCCTTATGGAAAAGCAGGCAAAAAAGAAAGGTAAGCGCCCTCTTATGACAACTTTCAGCGTTTACAACCTTGCCCGCAACAACTGTTTTGACTCTTCAAAAGCCCGCACCGAACTAGGCTTTACAACCCGCAGTTACAAAGAAACAATTCATGATGAAGTTGAATGGCTTAAAAAAGAAGGAAAAATTGCGTAGGAAACATTTTTAGAGACTCCATATAGAAAAAAAAGAAAAATCCATATATAATTTATACAAATTCGGAATACAATTCCAAATTTGTATAAGAGGTACTGTATGATTTTTCATAGAACTGTGCTTAAAAGACTTTCTTTTATGGCTTCCCACTTTCCTGTTGTAATGGTTTGTGGGGCGCGTCAGGTTGGAAAAACTACGCTTTTAAAAGAATTTGCCAAAAAAAACACTGACATAAATTATGTTACGCTTGATTATCCTAATGTAAGGGAACTTGCAAAATCAGATCCAGAGCTTTTTTTTAAACAGTACAAAAAAGAAAATAATCCCCTCATCATTGATGAAATCCAATATGCCCCAGAACTTCTTACATACATAAAAATCTATGTTGACGAAAGTGTTCTCGAAGAAAAGTCTAATGGTCAGTTTTTTCTTATAGGCTCGCAGATGTTTTATCTTATGAAAAATGTAAGTGAATCTCTTGCAGGACGAGTTGGAATCATTTCGCTTTATTCCTTCAGCCGCCGGGAAATTTGTGGTCTTGATTCTCTTCCCTTTTTGCCGACAAATGATTTTTCTAAAATCAAAACGACTGATAGAAAAACTTCTGTTTTTGAAGATATTTATCGTGGTGGAATGCCAAAAATGGTTACTGATAAAGAACTTTTGCCGGAAGATTATTTTGGTTCTTATATGCAGACTTATCTGGAACGGGATATCCGTGATTTAATCAACATAAAAAACGAATCTAAATTCTTAAAATTTATTTCGTGTGTGGCTGCAAGAACTGCCCAGGAAGTGAATCTTTCCGATATTTCAAAAGATGTCGGAATTGACGGAAAAACTGCTGAAAGTTATCTGAGTATTCTTGTTTCATCTGGAATCGTATATCTTCTTTCACCATATTCTGCAAATACGATTAAGCGGATTGTCAAACGCCCAAAACTTTATTTTATGGACACCGGACTTTGCTGCTATTTAAGTCTCTGGAATAATCCGCATGCCCTTGAACTTTCTGCTATGGCAGGAAATATGTTTGAGACATACGTTGTTTCTGAAATTATAAAAAGTTATGCAAATGATGGAATTGATGTGCGTAACAGGCTTTTTTATTATCGGGATAACAACAAAAAAGAAATCGATTTGCTGATAGTGCAGAACGGAAAAATCTACCCTGTCGAAATAAAAAAAGGTGCAAATCCTTCAAAAGAAGCCTTAAAAAATTTCAGCGTGCTTGAAAGTCTTGGAATGGAAATTGAAAAAGGTGCTGTAATCTGCCAAAGCAGTATGATAGTTCCGCTTGACGAAAAAAACTCTCTAATTCCATTTGAATATATTTAAGGGAGTCGGTTCAAAAAAATCAATTTCCTCCCAACCCTTAACAAAACTTTAACAATTATCCTTTACATTATTTTCGGAGTATAATTTTAGTTATGATTAAGATTCTTGTAGTTGAAGATGAAATTGCCTTAAATAAATCTCTGTGCATTTTTCTAAAGCAAAATGGGTATGAAGCAAAATCCTGTTTTAATGGAAACGAAGCTTTTGACCTTTTGTACAAAGAAAAATTCGATTTAATCATATCTGATATTATGATGCCCCAGGTGGACGGCTTTACTCTTGCAGAAAATATCCGCCAGTTAGACAAAGAAATTCCCCTGCTTTTTATTACTGCCAAAGATGATTTTTTAAGCAAGCAGAGAAGTTTTAATACCGGTGTTGATGATTACATGATAAAACCCATTGATTTGAATGAACTTCTGCTTAGAATTAAGGCTCTACTCCGCCGTGCAAAAATCTCTTCTCAGAAAGAAATCACAATCGGAAATTTTACAATGAATACGGAAGAACACACTGCTACAATCAACGGCAGCGAAATTGAATTAACCGCCCGGGAATTCAACATCATCTATAAATTCATTTCTTTCCCAAAAAAAACTTTCAGCCGTTCCCAGCTTATGGACGAATTCTGGGCTCCGGACAGTGTAAGCGGTTTAAGAACGGTTGATGTTTATATCACAAAAATCCGGGATAAACTTAAAAATTGCGACGGTTTTTCCATTGAAACAGTTCACGGTTTAGGCTACAAGGCGGTGCTAAATGAAAAATAAAAAACGACTTCCCACCTGGGCTTTTATCTTAACAAGCTATCTGGGCATTTTTCTGGCAATCTCATTTATTGTTACTGCCTGCGTTATGATTTTTTTGAGCAATTCCAATGTTGAAGAAGAAATGATTCGTCAGCGGGCGCCCAGGGCTTTTGCAAACATTTTTGTTTTGACAGGGATTTTTACACTTTTTTCTGTAGTCCTAAAATATTTTTGGATTGACTTGCCTGTCAGAAAAATTGCAGAAGCTACCCAAAAAATTGCCGCAGGAGATTTTTCGGTAAGGCTTTACAAAGAAAATATGATGCTTCTTGTTGATTACAAAATGATTTATGAAAATTTCAATAAGATGGCAGAGGCTTTAGGCCAGACAGAAAGCTTGCAATCGGATTTTATAAGCAACGTAAGTCACGAAATGAAAACTCCCCTTGCCGTAATCCAAAATTATTCTACACTTTTACAAAATCCTGCCATCAGCCAGGAAGAAAGAAAAGATTATACCAGGACAATTTTTGAAAATACCCAGAAGATGACGGATTTAGTCACCAACATTTTAAAACTGAACAAGCTTGAAAATCAGAAAATCAGTCTGGAAAAAAAATCGTTTAATCTGGGAGAAAATCTTTCGTCCTGCCTTTTGAACTTTGAACAGATTTGGGAAAACAAAAATATAAACATTCAGACACAAATTGATGATGAAATTTTTATTGAATCAGATGAAAATCTTTTGTCTTTGGTCTGGAATAATCTTATTTCAAATGCCTTGAAGTTTACACAAAACGGCGGAAGTGTAACAGTAAAATGTTTTAATGACGGGGATATTTCTTGCGTTCAGGTTTCAGATACAGGCTGCGGAATAAGTGCCCGGGACGGCAGACGGATTTTTGATAAATTTTACCAGTGTGACACTTCTCACAAAACCCAGGGCAACGGACTTGGACTGGCACTTGTAAAAAAAGTCGTTGACCTTCTGGGAGCAGAAATTGCGGTTCAAAGTGAAGCAGGAAAGGGCTCCACTTTTGAAATAAGGATAAAAAATACACCAAAAAATGGGGGACAACAAAATGAGTGAAGACGGAAAATTTTTTTACAATTACAAGGCTTCTCAAAAAGATGAAATTGAAGAAATCAGGGCAAAATACGAAGTAAAAGAAAAACCAGCCCGCGATGAAAAACTGGACCTTCTCAGGCGCATAGACGCAAAAGTTAATATGAAATCCACAGTTTGTGCAGTTTTGTGTGGACTTATTGGTTCCTTAATTTTTGGTGGCGGTTTAAGTCTTGTTCTCCTGGCAGAAAATTATTTTGTGGGAGTTCCGCTTGGAATTTTAGGAATTGCAGGCATGACTTTTGCGTTGAAAGTAAAATCGATTGTCTTAAAAAAAGAACGTGCAAAAAATGCAAAAAAAATTATTGAATTAAGCGATGAACTTTTAGGTAAATAGAATTTGGACGTTTTTTGAAATTTTTTGGGCGTTCCCCGCCGCAAGCGTCGGGTCGGGCTTTTGCGTTATAAAATTACCCGTCACTTGCGTGCCGGGTAATTTTTCCGTTCAGCCACGCTTCGCGTGTCCGAACCGCTTCGCGGCTGCAATCCCTAACGCA
>CAVJHV010000106.1:0-7600 GCA_963649315.1 Treponemataceae bacterium | reverse complement strand
AAATAAGACCTTTCTATATAGTAAGAAATAATTTTATTTAGAGAGGTATATTATGAAAAAGCTTCTTACAGTGATTTCAGCCGCACTTATGGCAAGTGCACTTTTGATTTCTTGCACAAAGAGTGAAAGTGTAAAAAAAGTTGGTGTCATTCAGCTGGTACAACATTCAGCTCTTGACGCTTCTTACAATGGTTTTGTGGACCAGCTTAAGGCCCGCGGTTTTGAAGATGGAAAAAACATCAAGATTGATTATCAAAATGCTTCCGGCGAACAGTCAAACTGTGTAACAATTGCCAATCAGCTTGTAAGCGAAAAGAGCGACCTTATTCTTGCAATTGCTACTCCTGCTGCCCAGGCCGTTGCAAATGCTACTGAATCAATTCCTGTTCTTGTTACAGCCGTTACAGACCCAGCTGCTGCAAATCTTGTGGATTCAAACGAAGCTCCTGGCAGAAACGTTTCTGGAACGTCAGATCTTACACCATGCGCTGCTCAAATTGACCTTATCAAAACTCTTTACCCTGAAGCAAGTCACATTGCAATTATGTACTGTTCAAGTGAAGAAAATTCAGTAATTCAGGCAAACCTTGCTATTGCTGAATGTGAAAAAATCGGTCTTACATACGAAGTTGCAACTGTTTCAAATACAAACGAAATTCAGCAGGTAACACAATCACTTGTTGGCAAGGTTGATGCCATTTACATTCCTACAGACA
The DNA here is from genome assembly GCA_963649315.1 of Treponemataceae bacterium. Classification (GTDB taxonomy): domain Bacteria; phylum Spirochaetota; class Spirochaetia; order Treponematales; family Treponemataceae; genus Treponema_D. Next base: position 6,884 of record CAVJHV010000106.1, on the reverse strand, counting down.
ACATGCTTGCTTCTTCAATGGCAACAGTCGGCATGATTACAACAGAAGCTAAAATCCCTGTAATCTGTGGTGAAGACGGAATGACACAGGCCGGTGGTCTTGCAACATACGGAATCAACTACTATGAACTTGGAAAACTTACAGGTGACATGGCAGCTGACATTCTTGAAGGTAAAGCTGATATAGCAACAATGCCAATTCAGTACCTGCAGCACTTTGACTTTACATACAATGCAGATACTGCAGCAGCCTTAGGACTTGAAATTCCTAGTGAACTTTTAAACTAGAAAACGGGACAATTTAATGCTGAGCTTTTTTTCTTCCCTTGGAGGATCAATGCTCGGCGCCGTTGCCCAGGGGGTTCTCTGGGGAATAATGGCGCTGGGCGTTTTTATCACTTTTAAAATTCTTAATTTTGCAGATATGACGGTCGACGGTTCTTTTGCGACTGGTGGCTGTGTCTGCGCCTTGATGATTGTTCACGGATGTGATCCACTTGTTGCAGTTTTATGTGCTGCCCTGCTGGGAACTCTGGCCGGATTAATCACGGGTCTTTTACATACAAAACTGAAAATTCCCGGCATTCTTTCCGGTATTTTAATGCAGCTGGCCCTTTATTCCATTAACTTGAGAATTTTGGGAGGCAAGGCCAATCAGCCTCTTTCTCCAGTGCCAAGAAACAAAGTCATTTCCTTTTCGGACTGGCTTAACAACTGGAAAGTTTTTTTTGGAGGGGCAGGTTCCGGCACAGACAAAATTGAAAGCGTAAACTTTACAATCATGGACTTCTTTAATAAGTGGTTCAATTTAAAAAATACTTTTAAAGACAACGCAACCTCTGTTTCCAGTTTGATTGTAGGTCTTTTGATTTGTACACTTATTATTTTACTTCTTTACTGGTTCTTCGGAACAGAACTTGGTTCTTCCATTCGCGCAACCGGCAACAACGAAAACATGAGCCGGGCCCAGGGAATCAATACAGATAGAACAAAGATAATTGCCCTTATGCTGTCCAACGCACTTGTTGCAGTTTCCGGGGCCCTTGTAATGCAGCAGCAGCGCTTTGGCGATGTTGGCATGGGAATAGGTACCATCGTAATTGGGCTTGCTTCCATCATTATAGGCGAAGTTATTTTTGGCCACAGGTTTGCATTCTGGTGGGATTTACTGGCAGTTGTTTTTGGTTCAATTATTTACCGCCTGATTATTGCGATTGTTCTTAAACTGGGACTTAAGACAAATGACTTGAAGCTGCTTTCGGCCCTTCTTGTTACAATTGCCTTGTCCGTTCCAGTTATTAAAAATAAATTTACATCCCGGAGGAAAAAAGATGCTTGAAGTAAAAAACGTTTATAAGACATTTAATCCGGGAACCATTACAGAAAAAAAAGCCTTAAACGGAGTAAGCCTTACTTTAAATGACGGCGACTTTGTTACAGTCATTGGTGGAAACGGTGCCGGAAAATCTACACTCTTAAATTTGATTGCGGGTGTTTACGAATGCGACAAAGGTTCCATTTTGCTTGACGGCGAAGACATCACTGATCAAAGGGAACATGTCAGGGCAAAATACTTGGGTCGCGTTTTCCAGGATCCTATGCTGGGAACGGCCAGTTCTATGCAGATAGAAGAAAATCTTGCACTTGCATACCGCCGTGGAAAAAAGAGAGGCTTAGGCTGGGGCATTACAAAAGAAGAGCGTGAACTTTTCCGTGAACAGCTTAAGATGTTAGACCTGGGACTTGAAGACAGAATGGCTTCCAAGGTGGGTCTTTTGTCCGGAGGTCAAAGACAGGCCCTTACTCTTTTGATGGCAACAATTCAAAAGCCTCGTCTGCTTTTGCTGGACGAACATACCGCCGCCCTTGATCCGAAGACTGCAAAAAAAGTCCTTGAGTTGACACAGCACTTTGTTGAACGCGATCACCTTACGACTTTTATGGTTACCCACAACATGAAAGATGCTATTCATTACGGTAACCGCCTGATTATGATGCTGGAAGGTGAAATTGTTTACGACGTTTCTGGCGAAGAAAAAAAGAATCTTGAGGTAAAGGACTTGCTGGCCAAATTCCAGAAGGTGTCTGGTGATGACGACCAGGTTTCTGACCGCATGCTTTTGTCTTAGTTTGAAAATGGTAGCAGCCTTTTCTAGTGGTGTGTTAAAAAAAATATTTCTATAAAAAAAGACCTGATTTTGTCAGGTCTTTTTTTGTGTAAGAGGTACTTGTCAGGCGCCTAGCCCGCTACGACATCCTGTCGTGCTAGAATTGCTGACGCAATTCTAGCGGCTACTTTAAAGAACGCGACCTCCTGTCGCAACTCCTTTAAAATTCGAAAAAATTGCGGAAGGGCGGTTACGTGAAGGCGGTATGCTTCATTCATTTTCAACGTTTGAATAGCCAAAGTCTGAATAAATTTTGCCACTTGAAAGTTCGTAAAGAAAAACGAAACCTTCGGAATAAAATTCGGTGAAGCGGGAGCTGTAATAATTTTTTACGCCGTCAACATAGTAGTAATAGTCTGAGGTGCGGTCGTTTAATTTTGTAAGGTCAAGAGCTTCTGCCCAAGGATCATAATTTTCGTTGGCGATTAATTTGTAGGAATTTAAACCGTAGCGAATTTTAAACTGGCCGTTCTGGTAAAAAGTTTGTGGCGTGGTGTTTGCTCCCAGAACAATGTAAGATGTGTTTTTGCCAAAGAAAACTTCTTTTTTGAAGAATGTGAGCATTTCAACAATTTCGTCGTATGTGAAAAGGCGGTGGTTTTGGTTAAAGCCCAGACTGCCGTCATCTTCAAGGAAGGTCTGGTATGTGGCGTCGTAAGTTTCTTTGTCTTCCAGTTTTTCGTAAAGTTCTGTTACTTCTGCTAAAGAACCTGGCGTGCCGCGGTAGCGTGTTGCTTCTGCAAGAAAGCGCTTAAGTTCAATTTCATTTGTGGATGCTGCAATGAAAACTTTTTGGGCCTGCAGTTTTGGGAATTCCTTGTTTTCTGCAACATTATTTTTTTTCTTTGTGGATTTGCCGCCTGTTTCTTTTACATATTTGTAAATTTCTTCATTGCGGTTGCATCTTGCGGCCCAGTCAAGCGGGGAATAATTTTCTTTGCTGCTTTTGTCATTTATGTCTGCCCCTGCTGCAATAAGGGCGTCTATTACTGCGGTGTTTGTCTGGTACATGCATGCCCACATGATTGGCTTAATGCCATTTTCATCTTTTGCGTTTAGATCGTAATGGGGCAAAAGTAATTTTATGCATTCAGGATTTGTGTTTAAAAAAAGGGCGAAAGTAAAATCTTCCTGGTTAAAATTTTCCTGGGGCAAAAGTTTTTCCAAAAGATTTGTATCTTCACAGCGCAGTGCGGCGTAAGAAAAAAGATTTTTTCCGGCCGGGCTTGTGACAGTCAAGTCTGCACCTTTTTCTTCAAGAAGGGCAAAAAGCTGGCTGGAACTTTCTAGTGAAGTAAGAGTCTGAATGTTTTGGAAAGCCGCGGAATCATTTTCGTTTTTGATTTCCTCGGTTAAAGAAAGAAGGGCATCTTCTGCGGCCTTTGGATCATTTACTATGGCGTAAAAAATCGGGGCGAAACCGTTTTCGTCTTTTTGATTAACATCCTGGCCATTTTCCAAAGCTGCTTTGATTTTTTCAATGTTGTCCCCCTCAGAGGAAGTTTTTAAAAGTTCATAAAAAGAAACTTCTTCTACAGGTGTCTCTTCTTCTGCTGCCTTTTCTTTTTTTGTGCAGGAAGTAAGGCTGGCTGCGATTCCCGCCGTAAGCAGGACCATTAATGCTAGTGATGAGCGCATATTTTTTTTCATTTAGAAAAATCTCCCGTGGCATATCTTTTGACAGCCACATTTTTTTGTTGCCCCTTATATTAAATTTGGGGCTTTTGTAAGGAAGCCGCTGGAAATTGCAATTTTTAGAAACTTCCTAAAATCTTTAATATCTCCAAGTATAAAACTTATTCGTCAAATATTGAAGAGAGAATTCTTTCTGCATTTTTTTTGAGGATAAACAAAAAATCCTTGTTTTTGCGGAGGGCTTTTCTAAGGGCCCTGCGGTTGTTTGGAATGCCTGGCATTAAAAGATTTGTGCCGGCTTGAATACAGGAGGAAGCGTTATAGTGATTTCTTTCACTTACCCAGTCCGTCATTACAAGCCCTTCAAAATGCCATTCATCACGAAGAATTTTTGTAAGTAAGTCATGATCTTCTGCTGCATGGATCCCATTAATTTTGTTGTAACTTGCCATTATGGCTTTTGCCTTTCCTTCCTGAACTGCAATGCGGAAATTTTCAAGGTAAACTTCCCTTAAAGCCCTTTCACTTATTTCCGAAGAAACAGACATTCTGTCTTTTTCCTGATTGTTCAAAATAAAATGTTTGAGTGTTGCTTTTGATTTTCCGTCTGATTGAAGGCCGCAAACTATGTTAGCCGCAATTTTTCCGCTCAAGAGGGGGTCTTCTGAAAGATATTCAAAATTTCTTCCACAAAGGGGATTTCTCATAATGTTCATGGCAGGGGCCAGCCAGTAGTTAACGCCAAATTCCTGCATTTCCAAAGAAAGGGCTTTGCCAAATTTAGCGGCAAGTTCTTTGTTCCAGCTTTGGGCCATGTTCATGCCACTGGGAAAACATGTTGTGTACTGGTACATCATTTTGCCTTTTTTGCCTTTTCTTAAAATGATTTTTCTGATGATTTTTGGCAGATTTAAAAATGATTTCAAGGCTGGTTCTACCATACGCACTGTGTCTTTGACTTTTACAGATACCGGGCAAAGTCTTAATCCCTGGGAGCCGTCGCAAAAGTTTACGGAAGGAATGCCTTCTTTTTCGTATTTGCTTGTTGTGTAACCGGCTGCCCCCGGAACAATAAAGGCGTGGTGTTTTGGCAGTGCAATGTCCAATCCGGAACCGACTGCCAAATTTATTAAATCCTTTGCCTTCAATTTAAAAATCATTTTTTCAACTTTGTCACTGACTGCTTTTTCTACTTTTATGTCTGAAGTAAAGATGTTGCTTTTGTAAAGGATTTTTTCGTTAAAGATTATTTCCTTCTTTTTTGCTGCCGGCAAATCTTCATTCGTGAGCGGGGATTTTAAAGCTCCCTGCACTTTGTGGGAATGAATGTTGCGCACTTTCTGGACAATAAGTTCATTGTTTAAAAGAATGCGCTGTACTTCGCTTATGTCCCGTGAAGAAGTTCCTCCATAAATTACATAAGAGCCTTTTTCCAGAATATATGAATTTTGATTTTCCGCGTAAGAATATAATTTTGAAAAATTGAATGTGAGATCAATCTGGCATGATTGGCCTGCTTTTATTAAAGGAGTTTTTTCAAAAGCAACAAGGCGCTTTGCTTCTTTTTTTAATTTGCCCTGGGGAGGTGAAACGTAAATCTGGACAACTTCTTTTGCAGAAATTTTTCCTGTGTTTTTTACTGTCGCCGTGACAGTTACTAAATCATCTTTTACCTTTGCTTTAAAAGTGCTTTTAAATTGCGAATAGCTTAATCCAAATCCAAATGGAAAGAGAGGGTCTTTTTGGAAAGTGTCATAATATTTGTAGCCCACAAAAATTCCTTCCTTGTAGTAAGCGGCTTTTTCTTCTTTGCCGTATTCATTTCCAAAAGGAACCTGCTGGTAATTTTGTGGCCACGTGGCAGAAAGTTTTGCACTCGGGCTGACTTTGCCTGAAATAATCTGGGCCAAAGCCTGGGCTCCCATTGAACCTGCGTATCCCATAAAAAGAATGGCACCAATAGGAATGTTTTTTAAAGGAGATAAATCTATAAATCCTCCTGCATTAATTACAAGGGTAAGATTTTTGTAGTGAGTTGAACAAATACGGAGATTTTCAATTTCTGTGTCTGTTAAAAGAAAGTCGCCTTTTTCTAGAGTCCGGTCTTTGTCTTCGCTGGACTGCCTTGAAATAACATAGATGCAGTTGTCCTGTGCCGCAGTTGCAGAAAAATATTCGCTGGTAATTGCAGGGGTAGCTGAGTTTTCAAAAGAAAGTGCAACCTGATGGGCCAGGCCGGAAATGTTTTTTATGATTGAGGATTTTTTTTGCCTGAGTGCAGAATTTTTTTTGTGACCCAAAAATTGATTTTTGCAGTTTTCAAGCCAGGCTTTTGTGGTGATGGTGTAACCTTCTTCTTCAAGAGCCTGGTAAATATTTTTTGCAGGCCGTGTGTTTACTTCACCGCTCCCACTGCCGCATTTCTGTGTAAAAATTGCTCCTGCTCCATAAAGGGCAATATTGTTTTGCCACTGGTGATTTGATTTTTTTAATGGGAGCAATCCGGAATTTTTTAAAAGGACAATGCTTTCTTTTGCACAGTCAAGTGCTACTTGAGCATTAACATTTTCAAAATCGCATACCGCGTCTGTAGGTCTGGCTTTTGTTTCAAACATTTCTTTCCTCTGTTGCAAATTGTAACAGAAAAAAAATATTTTTTGTAGGGTGGTGTTTTACGAAAGCAATGCCGCTGTGTCAAAGCGCTGGCGGTTTACGAAACAAGTGCCGCTGTGTCAAACAGACGCCTGTTTACGAAACCAATGTCGCTGTGTCAAAGCGTCGCCTGTTTACGAAACCAATGTCACTGTGTCAAACAGACACTTGTTTACGAAACCAATGTCCCTGTGTCAAAGCGCTGGCGGTTTACGAAACCAATGTCGCTGTGTCAAAGCGTCGCCTGTTTACGAAACCAATGTCACTGTGTCAAACAGACACTTGTTTACGAAACCAATGTCCCTGTGTCAAAGCGCTGGCGGTTTACGAAACCAATGTCGCTGTGTCAAAGCGTCGCCTGTTTACGAAACCAATGTCACTGTGTCAAACAGACACTTGTTTACGAAACCAATGTCCCTGTGTCAAAGCG
>CAVJHV010000105.1:0-7716 GCA_963649315.1 Treponemataceae bacterium | reverse complement strand
ATGGTTACAAATCTGGGATTGTTTAGGAAGATGTTCTTGTTTACAAAACAAACACATCTTTTGAATAGACGTGCTGCTTTCGTAAACAGGGCCCGGCTGCGGTTTGTAAAAGAGGTGTTTGTTTACGAAACAAGCGCCTCTTTTGAATAGATGTGCTGCTTTCGTAAACAGGGCCCCTCCACTCTTTCACAAAACAAATGCTGCATTCAAATAGAAGCACACATTTCGTAAACAGTGGCCCCTCCACATTCGCCCTTTTACGAAACAAATGCTTCTTTCAAATACAAGAATTTCTTTCGTAAACAGCCCCCTCCACATCCACTCTTTCACAAAACAAATGCTGCTTTCAAATACAAGTCACCCTTTCGTAAACAACCGCCCGCCTAATCCTCCGCAATATCCAAAGCGGCTTTGGCAAGATCGTGGTCAATTTTGTACTGACGGGCTTTTTCTTTTGTCGTTCCGGCAACCTGCAGAGAAAGATTTTCTTCCGCCTTCTTTTTATTTTCTTTTTCCAATAGGACTTTTGCTTCCAAAAGCAGGCTTGAGGCTTTTGCTGCAGAAAAATGCAAAAGTTCAGCAATTTCAGCTTCCGGAGCCTGACACAAATTCTGGAGGCTGCCGTATTTTTTCATAAGCAGTTTGTCTTTTGCAGGACCAATGTTTGACAGTTTAACAAAAGGACTTACGGTGTTTTCTTTAGTGCGAAGTTCCTGGTTGCGGCTGGTGGCAAAGCGGTGGGTTTCATCGCGGACACGTTGCAAAAGTCTTAAAGCGTCTGATCTTTTTGAAAGACAAATAGGTTCTTTTGCATAAGGCCGCCATATTTCTTCATCCCTTTTAGCCAGACCGGCAATTGGAATGGAAAGCCCCAGTGCCTTTAAAACCTGGTCAACAGCATTTACCTGTCCTATACCACCGTCAATTAAAATTAAATCCGGCAATTCTTTTTTTTCATTCAAAAGACGGCTGTAGCGGCGGCTTGTTGCTTCACGCATTGATTGAAAATCATCAATAAGACCGTCAGTTGTTTTAAGGCGAAAGTAGCGGTAATTTTTTTTATCAGGATTTCCCCGGTAAAAGGAAATAAGAGAAGCGACCGGAAATTTTCCTCCAATGTGGGCAATATCAAAACCTTCAATTCTTTCAGGCAGTTTTGAAAGTCCCAGAAGATTTTTCAATTCTTCCATTGCAGGATAATCCCCCCTTTCCCTCAGGCGACGGATAATGTCTTCATGGGCATTTTCTTCTGCCATGTTAAGGCATGCCTTGTGCAGATTTTCCTTTTCCATTCCCGGACTTAAAGCCTGAATGTCACATTCGATTTTATATTCTTTAAAAAACCATTCCTTCATTATTTCCATACCGTCACTTTCTTTTACAAAAATGTGAGGTGGAATTAAATCCTTTTCGCTGTAATAGGCGCCCATAAACTCAGCAAGCACTTCATTATCTTCATTCAATGACTGACTTCTAAAATTATCCCTGCCCAGAAGCTTACCGTCCCTCATTTTCAAAACAGTAAAACTCAAAAGTTCGCCTTCACGCCATGAAGCAATATAATCCCTGTCATCCCCACCAAAAGTTTCTACAACATTTTGATTTTGCAAAACAGAAAGGGCCTTAAGACCATCCCGCAAACGGCCGGCCTTTTCAAAATTCAATTCACCCGCAGCCTTTTTCATTTCACTTTTTATCCGGCTGCCTTCCTCCTTTCCTTTTCCTTCAAGAAGTAAAATAATTTCTTCGATAAATTCCCTGTAGGCGGCAGGGTCAACATCTTTGGCACAAGGAGCTAAACATTTTCCAATGTGATAATAAAGGCATGGCGATTTTTTTTGACTGAATTTTTTGCAGTGGCGCAAAGGATAAATTTCGTAAAGGCTTTCGATGAAGGTATCCAAAGCAGTTGCATCCGGAAAAGGTCCAAAATATTTTGAACCATCTTGAATTACATTTCTTGTTTTAAAAATTCTAGGGAAAGTTTCAGCAGTAATTCTTAAAACAGGATAAGATTTTCCATCCTTAAGGTTGATATTGTAGCGGGGATTGTATTTCTTGATTAAATTATTTTCAAGAAGAAAAGCTTCGTACTCATTTTTTGTGGTAATATATTCAATTGAAGTGGCAGAATGAATTAACAATCTTGTCTTAATGTCCTTTCTTCCACTAAAATAAGATGAAAGTCGATTTTTAAGATTTTTTGCCTTGCCAACATAAATTACGGTTCCAGCTTCGTTGTGCCATAAATAAACTCCACTTTGCTGGGGAGCCTGCAGGGCAGTCTGATGAAGGATTTCTCGTGTATGCATAATAAAAGAATACATTTTTTGATTACATTTTGTCTATTGTCAGTAATTTTCTCTTTTGCTTCTTTTGCCCAGCAGAAAACCCTTGTTCTGGGGGGAAAGGAAGGCTGGCCGCAAATGGAAAAGATGGACGGCGTTGTAAAAGGGAGCGGCCGTTACGGCTGGGACTGCCTGCAGCTGGACACAAACAGCCGCCCTCTGGAAGCAAAGACAGACTTGCTTTTGGATTTTGAATCATCATTCCTGGACAAGAGCGGAAATTATATCCTCAAAGAAAACAAACTTATAGAAAGTAAAAATTCAGTCATGGGAAAATCTGCTGCCCTAAGCAAGGGCAAGGGAGGTTTACGGCTTGAAGCTAAAAGTGGAGCCCTCTTTGGCACAAGCGGAATGACAGGTTCATTCGTAATCGAATTCTGGCTGATGCCTTCAGTTGCAGAAAGCGGCGAATCAATTTTTTCATGGCGGTCATCAAAAACAGTAGCAAAATATCCCCTTTACCAGATGATAACAATCTCTTTCGTAAACAGCCGCCTTCAATTTGACTTTACAAATATTTTTTCCGGCTACACAGAAAACGAAGGAGTCATATCTTTAAAAAGCCGCAAGTCCATCATTCCAAACAAGTGGGCCCATCATTCACTGACATACGATGAAGACACAGGTCTTCTTGAATACAGACTTGACGGTCTTTTGCAGGATCTCTGCTACGTAACAAGCAGCGGCCGCGAAGTGGGAGGTTCAGTTTTACCTTCAGAATTAGGTGTAAAGGCAGACATAGAACTCTGCCCCAATTACACAGGCTTCATCGACGACTTTAGAATTAATCGCACGAATGTAAACCAGGCTGCCATAGACATGCGCTATGATTCCTACAGAAAAACCGGCGGCCGCTTTGTAACAGAACCAATTTTGATTTCTACAGGAGCTTCCATAGACCGCCTGGACGCAGTAACAAACACCCCTGCCCAAACAGACATAATGTTTTACGTCAGAAGCGGAGACAACTACTTTAACTGGACAGACACCTACCCCGAATGGCTGCCAGTCGAAAACCACAGTGACATTGAAAATTTAAAAGGTCTCTACTTCCAACTGGCCGTTGACCTTTACCCGGACGGCGGCGGCAAAACAAGTCCATCCGTAAGCGAAATACGCATTTCCTACACACCAGTTCCTGCCCCACTGCCACCACTAGTCCTTACCGCAAAAGCAAGTGACGGCCAGGTAGTCTTAAGCTGGAACTATTCAGCAGACGATTCTGCCGGCGGATATTACATTTTCTACGGAGAAGGTCCCGGCGAATACATCAGCGCAGACGCCAGCCAGGGCGCTTCCCCAATCGACGCAGGCAACGTAAACTCATTCACACTCACCGGCCTTAAAAATGGCAAAATCTACTACTTCGCAATCGCCTCATATTCGCGACAGGACAAACGCATCATGGGCAGCCTGTCCAGCGAAGTTTACGCCCGCCCCCTCAAAAAAGTCCGCTGATTTTTTTGATTTTCTTTTTATGGAGATGACTCTTTTAAAGACGGCCATACGTGGTTCCGCTTTCGCTCCATTGCAGGAGGAAGTCAAAGTAAAAACTTCGCCTTCCTCCTGCAACCTGCCCGGGGCAGGCCACTACTGTCCGACTAGTGCCCCTTTTGAAATCTAAAAGCCCCTTAAAAAAAATCATATAGAAAAAAATTCAAAATCCTTTTATACTTGGGCAGTTTTTTAACTAGGAGTTTTTATGAAATCGATTAGAAAAAATTTAGCTCTATCTGCTTTGCTGGCTTTGATTTTGACAATGACCGGATGTAAGGCAAAAGATGAATTTGACGGAAGGTGGATTTCCGGCGAAGGCGTTACTTTGGAATTTGATTCTGCAAAAAAAGGTTTAAAGATGTATCAGGGGGACGAAAGTCTTGAAGGAAATTATGAACTTTCCATGTGGAATTCCCTTTTGATTACAATTGGCCGCTATGAATACCTTGGTGTAGATGGAAGTGAAAACTGGAAGGATAAAAAAGACACTTTCTTCTGCGACGTAAAACTTGACTCTGACGGCAACCTGCTTGTTGCGAATTTTTCAAGCGAACGCCTGCTTTTTGTGACTGACTCTCCTTCAAAAGAAATCAACGGCATTTACACATACACAGACGAATACGAAAAACTTACCCTCACTTTCAACAAAGAAGAAGGCACCATGTCTTTCGTAGAAGTCTTAACTGACGAAGAAGAGAAAAAAGCTTACAAGGAATACAATCCGGACTTTAGTGATGACGGAATCGTTCAGGTAATAGAAGGTTCATATATTTTTGAAGAAAAAGAATTGATTTCTTTGAATATAAAATACATGGACACAGAAATGAATCAGGATCTTGATTATGTTTTTGCAGATGACAAAAGCATGGTTACAATCGGCGGTTTGAATTTCTTTAAGGATGATGGAACAAAGGCAGAAGTTTCTACAGACGCAGAAGTTGAAGGTCCGGAACTTGATTCAAGTGACTATTCTATAAGTGAAGAAGATATAGAAGCCCTTCTTGACCAGGCAGATGTTTCAGATGAAAGCCTGACAGACAGCGCTGAATAATTTTCCAGGGAAAGCTTTAATGAAAAAGAAAAATTTTTTTGGGAAAATTCTGCCCTTCCTCCTTTTAGCTTTTACTTTTTCTTCTTTGACAGCCTGCTCAAAAAAAGAAAAAAGTCTGCTTGAAGGAACATGGCAGGATTCAAACGGTACGAAAATAACTTTTTTTCCTGACAAGGCCCAGGCCGTTTTTGAAAAAGACGGAGTCAAAACTAATTACAAATACATGACCCGCCGCGACTACAAGTTTAAGGTTTACGTAAACCGCCTTATGCAGTTTGGCATGGACATGGGAAATGACTATGCCGGCGAAGAATTGACTTTTGGCACCATGCACATGAATGCAGACGGCAGTCTTTTCTACAAAATGAGCGAAGGCACATTTACTCTTTTTGGAGGAAAGGGTGCAAGAGTTGAAGACATTGACGGCCTTTGGTCCACCAATGAAGAAACAGGTCCCTTCGCCAAACTGACACTGGACCTTTCAAAAGCCACCGGTGAATACAAGTTGACCGGCTACTTTGACCAGGACGAATCGCTAGACGAAGACGGAATTGTTCTGGAAATGACAGGTTCCTACAGGACAGAAGCCTTTCTTAGCATGATTTTTTATGACGAAGAAAAAGGCCCTGACTCTTCTGAAGGAATTGAATTCCAGCAGTTAAACGGAAAGATAATTCTTTTGGACCAGGAAAGATTTTTGAAAAAATAAAGTTAACAAAATTGCCTTTGAAATTTAAGTTGCCTCTAAAAATTGCAATTTTAGAGATGCCCTTAAACTTCAGTGGCTTTCTTAAAATGACAGGCCGCTTTTTTTAAGTGGCTGAAGCTTTCCTGAAGAAGTAACCGCTTTTAAAAAGCCCCACTTCTTCAGGAAAGTTTTTTTTTATTTTTCCAGAGGAAAATGACCTTGGGGCTTGTAATCACCCCGCAGGGCTGCAAAAAGTGCCTGGTAAGAATATTTTGAATATGAATATCCCAAAAGAATTGTATCCGCCCAGTCAAAATTTAAAACCGGCACCGGCGACAGTGTAGACAAAATAATTATTTTTTTGCCGGAATCTTTTAAACTTTCTGCAATGAGGGCAGAATGCTGGTCATAAACATTCACGATTATAACCGAAAAAGAAGCCGCCGTATCTTTTAAGGTCACTGCATCGTATTCAGATAAGTTACTTAAATCCTGCCTTAAAGTATTTGGAAAACGGTAAACTTGAGCTGAAGGAAAAAAGACCTGGCCTTGATTAAAAAAGTCCTGGTAGTAACCGACAAGTAAAATTCTTTTTTGACTGGAATCCAATGGCAGCTGGCCGCGGTAAAGCGTTGTTGACCGGCATGACTGATCCAAAAAGAATTTTTCCCCTTCCCTGTCCGGAATGCTTTCTGAAATTTTATTTTCATCGGGGTAAAGAGAAGCAGCATTATCACTTTTAAAATATTCCATCTTTTTTAAAAGAATGCGGTAAACATGTTCCTTTACAGTTTTCTTAAAATCCGGTGAAGTTTTTAAAAGTTGAATATTTCTTGTCCACATTTGATCTGAAAGACTTGCCGTACTTGAACTCATTACAATATCATTTCCAGCCTGCAATGCCAGAGTAAGGCTCCTTGAAACAGAAGTCGAATACTGGCTGGCCCCATTCATCATAATGTCATCCGTAATAATCAAACCTTTGTAGCCCAGTTGATTTCTTAAAATATCCGTAAGCATCACTTTTGAAAGAGAAGCAGGCGCGCCACTAGGATCAATTTCAGGAAAAGAAAGATGGCCGCTCATTATGGCAGGAACATTGGCCTGAATCAATTTTTTAAAAGGCAGCAGTTCCCTCTTTTCAAAAGTTTCCCTGTCTATATTGATTTGAGGCAGACGGCCGTGAGAATCAATTTCCGTATCTCCGTGACCAGGAAAATGTTTTGCCGTAGCAATAACACCAGCCTTACTTGCCCCCAAAGCAAACGCTTCCCCCAAAGCAGCAACTTTTTCTGCGTCAGAACCAAAAGACCGCGGCCCGATGATTGAAGAATTCAAATCAGTGTAAATATCAATTGACGGGGCAAAATTCATATTGATGCCCAAAGCCTTAATTTCTTTGTTGATATAATATGAAGAATAATAGGCATCCGTAAGATAACCGCTTGCCCCAATAGAAAGATTTCCCGGCGTGTCAGAAGTATCACCCTTTACGTGACGGATCCAGCCGCCTTCCTGGTCAGTCGCAACAAAAAGCGGAATTTTAAAAGGACGACCGGCAGCCAGTTTTTGCAATTCCTTTACACTAAGGGCTACATTAGAAAGATTTTCCGTATTCCAGCCAAAAATTTTTACACTGCCCAAACCAACTTCTGACACCCAGTTTTTTAAAAGCCCACCAGGCCTTTGCCCCGTCCAGCCAAACATCAAAACCTGAGACAAAAGTTCTTCATCAGTCATGCGCTCCGTGATGGCTTTGGCAAGAATTTCATTATCGTAATTGCTCCAGAAATTTATATTAGCCGGCAACTTTGTGTAGTCATCAGGCGAAACCTTTGCAGACAGAGAAAATCCACTTGTAAAAAAAACAAAAAGTAAAAATAAAGATTGTAAAGCCCTTTTCAAGATGCCCACATTCTACAGGAATTATTTTCTAAACTCAAGTTTTTTAATCGCCGTCCGGAATTTTGATTTTTTTTTGAAGCATACCTCTTTTTGTTTAACGTGCTGTCCGTGACTACGCTGCCGCTCCGGTGCTCAGCTTCGCTTCGCACGCACTTCGTGCTCACTACCATCACGGCTAGGCGCATTTTGAAACCTGAAAATAATTTCGTAAAAGGGAGCCTCTAAAA
>CAVJHV010000104.1:0-7848 GCA_963649315.1 Treponemataceae bacterium | reverse complement strand
AAGCTATTTTGATTGGTTCAAAAATTGCCTCTAGCGGAAAGGTAGAATCTTCCTTAGTTGATTATTTTACGCAAAAGTCAATTGATGCCCTGTCAAAAATAGAAAGTCCTTCTGCAGTCGAAGACTGTTTTCTTTTTGATGATTATTATGTTGACAGCCTTTCCGGGGAAAAGGAGTCTTATGAAATTTTCTCTGAAGCAAATGACAAAAGTTATGTCTTAAATACAATTTCTTCCGGTCAAAAATATGAAATCATCATGATGAAAAAAAATATGGAAGAAGTGGACGGCAGGGAGGGCCACTGGTATTACATTCGATCTTTGTCGGATGACGGTGATTTTGAAACTTGCGGCTGGGTTTTTGGTGATGACTTTAATGTCTTTGCCCGCTACATTGAAAAATATGGAGGAGAGTAAAATGAAAAAAAATATTTTTTTACTGATTTTTTCTTTATTGATTTTTTCATGCCCCCTTTTTGCAGAAAATATTGCTTATGCTTTGCAGGAAGAATGCTCCCTGTATGAGGAAAATGAAAAGGGGCAGATGGAATGGGCTTTGACTGTTCCCTGGGGCCAGGCACTTAATTTGAATTTAAATGATGGACATGTGATTACAAAAAAAGCCATCCGGCTTTTATCTTCTTCAAAAGTGGAACGCCTTTTTACATCCATTTCTTATGAAGGGAAAGATTATTGGGTTCAGTCAGATAGAATATCTTTGGAAGGTCAGATAGGTGTCATTTTGGAAGATGCTGCTTTGTATTTGGACAAGGAGTCTTTTAAAGTTTCCAGGTTTGTCATGAAAAAGGGAGACGTGGTTACGTGGAAGGCTTTGGGCGAAAATGATTTTTCTTTTTTTACGGAAGTTTACTGGCTTGAAGCAAATGAATCTTATTCGGTAAAGCATGGTTATGTTCTTACGGAAAAACTTTCAAAAAATGCTTGTGACCTTGAAGCGCTTAACTTATTGAAAAAGTCATATTCTTTAAAAGATTCGCCTGAAAAGGAAAAGTGTCTGGAAGAGGCTTTGACATTTGCTTCCTGTGAGCAAATAAAAAAAATGATTTATGCTGCAAGTGATTCTTACAGTTATCTTTTGGCGGGTGAACTTTATGATGAAAAATTCCCCGGACAAATTTCTGGCATTTATAAAGTTGAATTTGACCAGGTAAAAATTTATTCTTTGCCTTCTACGACTTGTGAAGTCTGCGGAACTTTGGATAAAGGCGCTTTGGTAAAAGTTACTGGCCGTTTGGAAAAGCCTCTTACTTTGGACGGCAAAAAAAACTTTTGGTATAAAATTGATTTTGAAGGTAAAAGTGCCTGGATTTTTGGAAGCAGAATTTCTGACACAGGAAGAGATTTTTGAAATTTTTAGGGATTGATTTTTAAATTGATAAAAAAATTAATAAAAAGTTGAAAATTAAAAAATCTGCATTATAATAAAATTATAAATCAAAAAAAAGGAGAAGCTATGTTGCAGCCTGTTCTGTTCTGTTCTGTTCTGTTCTGTTCTGTTCTGTTCTGTTGGGAAAATTCCGCATACAAAATAAAATTTCAAAAAAATATTTTAAATTCACTTTAGGAAATAGAGCCATTCTCTGTGCACGCGCAGGGGATGGCTTTTTATTTTAAATTTTTTTAACTCATATTGGAGGAAAATATGAAAAAAATTGGGAAAATTCTTTCTGTGATGGTGGCGGTCAGCCTGAGCTTTTTTGCCCTTTCCTGTGTCGAACCAAAGGACACAGATGCGCCGGCTGAAGTAACAAACTTTACAGTGAATACAGGAAACGGCCAGGCTGTTCTTAGATGGACAAACCCTGGTGACAGTGACTTTGCAGGAACAAAACTTTCGATGCAGCCTGCAGTCGGCGAACTTGCACAAGAAAAAACTCTGGCAAGCGATGTTACTACATTCACAGTAACAGGCCTTACAGACAGAGAAAGTTATACTTTTAAGATTAAAGCTTTTGACAAAAGCGGTAACACTTCTGAAGGAAGTACAGCTGGCGATTCTGTAAAAGATACAATTGCCGCGGCTGAAGTAAGCAATTTTAAAGTAATTGCAGAAAATGAAAAGGCAAGCCTTAGCTGGACGAATCCGGCTGATGAGGATTTTGACGGAGTAAAGATTACTGTAACAAAAGCAGGTGATGACAAGGCAGAAGAAAAAACTTTGACAAAAGATGACACTTGTCTTGACTTAACAGAACTAACAAATGGCATAACTTATACTTTTAAGATTCAGACTGTGGACAAAAGCGGAAATGTTTCAGATGGCTTAAGCAAGGCAGATGTTCCATGGGACAATACATCTTTTGTAAGAATTGCGGGCAGTACAATTACAGGCAAAGCGTATGAAAATAAGTATGAAGGTGTATTTATAGAAGGGCGCACAGTAATCTTAAGTGATTTTTACATGGGCAAGTATGAAGTAACCCAGGCTGAATACAAAAGCGTAATGAAAGGCCAAACAGTAAAAGTTGGTGACAATACATACACCCTGAATGAAGATCCATCGCTTTGCAATGAAAGAAATAATAGTTACGCAGTAGATCTTGGAACAAATCCGGGCAGGCGGCCAGTAGAAAATGTAACATGGTATGACGCAGTATATTTTTGTAATGCAAAAAGTGCAAAGGAAGGACTTACCCCTGCATATAATATTACTGTAACAGATGTAGACAGCAGTTATAAACATATTACAGCAGCAGATGTATCTTTAGTAGAAAACGCAAATGGTTACCGCCTGCCAACAGAAGCCGAATGGGAGTACGCAGGACGCGGTGGTGACACAAGCAAGGCTGACTGGGATTACCTATTTAGTGGCGCTGCAACAGCAAGCGGTGTTAATTACGACAATGCTAAAAACAGTGGCATAGATAAGATAGGTTGGTATAAGTACAATAATAAAACAGGAGAAACTACAAACGATTATCAGACAAATACAGCTGAAGGAAAAGGCCCCCATCAAGTAGGCCAAAAGGATCCAAACTGCTTAGGCCTTTACGATATGAGCGGAAACGTATTTGAATGGTGTTACGACTGGTATAATACAGAGGCAATATCGACAGAAACTGTGACGAATCCAACCGGCGCACTGTCGGGCATTGGGCGCATCATACGCGGTGGTTTCTGGAACGATAGCGCCTTCTATGTGCTTGTTTGTCGCCGCAGCTACTTTACTCCGAGCTCCTGGGTCTACGACAGTGGCTTCCGTCTTGTTCGTTCCAGTTCTTAAAGGGAGCCTTTAAAAATTGCAATTTTTAGAGGCAACTATGAAAAAGTTAAAAAATAAATGGCCGCAGACTAAACTAAAATAAAGGTCATTCCTTCAAAAAAAAATCATTTTTTTGAAATAGTTATGGCATTTTAAATCTTTAAAAAGCAAAGATTTAAAATGCCTTTTTTTACCTGCCCTATCTTTTTTTCTTTTAAGAGCAGACTAGCCGGCCGTGGAAGCCCTTTAGTTGCGGAACGAAGTGGAGCAATGAGCGGCAGCGAAGGCTGGAAGGGCCGTTAAACAAAAGCAAGTATGCTTTAAAAAAGAAAAATCCAGAAAAATTTTTGCTTGTAATAATGGGCGCAAAGTCTTAAAATATTTTTATGCAAATCAACGAGTGGGTCTTGAATCAATATAAAAAAAATAAAGACAAGTCGACCGAGGAAAAATCTGAAAAAAATAGCGGCACTTCAAATGAAGGGGACAAGGATTTTTATGTGCAGCACAGCACTTTGAGTCAGTCGAATTTTCAAAAGGAAAACAGCAAAAATCAAAATCAAAGTCAGCCTCTTTTTAAAAATGTGAACAGGGAAATTGGTGAAATTTTAAAGGATAAGGCTAAAGAAACTTCCAGTGTTGACTTTCAGCAAAAGCTTATAAAAGTTCCCAAAGAGGAAAGCCCCAAGAAAGAATCTATTTACCGCAGAGTTGCAAAATTTTTAGTTGTGATTGGTGTGGATGAGGCTGCGAAAATTTTGCCTCATTTGACTGCTGAACAGACGGATAAAATTATTCCTGAAATTGCTGGTATTTCTTACGTAAGTGATGAAGAGGCGGCGGAGGTTATAGAAGAATTTAAGTCTTTGATGGAAAAGGCTAAAGAGGGCGGGGGAATTGATACTGCCCGAAATATTCTTACAAAGGCTTATGGTTCAAAAAAGGCTGAAGAACTTTTAAATAAATCTGTTGCTTTTCCTGATGGTAAGCCTTTTGATTTTCTTTCGGAGGCTGACAGTGACCGCATAAATCTTTTGCTTTCCGGTGAAGGCTCTCAGGTAAAGGCTTTGGTTCTTTCGCAGCTGAATGCCAAACAGGCTGCTTCTGTCATAAACAAAATGGATGATGATGACAAAAAGGAAGTTGTTCTTCGACTGGCAAAAATGAAGCCTGTTGCTCCGGAAGTCATAAAAGAAATTGCTAGGACTATTGAAAAAAAATTCCAGGCGCAAAATACGGAGCAGTCTCAAAGTCTGGACGGAAAATCCATTCTTGCAGAAATTTTACGCCGCATGGATCCTGCCCAGGAATCTTCTCTTATAAAAACTTTAGCTGCTGGGGATCCGAATCTTGGGGAGGATTTAAGAAAGAGGCTTTTTACAGAAGACGATGTTTTAAATTCGGACGACCGCTATTTGCAAAAAAAATTGCAGGCAATGGATTCTAAAGATATTGCAGTTCTTGTAAAGGGTAAAAACGAAGATTTTAGAAACAAAATATTTTCCAATATTTCCAAAACCAGGGGCGATCTTGTTCTTGAAGAGGAAAGTCTTTTAACTTCTTTAAGTAAAAGCGAAAGTGAAAGGGTAACATCAGAATTTTTTTCTTCCCTCAGGCGGGCTTGGGAAAATGGTGAGTTGAGAATTTTGAATCGAGATGATGGTGAGGTCTATATATGAAAAAGGGGCAAATCTATAAGGGTTTTAAAGTCCTGGATGTAAGAAAACTGGATGAAATTTCTTCAAGTGGCATTTATCTTTTGCACGAAAAAAGCGGCCTGAAAGTTTTTCATCTTTTGAATAAAGACGAAGAAAATATGTTTGCCTTTTCTTTTAAAACTCCTCCGGAAAATTCTAAGGGAATAGCCCACATTGTTGAACATACGACTCTTTGTGGTTCTAAAAATTTTCCCCTGAAAGATCCTTTTATTGCGATGAGAAAAAGATTGATGTCTACTTTTTTGAATGCCATGACAAGTAAGGATCACACAATCTATCCGGCGGCTTCTTTTATTTCCCAGGATTATTTTAATTTGATGAAAATTTATGGGGATGCAGTTTTTTTTCCTCTTTTAAGAGAAGAATCTTTTTTGCAGGAGGGAAAAAGAATTGAAGTTGACAAAGATGGAAATTATTCTTTTCAGGGTGTTGTCTTTAACGAAATGAGCAGCGACTATTCTTCTTCCATTTCAATTCTTCGAAAAGAAATTTTTAAATCCGTCTATAAAGGCTGCCCTTATGAATTTGATTCAGGCGGGGACCCTTTGGAAATTGCCACTTTGACTTACCAGGAATATCTTAATTTTTACAAAGAGCATTATTCTACAAGAAACTGCTTCCTTTATCTTTACGGAAATATCGATACAAAAAAACAGCTGGACTTCATAGAAGAAAATTTTCTTTCAAAAATCAGTGATTACGGAAAAGAAATTCCTTTTGACTGGACTGCAAAAGAAATAAATCCTCTGCCTTACAAAAAAATCAGCCTGCCTGCCCTTAAGGAAAATGGCGATCCTGAAAAAGATGCTTCTTTGTATTTAACTTGGTTAATTGATTGTGACAAAAAAGATTATCTGAAAGTGCGGTCTGAACTTTTTTTGCTTAGGGCAATTTTTTTCCTGCGGGATACAAGTCCTTTAAAAAAGTTTTTCCACGATACTTTAGGCTGTGAACTTGACTGCCAGCAGGGGCTTGTTGCCTTTTTGTACAATCCGTCTTTTACAATTGGTCTTACAGATCTTGCTGCCAGTCAGGCTAAAAAAATGGAGAAGGAGGTTTTTAAAATTCTTACCTCTCTTTCTGAAGGAACTTTTGATCCGCAGTTTGTTAGTGATGTTACAAGGGAATTAAGAAATTTAATAAAATCTTCTAAAGCTTCTGATTGCCAGCCGGGGCTTACTTATATGTATAGTTCCATTCGGGGAAGTTATTATGCAGATGAACCTTATGCGGAATTTTACATGGATGAAGTCCGTGAAAAAGTTTATAAAAAGGCAGAGGAAGATCCATACTTTTTGCCGGGCCTTATAAAAAAATATTTTCTTGACAATAAAAAAGTCTCTGTGATTGTCTGTAAGCCTTCTGGTGAATATCCTGAACAAAGGGAAAAATTTTTACAAAAGACGCTGATTCAGGAAAGGAAAATCTATACAAAAAAAGAGCTTCTTGAAAAATTGCAGGCCATGTCTGCCCTTCAAAATAAAAATGAAAGTCAGGAAGCAGACAGATTACTTCCAAAAACTGATTTGAAAAATTTAAGGCGGAAGTCTGTAAAAATGAATGTGAAGCATGAAAAGATTTCTGATCTTCCTTTTATTTACAATGAAATACCTGAAAATCCTTTTATTTATTTTTCCATTTTATTTCCTATAGATATTTTGCCTGTGGAAGATTACAAAATTGCAAGCCTTTTGACTCCTTTGCTGGCGGAAATAGGCTGGAAGGGGACCAGCTGGGAAGAAGGCGAGCGTTTGATTCATCGTTACAGCCAGGGATTTTTTCTTGGACTTGAAACTTCTGCTGGTCCGGAAAAAGACAGGAAAAGTTTTTCTTACAAAAATATTTTTAACAGGGATGTTTTAAAACTTGAGTTTAAGTGCAATAAGGAAGATTTTAAAATCATTCTGGGAATTTTAAAAGATTGCCTTTTAAATACTGATTTTTCTGATTACAAAAGAATTAAGCAGCTTCTTAAGCGGGCAGGTGACTATACAAAACTTGCCTTGTTTGATGAACCTCTGGAAATTGCCAGCACTAGAAACAGGGCCTATATTTCAAAGGTGGGCCTTATTGACGAACTTAAAGAAGGTTATACTGCTTTCGTAAATCTTTCAAAAAGTCTGAAAGTTTCCATAAAAAAACTTTCTGCTGATTTTTTGCGTGTTTACAAAAAAATTATTTCTTCTGGTTCTTATTTTACATGTGTTGCAGATGGTGGCAGTTTAAAAGAAGTAAAGTCCTGCCTGCCGCAATTTATTTCTGATTTAAATCTTGTGCCTTTTAAGGAAGCCTTAAATCAGCCTTATGAGGATTTTTATAAACTGATCGAACTGGACGGTAAAAAGGCAAAAGAAAAAAATGCCTGCCAGAAAAAAGACTCTTTTAATGTAAAGGAAACTTTGATAATTCCAGGTTCTGTCGCTTACTCAAGCATTCGCATTCCTTCGCCACACTCCAGGGATAAAGAATATAATTTTGCCCAGATTTTTGCTTTGTGCATGGAACGGGGGCCTCTCTGGAAAAAAATTCGTATGGAAGGTGGAGCTTATGGTCTTTTCCTTGGAGCTTCTATTTTCAGTGGTTTTGGCTTTGTTACTTACAGGGATCCAAATCCTTTTGCTTCACTTGAAATTTACAAAGAATGTTTGAAAGAGTATTCAGAAAAACTTTTGTCGCAAGATGAAATTTTTCAAGCACTTATTTATATCTGGTCATGTGTTTTTAAAAAGATTCCCCCTATGGAAAAAGCTAAGTCTGATATTTCATATTTTATTGAAGGAATTACAAACTCTTATTTTAAAAAGCGGGACAAGTGGCGCCTTGAAACAAAAGCTGAAGATTTAAGAAATGTCTGCAGGAAAATGTTAGAAAAATTTGATGAATCTACAGCAGTTATTGTCTGTTCAAA
>CAVJHV010000103.1:0-7898 GCA_963649315.1 Treponemataceae bacterium | reverse complement strand
GCCAACCTTGAACAGCAGGCCCAGGCCCTTTTTAAAAGCTGGTTTGTAGATTTTGCCCCCTTCGGCGGAAAAATGCCGGCAGGGTGGAAAATGGGAAAACTGTCGGAGATTGCAGAGTACCTTAACGGCTTAGCAATGCAAAAGTTCAGACCTCTTGAATACGAAGAAGGTTTACCAGTTTTGAAAATTAAAGAATTGAGACAAGGTTCTTTTGATGATTCTTCAGAATTATGTTCGCCCTCATTAATCAAAAATGATTACCTTGTAGATGACGGAGATGTAATTTTTTCATGGTCAGGAAGTCTATTAGTCGATATTTGGGGTGGTGGAAAAGGTGGTTTAAATCAGCACTTGTTCAAAGTAACATCAAATAAATATGACAAATGGTTCTACTATTTGTGGACAAAACACCATTTGGACCGCTTTATTTTCTTAGCAGCAGATAAAGCGACAACTATGGGACACATTAAGCGTGAAGAACTTGATAAAGCCGAAGTTGTTATTCCAGATGAAAAAAATATGTCAAAAATTAGTCCAATTATGAAGTCATTAATTGATGAAATAATTTTGAGAAGAATAGAAAATAGAAAACTTTCAGAGCTCCGAGACACCCTTTTACCAAAACTAATGTCCGGCGACCTGAAAGTAAACTAAGCCAGGCGTTGCGGGCCGGCGTTTGAGGCCCGCAGAGGGGGTAGGACGCAACGAAGTGCGGCCGCAGGGGGAGACTTCCCCCTCCTGCATTTTTTTCGGAAGACAAAACGTCGCTTTCCCCACTTGTATTATCTGTGGCTTTTTTTTTGCTTTTTTACGTGCTATATTTTAGTTGGAGGCAGATTATGGATTATCAACAAATATCTGTGGAAATACCGACTGCTGTTATGTATGACACTCATATGACATCTGAAGAAACTCTTGATTATGCCCGTAAATTGCTGGCGGTTGATTATTATCAAAACCGGGGAATTTCTATTGGTTATTGTGCCCAGATTGCCGGAATGAATGAAGAAGATTTTATGAAATATCTTGGTAAAAAGGGGATTTCGGTTTTTCATTTTGATAACAAAGAAGAATTTCTGGATGAATTAAATAATGCGTAGAGTAATTGTAAATTCAACACCTCTTATTTTATTCAGTAGTATAAATCAGCTTGGACTTTTTAAAGCGATTTATGGAGAGATTGTAATTCCTCGTGCAGTTTATGATGAAGTTACGGCTAAAGCTGATTCGGCGTGCCAGAATCTTAAAAATAATTTTGACTGGATAAAGATAGAATCAATAAAAAATCCTCTGCAAAAGAAAATGTATCAGGCAAAGCTTCATGATGGTGAAGTAGAAGTTATGATTCTTGCACAGGAAGAGCCGAAGGCTGATCTTGTTATTCTTGATGATAATGCTGCAAAGAAAACTGCAAAATATCTTGGACTAACTGTTACTGGAAGTCTTGGAGTTTTGATAAAAGCAAAGAAACTCAAACTTATAGAATCTGTAAAGCCTCTTATGGATAGTTTTATTGCTAATGGATTTTTTGTTACTCAAAATGTTTACGACATGGTTTTGGAACAGGCTGGGGAATAATTTTTTTCGGAAGACAAAACATCGCTTCCCCTCCTTAAGATTGCACAAATCTCAATTTAATGTAATGCAATCTTTACATACTGCTGTATTTTAAACTTGACATTTTATAACTTCATATCTATATTAAAGGCATGATAACTACTCTGAAAAAACTTAGGGAAGAAAAATCTTTTTCTCAGGAAGAACTGGCAGAAAAACTGAATGTCAGCCGGCAGACTTATATAAAATACGAGTCCGGAGCTATTGAAATGCCACTGGAAGTTATACGCAAGGCTGCAAGGATTTTTGATGTTTCTTATTCTTGCCTTATAGATAACACTATGCCTTCTGAGCCGGAGTATGATATTCAAAAAAGTAATTCTGAGGTGGAACAGACTGATATCCGCATAAGCATTCCGGAAAATAATATTGAAAAATTCAAGCAGGTTTTTCTTTATATTCTTACAAAAGTGGGAGCTAAACCGAATGTTGGACAGACGGTAATTTATAAACTTCTGTATTTTATGGATTTTGATTTTTATGAGCTTTATGAAAAGCAGCTAATGGGTCTTTCTTATATTAAAAACAACTTTGGACCTACTCCTGTGGATTTTGCAAAGCTTGTAAAACAGATGGAAAATGACGGTCAGATTGAAGAACTTAAAACAAAATATTTCCAGCACGATATGACAAAGTATCTTCCGCTAGTGGAACCAGATTTAGACTTGCTTTCTGCCAAAGAACTGGAATTTATTGATTGTGAATTGGAAAAGCATGCTTCAAAAAGTGCTAAGGAACTTTCTAATCTTTCGCACAAAGATATTCCATGGATTGGTGCAAAAGACAGGGAAGTCCTTGATTATGAATCTGTTTTCTACAGAACTCCTGAAACTTCTGTAAGGGCTTATCAGGAGGAAGAAGATTAATTACAAGTCGATTCCTGAATTTGATAAAGATTTTAAGGCTCTTTTAAAACGCTACCGGACTTTAAATTCTGATTTTGAAACTTTAAAAAAATTTACAATCGAAACTTACTACGAAAAAAATATTCCTACGACGGCTTTTGTAAAAAAAAGTGTAATAGGAAGTTTTTTCTCCGCAAATCAACAAAAATTATAATATTTTTCGATTATAATCAACAAAAATCATAATATTTGTTGATTAGGGCAAAAGATTTGCATGAAAAGGATTTTACCTTGTGCACAACTTTCTGTCATGCACAAAAAAATTAAAAAATTGTGCATATCACGCGTTGTATTTTCCAGAACCTGATATTTCCGCATATATATGCAGAAATATCAGATAGAAGGCATTCTTATTATGATTTTTTGTTTGGGAAAAGTGATTTATAATGAATAGGAAATAAAATGCAAAGCGATTTTCTTTCTGTAATAAACGAGTATCTTTCTCTTGGAATTAATCAACAGCTGGATTACGACAAATTCTATCTGTATTCAATTATTACGCACTCAACTGCGATTGAAGGTTCTACTGTTACAGAAATTGAAAATCAACTTTTGTTTGATGAAGGAATCAGTGCAAATAAGCCTATGGCCGAACAGCTGATGAATCTGGATTTGAAAAAAGCTTATGAGCAGAGTTTTAAATACGCAAAAAATCATGAAAAAATTACTGTTGAACTTTTGTGCAAGCTTTCAGCCCTTGTAATGGCAAACACTGGTTCACTTTATAAAAATATTTTAGGGGAATTTTCTTCTGCAAAAGGTGAACTGCGGCTTGTAAATGTAAGTGCCGGTCGTGGCGGAAAAAGTTATCTTGCCTGGCAGAAAGTTCCGGAAAGGTTGCAGCAATTTTGTGACTGGCTGAACGAAGAGCGAGTTAAAATTATCAGCAAGTCAAATGCGGATATCAACGCTTCCTATGAATTAAGTTTTGAAGCACATTACCGTCTTGTAAATATTCATCCATGGGCAGATGGCAACGGCAGAATGAGCCGCCTTGTTATGAACATGATTCAGTATGAAGCAGGAATTATTCCTTCAATCGTAAAAAAGGAAAGCCGGGCTGAATACATTCAGAGCCTTGCTGAAAGTCAGGAAAAAAATGATTCTGCACAGTTCATTGATTTTATGTTCAATCACCACAAGGAAAACTTAAAACAGCAGATAGAAGATTACAAAAAATCTATGGACGCTGATATGGACACTGAAATTACAGAAGGTGGTCAGAAAAAATCAGGTGGTCAGAAAAAGTGGTCAGAAACTGCACAGAAAGTTCTGGAACTGATAAAAGAAAATCCTTCTGTTTCAAGAAAAGAACTTTGCGAAGCCTTGCAGATAAATCCGAGCGCTGTCCAGAAACACATTGAAAAGCTTAAAGTGCTGAATGTTATTGAACGAAACGGCGGTGCTAAAGGCGGAAAGTGGATTATAAAAAAAGGGGAGTAATTTATGTCATCATACACCGAAGTTTCATACGAAAACGCTTTAATTGAACTTTTTCAGAATATGGGCTGGGTTCATGTTTATGGGCCTGATATTGAGCGGGACTTTTATTCTCCGCTTTACGATTCTGTTCTTGAAGAGTCGCTACGTCGCATAAATCCTAAGGCGGCTCCGGCGGCAATAAACGAAGCACTGTTAAAACTCCGCCACTTTGAAAATGATGAACTTAAAAAGAAAAATGCGCTTTTTATGGACTACCTTCAGAATGGCATTGAAGTTTCCTATTCTGCAAACGGCGAAACAAAAGCTGACATCATCTATCTGGCGGATTACGATAACATAAACAACAACTCCTTTATTATTGCAAATCAGTGGACTTTTATCGAAAACTCCAACAAGCGGCCGGACATTCTTTTGTTTTTGAACGGACTTCCTGTCTGTCTTTTTGAACTTAAATCTCCGTCGCGGGAAGAAACTGATGTAAGTGAGGCTTATTCTCAAATCCGTAACTACATGCAGGAAATTCCTTCAATGTTTATTTACAACTGTATCTGCGTTATGTCGGATCAGCTTACTTCCAAAGCGGGAACCATTACTTCCGGTGAAGACCGTTTTATGGAATGGAAGACTAAAGACGGAAATATAGAATCCCAGACTTTTGCGGATTTTACTACTTTTTTTGAAGGCATTTTCCAGAAAGAACGGCTCTTGGACATCATCAAAAATTTTATCTGCTTTAATAATGACGGCGTTAATTCCTTTAAGATTCTTGCGGGCTACCATCAGTATTTTGGGGTACGCACTGCAGTTGAACGAACGAAAATTGCAGTAAACGGGGACGGAAAAATCGGGGTTTTCTGGCATACTCAAGGGTCCGGAAAATCTCTTTCCATGGTTTTCTATGCTCACCTTTTGCAGCAGGCTATTGATTCACCGACCATTGTTGTAATCACCGACCGGAATGATTTGGATAATCAGCTTTACAGTCAGTTTGCTAACTGTAAGGATTTTCTGCGCCAGGAACCAGTTCAGGCTCAAAGCCGCGAACATCTTAAAAAACTTTTGGAAGGCCGTAAAGCCAACGGAATCATTTTTACGACCATGCAGAAATTTGAAGAAGGGGATGAGCCTTTAAGCGAACGCAAAAATATCATCGTTATGGCAGATGAAGCCCACCGCGGGCAGTATGGGCTTACCGAAAAAATCAAAACTACAAAGGACGAAAAAGGAAATCTAATTGCCCGCCGCACAATCGGTACTGCACGAATTATCCGGGATTCTCTTCCAAACGCCAGCTACATCGGTTTTACAGGCACTCCAATCAGCCGCGAAGACCGCAGCACAACGGAAGTTTTTGGCAACTACATTTCCATTTACGATATGACCCAGGCGGTTCTAGATGGAGCAACCCGACCTGTTTATTACGAAAGCCGCGTAATCAAACTTAAACTGGACGATAAAGTCCTCCAGCAGATTGATGAAGAATACAACTTCCTAGCCCAGAATGCTGACGAAGAAGTAATCGAAAAAAGCAAGCACGAACTTGGACAGATGGAAGCAATTCTTGGTAACGAAAAAACAATCAATTCCCTTGTAGATGACATTTTGAATCATTACGAAAATGAGCGCCAATATCTCTACACCGGAAAAGCAATGATTGTTGCCTACAGCCGTTCAATCGCAATGAAGATTTATAAGCGCATTCTGGAACTTAGGCCGGACTGGGCTGGAACTACATCAGAAGTTAGTATGGGTTCAAAGAAAATCAAAGTTGCAGGCGATGATGCCAGAGTTGCAGTTGTAATGACAGAAAGCAACAAGGATCCGGAAGAATGGCGGGCAGTTATCGGAAATAAAACTCATAAAACGGAACTTGCCACCCGCTTTAAGGATGATAAAAGTCCTTTAAAAATTGCCATTGTTGTTGATATGTGGCTTACAGGTTTTGATGTTCCGTCCCTTGCAACAATGTATGTTTACAAACCCATGGAAGGCTACAACCTGATGCAGGCAATTGCACGCGTAAACCGGGTTTTTAAAGATAAGGAAGGCGGTCTTGTAGTTGATTACGTTGGAATTGCCAGTGCCTTAAAGCAGGCCATGAACGATTACACAGTCCGCGATCGGGATAATTACGGCGAAATGGATGTTGCAAAACGTGCTTTCCCTAAGTTTCAGGAAAAACTGGAAATCTGCCGAAATCTTTTCTTCGGTTACAATTACACCCCCTTTTACGAAGGAACAGACCTTGAGCGCGGTATGACAATCAGCGGTGCCGTAAACTTTATTATGGCTCCGGCAAAAGAAGAAGAAAAACAAGCTTTCGTAAAAGAAGCCCTTATGCTCAAACAGTCACTTTCCCTTTGTTCTTCCATGGTAAAACAAAATATGCGCCTTGAAGCAGCATTTTTTGAGTCGGTAAGAGTGCTGGTTATGCGCCTTATGAACGGCGGAAGCGGAAAAAAGTTTTCTCTTAAAGAAATCAATGACAGAATCAACGAACTTTTAAAGCAGTCAATAAAATCTGACGGCGTTATAAACCTTTTTAGCGACGTTGGCGAAGAGTTCAATCTTTTTGATTCCAAGTTCCTCGCTGATATTGCCAGAATGAAAAATAAAAACCTTGCCGTAGAAATGCTCAAAAAACTGATTGCAGAACAGGTAAAAGTTTACAGGCGTACAAATCTGGTAAAATCTCAAAAATTCAGCGAACTTGTACAGCAGACTTTGAACAGGTATTTAAATGGAATGCTTACAAACGAAGAAGTAATCCAGGAAATGATTAATCTTGCCAAAGAAATGGCCGCTGCTAGTGCAGAAGGAAATAAACTTGGCTTAAGTGATGAAGAACTTGCATTTTACGACGCCCTTACAAAACCAGAAGCCGTAAAAGATTTTTATTCCAACGAAGACCTTGTGGCCCTTACAAAAGAACTGACAGAAACCCTCCGCAAAAACAAGACCATAGACTGGCAGAAAAAAGAATCCGCCCGCGCCAAAATGAGGATGATTGTAAAAAAACTTCTGAAAAAATACAAATATCCGCCGGAAGGCCAGGAAGATGCACTTAAGACAGTAATCAGCCAGTGTGAAATGTGGACCGACAACGTAGCAGACTTTGAAGAAAGCTATAAGGAAAAAGCATACAACTGGAATGCTCAGACTGAAAGTTACCTTATGGTTGCACAAGAAGCACCAACGTATGGGGAGTAATTAGGACGTGTAGCGCAGGCGGGCAACACAAATCTTGCAATTTACAAAATATCCCCTTATAATTTACTTAATCTACGATTTTTAATCACTTTAAGTAAGTTATAAGGCATTTTTATATGATTATAGGACGACAAGAAGAATTAAAACGTCTCAAAAATATTTATTCAGATGACAAATCTCATTTTCTTGCCATTTACGGAAGACGTCGTGTAGGAAAAACATTTCTTATTCGTGAAAGTTATAACTACAAATTTACATTCCAGCATGCAGGTCTTTCCAATGGAGGACTCAAAGACCAGCTTTTTGCATTCTGCACCTCTCTCAAAGATTCAGGTTATAAATTTAAAAGAAAACCCGAAAACTGGCTCGAAGCATTTGAAGGCTTAAAAGATCTGATCCGTAAATCCAATGACCCAAAAAAAATCATATTCATAGATGAACTTTCCTGGATGGATACCCCAAAGTGCGATCTTATGATTGCCCTCGAAAATTTCTGGAATGCCTTTGCTTCTGCCAGAAAAGATATAATTCTCATTGTTTGTGCTTCTGCAACATCCTGGATGCTCTCCAAAGTCGTACACAATAAAGGCGGATTGTACAACAGACTTACAGAACAAATAAATCTTCAACCCTTTTCGCTAAAAGAATGCGAAGAATACGTAAAAGCAAATAATCTGATTTTTACAAGAAATCAAATTATGCAATATTACATGGTTTTTGGCG
>CAVJHV010000102.1:0-7927 GCA_963649315.1 Treponemataceae bacterium | reverse complement strand
TGACGCATTTCGTAAACAAGGCCGCTCGCGTTACGAAAGGCGCTTTTCGTAAACAAGGCCGCTCGCGTTACGAAAGACGCTTTTCGTAAACAGGGCTGCTTGCGTTACGAATGACGCATTTCGTAACCACCACCCCACACACAGGAGAAAAAAATGAAAGGCTACATACATCAATTTGAAAGCTTCGGCTGCGTTGACGGTCCGGGGTCACGATTTATAGTATTTTTAAGCGGCTGCCCCCTGCGGTGTCTTTTCTGCCACAACCCGGACACATGGGACATGCAAAAAGGCAAAATCTACGAAGCCAGTGACGTTTTAAAAGAAGCCCTCAGCTGCCGTTCATACTGGGGCAAAAAAGGCGGCATAACAGTTTCAGGCGGAGAACCCCTGATGCAAGTGGATTTTTTAACAGAACTTTTCAGTCTGGCAAAAGAAAAAAATATCAACACATGCATAGACACATCTGGGGCACCATTTACAGACCAAGGACCCTGGTTTGAAAAATTCCAAAAGCTCATGCAGGTAACAGACCTTCTTTTGATGGACATAAAGCACATAAATGAAGAAGAGCACATAAAACTCACCGGCCACACAGGCAAAAACATAATCCAGATGTTCCGCTATCTGGACCAAATCAAAAAGCCCATCTGGATCCGCCACGTTTTAACACCGGGCATCACAGACAATGACGACTACCTTGCACAAACCCGCGACTTTATCCGCAGTCTGGGCAACGTTGAACGTGTAGAAATACTCCCCTACCACAGTCTGGGAGCTGCAAAATACAAAGATCTAGGCATTGGATACCCCCTCAAAGACACCCCATCTCCAGGTGCAGACCGGATTGAAAATGCAAAAAAAATTCTTGAATGTGAAAAATACACCGGCTGGAAAAATTAATTTTTTTTTAGGGCAGCATGCCGCCTGCCTTTAACAGGCCTTCCGCGGCTCATTAAATAAGTTCTACTCCAAAAGAAAAAAAAATTTAAAAAGGCATTGACACTTTTTTAAAGTTAGCGTATGTTAACTACAGAGTTAGCAATAACTAACCTGTTTAACCTGAATAAAAGTGGAAGCCTGTGCTGTATTCTCCTTACACAGCCACAAAAGTTTACCACAGGCTTTCACTTCTTTTTTTGCGGAGGACAAAAATGAAAAAGGCAATTGTTTATGCAAGCACGACTGGCAACACGGAAGCAATGGCAAATGCGATTATAGAAGGTGCAAAAGCAAGCGGGGCGGAAGTTTATTCTGCGACTGCTGACGGGGCTGATGAAGCAGAAGTTCTTTCAGCCGATTTGATTTTTTTGGGCAGCCCTGCTATGGGAGATGAAGTTCTTGAGGACAGCGTTGAAGATTTTTATAACAAAATTGAAGGCAGTCTGAATGGAAAAAGAGTTGCCATTTTTGGTTCCTACGATTGGGGTGACGGCCAGTGGCTGAGAGATTGGGCTGACCGCCTGACTAAAGCCGGTGCGACTGTCGTAAACGGCCAGGGGCTTATGTGCAATTTAACCCCGGATGCAGAGGGACTTGAAGAATGTAAAAAGCTTGGCCAGACAAACTAGCCTCGATTTTTACAGAAACAATTTTGGTGTGCGTTAGTCCGACATGTAAAAGTTTTTTACTGCCGGACTGTTTTTTTTATTTTTTTAATCCGATTTTTTTTATTCCGATTTTTTTTATTTTTAGAACATCCTTAAAATTTATTTTCCAACATGGATCCATGTAAGTTCATGCTTGTTGTAATTTAAATGCAGGACCAAGCTGTCTGGAATGGAAGCGAATTTTTCTACCAGGGACCAGTCAATTTTTCCCTGCATTTTTATTGTGCAAATCATTTTTTTTGTTTTACCGCTTTCAAGCCACTTGCAGCACCATTCGTAAAGGCGGTCCGGGTAACAAATTACGTCTGAAAAAACCCAGTCACATTCCCCTACTTCTTCTGGCGTAAGTGTAAAGGCGTCGTGGGCCAGAAATGTTACTTTGGAATTTTGCATAAGGCTGTCCGCCAGAGGGGCACGGTCAACGGCAAAGACTTTTGATCCCAGGTTTACCAAAACCCATGTCCAGCCGCCGGGACAAGCGCCTGCTTCAAAAGAGCGACTGGTCTGGTCAGGGTATGGCACTTTAAAATAGTGGTGGGCCTGGGCAAGGCTTTCCTGGATTTTTAAATAGGCACGACTGGGAGGATTTACGTGGTCTTCGTTAAAGCAAATGTTACCGGCAGGCAGGGATGAAAAAGTTTTTGGCGAAAACAAAATAGTTTTTTCGTCCAGCAAGGTGTAGATTCCGATGGGACCGTCTGGATATTCAAAAGGAAAATTTCTGTTTTTTAAATTTACGTAAGGCAGTTTTTCCTGAATCAAGAGGCCACGGCGAAAGCATGTAAAAAAATACGGAGCCCATGACCGCTGGATCTTCTTTAATTCGCCGGCAGCTTCACCTATGGAATCGAATTTTAAAATGTAAGGACTGGCGAAGGTGCACTTTGCCCAGTAGGGATTTTTTTGGTAGCTGGGCTTCTGGGGAGATGGGAAGGCTGCTTCGAAAGAGGTGGCGCCTTTTGTTGAAGATGAAGCTGGGGCTTCGAAAGAGGTGTAGCCTTTTGTTGAAGATGAAACTGATTCTTCGAAAGAGACGCCTCCGTCTTCAAAAGAATAATCTTCAAAGTAAAGAATGTCTGCAAAATATTTTACATTTTTTGTGTTAAAAGAAAATCTTTCCTGCATTTCTGAAAGCAGCATGGCTGACATCTTTGGAAAAGAAAGAAAAGCGCAACCTTTTAACCTGGTGATTTTTACTGCCATATTTTTCTCTTTTGCTTATTGATTTTTTTGCCTGAAATTTGATTTTGCCAGGGAAATCAGGAATCGTCTCTTATGAAAGAAGTGGTACCATCTTTAAACATTGCTTCAATTTCACTGCCGGCAGCTGCCTGGTCACTCAATGTTTTTATGTAAGAATTCAGTTCCGGAGTGGAAGGGCTGGTTAAAATGGAAAAACCGATTTCTGTAACATTTTCATTTTCTTTAAGCCATACCGGGTGGCAAAGCAGCTGGAGCTTAAAAGAAGGAATTTTTTTTGCAAAAAGGACTTCAAGAATGTAATCGTTTTCAAAGTCTAGACTTACGGGAACAGAAAAGTGAACCTTGCAACCTGTCAAACTGATGTCATCTAAAACTCCAGGAATTGCACAAATGTCTGCTGCACTAACTTTTCCTGCTTCGGCAAAACGCTGAGCTTTTCTTTTTTCGCTTTTCATAAAATAATTATCTTATTATTTTGCCTTTTAGGTCAAGTAAAGGGCAGGTTTAAAATTTGCATTTTTTTAAGCCCACACAAAGGAGAAGTAAAATTTACTATTTTCATAGTTGCCTCTAAAATTGCAATTTTTAGAGGCTCCCTATTTAAAAAATCCCAAAATTATTGCATTATAAGGGCATGAAAAAGAAAGTAGTAATTGTTGGAGCAGGCATTGCAGGTTTAAGCGCTGGCATTTACGCTGCAAGGGCCGGATACGATGTTGAAATTTACGAAAAAAATCTTGAAGCCGGCGGTTGCTGCTCTGCATGGAAGAGAGGTCCCTACACAATTGACAACTGCATTCACTGGATGACTGGAACTTTAAAAGATTCCATGCAATATAAAATCTGGAAAGAAGTTGGTGCTTTAACTGACCAGACAAAATTTATAAAAAGAGAGTCTTTTCTTTCCTGCGAATTAAACGGGCAGACTGTTACCCTCTGGCGTGACATTGAGCGCACAAAAAAAGAAATGCTTGAATTAAGCCCGGAAGATGAAAAAGAAATTTTGCGCTTTATTGACTACACACGCCTGGCAAGCAAAATTCAGGAACCTTATGAAAATTTTACCCAGGTAAAAAATGCCTTTAACGATTTTAACACTTACATTCCGCGCACGCAACTTTTGACTTCTGTTTTTGAATATGTTTTTAAAAACGCAGAAAGCATGGCGAAAAATTTTAAGCATCCGCTTTTGCAAAAACTTTTTACGGATTTTATGTGCAAGGATTACGAATCTTACTGGCTGGTTCTTTCATATTCAATTTTTGTGGCAAACAACGGGGACATTCCCGAAGGCGGTTCAAAAGGGGTTGTTGACAGAATGGTTGAAACCTTTAAGAAAGAAGGTGGAAAACTCTTTTTAGGCCTGCCTGTCAGCAAAATTGTTTTGTCAAAAAACAGATTTTCAATTGATAAGGAAGTCTTTAACAGAAAAGCCATTGACTACTACAAAATCAGGAAAATCATGACAAGGAATGCAGAAGGCATTCTTTTAGTTGATGAAACTTTTGTAGAAGCAGATTATGTTATTTGCGCATGCGACATTTTCTATACCTTTGGAACTCTTTTAAGAAGGAAATATGCTCCCCGTTCAATCCGCAAAATAAAACATGGAAAATGTAAAAGCGTAATTTATACTTCTTTCCAAGTGGCCTTTGCCCTGGAAGGTGAACTAAAGGAAGTGGATCAGCTGACTTTTTCATGCAGGCCGCTTTCTGTTGCAAAAGAAAATTATGAAAGAATATGTGTAAAAAATTACCGGGCCTATGGTGATTTTATTGCGCCAAAGGGGCAGACTGTTCTGCAAGTGAGCATAGTTCAATATGTTCAGGATTTTGATTACTGGAAAAAATTAAGACAGCAGCCGCTTTTGTATAAGAAAAAAAAGTATGAAGTTGCAAATGAAATTCTTTTACGCATAGAAGAAAGATTTCCTGAATGCAGTGGCAAATTAAGAATAATTGATGTCTGGACACCTTACACTTACTACAGAATGAACAACTGCTATTATGGTGCCTACATGCGTTTTATTACAACAGCAACAAACCGCAACGCATTTTTACCAGTGGATGTAAAAAAACTGCGCAATGTTTTTATTGCCAGTCACTGGCTGCGCTACCCTGGTGGCATTCCTACCGCTGTGGGTCTGGGTGGCATTGCGGTTAACCAGATAAAACATTTGGATCAAGATCAGATTATCAGGTCAAAGGTAAAAAAGAAATTGGAAAAGAGAAAAAAGCAGCTTGAAAACAAATACAAGCTGGCAAAAGAAATTAAGTCTTAAAGGATTTATCAAATTTGATAAACAGAAAAATGGCTGTCAGACCAGATTTTTTAGGAGCATCTATGATTTTTCAAAATGAATTGTTGATTATATTTTCGGTTTTTCTTTGTTTTACTTTTGTGCTTTTGATGTATAAGATTTTTAAAAAGTCAGGTCTTTACGCGTGGCTGGTTTTAGAAACAATTACCGCAAACATAGAAGTTTTAATTTTAGTAAGGGCTTTTGGAATGGAGCAGACTTTGGGCAATGCCCTTTTCGCTTCCAGTTTTTTAACAACAGATATTCTTTCTGAAATATACGGAAAAAAATATGCCAACAAGGGTGTATGGATTGGCATAACAAGCACTCTTCTTTTTTTACTTTTGTCTCTTACCTGGCAGCTGTACATTCCAAGCGAAAATGATTTTGCTTCCCCAATGATAAGAAAAATTTTTTCTTTTACCCCCCGCATTATGGTTGCCAGTTTGATTGGTTATTTTGTAAGCGAATTTTTTGATGTGTGGATTTACCACAAAATCTGGAACGCAACAACAGACAAGTCTGGGGATTCAAAAAAATTTTTGTGGCTAAGGAATAATGCTGCCACTTTAATTTCACAGTTGATTAACGTAATTGTTTTTACAAGCATTGCTTTTGCAGGCAGTTATAATTTAAAAACTTTTGTAAGCATTTTGATTTCAAGTTATGTGATTTATATTTTTACTTCTTTGCTGGACACGCCTTTTTTGTATATGGCAAGAAGGATTCACGACAGGGAAATTAAGGAAGAAAAAAAAGAAAATCTTTTTTGAATAGAAAATTGGGAATGAAAAAAAACACTAGTCGGATCGTAGCGGGCCCGAAGGGATTATTTTTTTTGCATGGCAAAAAAAATAACGGAGCGGAAGCGGAGCCGCGTAGAGCCGTACTTAAAAAAGTTTTCTCCAAAAAAATAAAAAAGCAAAAAGCTCAATTGTTGCAAAGACTTAAAAATATTTATATAATAGGAAAACTTAACGCTATTTTTTAAGGGTGAAATTATGTTATCAACAAACGAAATTAGAGTTGGAACTGCATTTATGTACGAAGGAGCACCTCTTATTGTTCAGCGCATGCTTGGACAGAAGTCAGGTCGTGCAGGTATTGTAACAAAGCTTCGTGTTAAGAATATTGTAACTGGCGGTACTCAGGATTTGGGTCTTGATGCTGGCGAAAAATTTGACGAAGTTGATTTGGTAGAAAAAAAGGTAAAGCTTTCTTACCTTGATGGTGATGATTTCCACTTTATGGATCAGGAAACATACGATGATGTTGTTCTTTCAAAGGAAGACCTGGGGGACAACGCTGGTTACCTTTCTCCGGATGATGACTATGATGTTTCAATCACTTTCTATGAAGGAAAGCCTGTTGGTGTAAATCTTCCTGTTCAGGTAATCCGCACTGTTACTTACTGCGAACCTGGAGTTAAAGGCGACACTTCTGGTAAGTCATTGAAGCCTGCAACTCTTGACACTGGCATGGAAGTAAGAGTTCCTCTCTTTATCAACCAGGATGAAAAGATTGTAATTGATACACGCGACGGTTCATTTGTTGAACGCGCAAAGGATAAATAATTTTTTTTACCAGGCGGCTGTAAAAAATGCGGCCGCTTATTTCCTGACCTCGTAGCTCATTATGGATAGAGCGGCTGCCTCCTAAGCAGCAGGTGGCGAGTTCGAACCCCGCCGAGGTCAATTTTTTTTTGCCTTTTTCTTTTTAAGACGGCCCTTTTTTACGAGGTCTATTTTTTTTGGGCTGCCACTTTTTTAGATGCTGTTTTTTTTAATACCGATTTTTATTTTTAGCTTTTAGTTTTTAAAAGGCGCTTTGTCCAGTCTGTATTTTCCACGTACCAGTCAACTGTTTTTTCAAGGCCTTCTTCAAAAGAAAAATTTGGCTGCCATGAAAGTTCATTCTGGATTTTGGATGAGTCCATTGAGTAACGAAAGTCATGGCCGGGGCGGTCTTTTACAAAGACAATTCTTTTTTTTATTTCATGGCTGTCTTCTTTTGTTTTTTTACTTATCACTTGAATTATTTTTTCAAGGACATCAATGTTGCTTAATTCCCGGGAGGCTGAAATATTGTATTTTTGCCCTGGTCTGCCATTTTTTAAAATTTTACAAATTGCCCTTATGTGATCTTCGACGTAAATCCAGTCGCGGATATTTTTTCCGCTGCCGTAAAGGGGCAATTCTTTTTTTGACAAAATATTTGTAATCATCAGGGGAATCAATTTTTCCGGGAACTGACAGGGGCCGTAATTGTTACCGCAATTTGAAATGGTAATGGGCATGCCGTATGTGTAAAAATACGAAAGCAGGATTTCTTCAGCTGCGGCTTTTGAAGCGGAGTAAGGACTGGATGGGCGAAGGGGGCTTTCTTCTGTAAAAGTGCCTGTGTAAGAAAGGGACCCGTAAACTTCGTCAGTTGAAATATGATGGAAAAGGAAATCTTCTTTTTCAGAAGAAGGGAATGCAGCCCAGTAATTTTTTGCTGCGTCCAAAAGTGTGAATGTGCCAGTGATGTTTGTTTCTATAAATTTTTCAGGATTTTGAATGGAACGGTCTACGTGGCTTTCTGCTGCAAAATGTACGACTGTGTCTATCTGGTATTTTCTGAAAATTTTTTCCAGGCGCTGGCGGTCACAAATATTTACCTTTTCAAAAAAATATTTTTTTCCATTTATATTTTTATTTTTTTCTATTGATTTCAAATTGTCCCGATTTCCTGCGTAAGTAAGGCAGTCGAGATTTACAATTTTTCCCTGAAAATTATTTTTAAAAAGGTAGTGAATAAAGTTAGAACCTATAAAACC
>CAVJHV010000101.1:0-8039 GCA_963649315.1 Treponemataceae bacterium | reverse complement strand
TGTTGCAGGTTGACCGGAAAAATTAATCAGGTATAATACGTCTGGGTTAATGTCTTATCTAATAAAGAGATAGACAGGCTCAGGCGTATTTTTTTTTAGGAGAAAATTAAAAAAGAGTAAGCTGTTCCGGTTGTTTTTTTTCAAGTTTTTCTCCTGAAGAATAACTTATTATATTGGCATACTGCCTGTCTGTTATAGTCAAAATATCAACTTTTCCGGCAAGGGGCAGATTACTACTTATAAGTTTATAATATTTTTCGCAGGCGTCCTTGCCCGAAAACAATTTAGTATATATTGAATATTGAACCATTGTAAATCCATTATCCAATAAAAAATTGCGGAATTGACTTGCTTCTTTTCTTTCCCTTTTTTCTACGACAGGAAGATCAAATAAAACTAACATCCACATAAGCTCGTACCTGTTTAATTCAAGATTCCTCATCTTCATTTCCTTGCCAGTCTGGCATTTCAATGTCTGGTGTTTTATTTTCCAATGCTTTTACATAGGAAGCCGTCATATATTGCATGCTTTGAAAAGCTGGTGAAAATCCGTTTTGTGTTTTCACCTTTGTCCAAAGCACTTTTGCCAGTTTTTTCTTATTTTCAGGATTTACTTCAAGATTATCTTCCGTAAACATGTCATAGACTATGTAATCAACAA
The DNA here is from genome assembly GCA_963649315.1 of Treponemataceae bacterium. Lineage (GTDB taxonomy): Bacteria > Spirochaetota > Spirochaetia > Treponematales > Treponemataceae > Treponema_D. Next base: position 7,378 of record CAVJHV010000101.1, on the reverse strand, counting down.
GAGGGCGGTAAGGTTCAAAAAAATCATCAGCAAGACAAAATGGATTTAGATTATTATTATGATTTACGCCTAAAGCCGGCAAAAGTCCGGAAGAAACTACTGCCCTTGCCATAGAGGCTCTCATTACTGCATATCCATAATTTAAAAGGCTGTTTACTCCCCCTGCGTACCTGTCTCTAAGAAATTCCTTTCCAAAAAGTTCTTTCCAATAAATTTTTGCAGCATATGCTTCTCTGTTTGTTGAATCCCCTGATTTTACTAAAGTTTTTATTTTTTCTAATTTTGAAAAATCCTTACCTTTAAGTTTTAAAACTTTAGCTTGATTTTCAATTTTCCGGATTACAATTGCCTGCCAGATTCTTTTTTTTAATGGTTCTGAAGCTGATATTTGATTTTTTGTGATTTTTGTAGAAAAGCAATTATTTGTAACAGGCAGCACCATGCTTTGCGGTATGTAATTTTTTCCGCACAAAACTGTAATGCCACCCGTTTCTGACAGGGCATTTAAAATATTTTTACTGAAGGTTACAGCGTTAGCACTAATAAGCAGAACGCTTACGTCATCCAATGGAACCTGCCCTAAAAGCTCCGTTCCTGAATAAACTTCTACGAACCCCCGGCTTAGAGAAATATAGCGATTTTCTTCACAAATCTCTAAAATTCTGTTCAGCATACCTTTATTATCGGCATCTTATACAGAATTAGCCAATACTTTCTATTTTCTGTGTACTCTGCCCAAAGGAGAAACTGTAATTTTCCTTGCAGCTTTTTCGCCAAAAAGAACATTTATGGAAATATAGTTTTGCACTGTCACGGGCTTCCAGCAGGGCTCCGTTAAATATGGATTTGTACAAATAAGCCAGTCCTGGTTATTGCTTACGGCACAAAGAGGACTTATGGCTAATTTATTTTGTGTAGCTGAATAGCCTGCAACTCTGCATTTGTACCACCTGCCATTATCAGAAAATTCCAGGTAATCATCCTTGTATAAGTCACAAACTTTTTTAGCCGCAGGATGCGGTGGAATTACATTTTTTGGCCTTTGAGTTACTGGATCAATTTGATCACGTCGTATAAAACTTGCCTCATATGTTACTTTTCCACCTTCCTTCTTTGCTGGAATCTGATAGATTATTGCAAGTAAATAATCATTAGGACATAAGTAACGCGGACACTTTCCGCTTGTAATTTCAATTGGAGTCTGAACTCTGTTTTTACAGCGTACTTTTTTTATTTTATACTTTTTACCGCTTTTTCCTTTTTCACTTGGCTGACCAGTCCATTCTATTTGTGAAAATTTTTGCATGACATCTCCAATTTTTTCGTCTTTGTGATTTTCAACAAATTCCTTTAATTTTTTTTGTATAGATAAATCTATTACGCTTTCAATATTTTTTTTCTTAAGTTCTGTAACAGGAACTCTGGAAACAAAATACTCCCTGAAAATCCAAAGTGACGGATAAAGGTCTGCAAGTTCTTTTTTAACCTTTTTTATGTCGCCACATTCTTTAAGTTTATCAGTAAAATCTTTTTTAACTTTTTCATTTTTTATAAATTCAATATCCTTTTCATCTTTAATTTCACTGATAGAAACTTGTTCTGCTTTTTTTATTTTACCAAGAAGAGTTTCTTTTGAAAGTTGTCCCTGGAATCCATGGTCAGGTTTAAAACTTACTACAATATTTTTTACTCTTTCAATAAGTTCGCTTCTTAAAACAGGCATTTCTGGAACTTCTATTCTGTTTTTTTGACCTCTTTTATTTAAATCCGAAATTCTTTTTACCATAGAACGGTCAATCAAGGCAATTACACTTGCATCCAGCGCATGATGGCGGTGGTCAGCCCTGTTTTTTCTGTAAGTTCCAATTTGTTCTTCTTTTAATTCATATTTTATTTTTTCTTCATCCGTAATTTTACTTTTTAAAATAGAATCAATTTGCCATTTGTCGCGAAGCAGTTTTGTCATTCCTCCATTCACTGACCAGACATCATGACAAACGGACTTTAAATATTTTAAAGCCATTCTCGAAAGATAGGCATTATCTGTAAGCTGTCTTGAAATAAAAGAAGAATCTTTTTCAAATTTTTCCATTGCATTTTCTGCAAAACAGGCTTTTTTCTTTGGATTTTTAAGGGCCTTTACTCTTTCCAAAATGGAAGCCCAGTTATATCCCGGTGGATTTGTGCCAAAGGCTTCAAAAGGAGAATTTTCTTTTTTAAATGCATTGCAGGAGGCATGTGCAACCGTAAGATTGTTTTCAGAATCACAAAGAGTCCTGCTAAATGGAAGAATATGTTCTATTTCTATATTTTTAGAAAAAAGTTCTGCACCACTTATATTTTTACCACAGTAAAGACATTTTCTAGAAAAAACTTCAGTTCCAAGTTCTTCCCACAATCTGAATTTTAAGCGGTCATTTCGGTTAGGATATTCTATATTTGTAGCATTTTTTATTTTTTTATTAAGATCGTCATTTCTTTTTTTATTTTCTGTCTGCTGCCTCTGGATATTTGCTTTAGCTTCACGGCTGGCTTTTAAATCTCTGCTTAATTCAACAACAATTTGTTCCATTCTGCCATATTCTTTTATAATGGCATTAACAAGAACTCTTGTTTGATTTAAAGCAATATGCACAGTAGGGTTACTGATTTTTCCATAACGCTCTTCGTCATTTTTTGGATTGTCTTTTATACCCATTGTTGAGCCAGTGAGTATTTTTCCGTAGTATGGAAGTTCATCACATTCTACAACATTTTGTTCAGCATATTTATAACCTAAATTTTCAATTGCAGTGTGAATCTGGCATTTACTTTTTAGAATTTCACCAACAACCTTTTCTGAAAATTCCTTGCAAAAAGAAGTTGTCCCAGAAGGAAATACAATTTTAGTTATGGCGTCTTTTTGTTCCTCACTTAAAGGGTATTTATCAAGAAGAATTTTAACCTGACTGTCCTCTTCTGCGGTAATAAGACTTTCTACAATTGCGTCCTGTTCTTCAAGCGAAAATTTGTCCCAAAGAGAAGCAAAAAATTTATCTTTTCTAAGTTTTGCTGCAGTCGCATTTCCTAAAAGAAAATCTCTTTGTTCAGATTCAAGGTTAAAAACAACATCACCATTTAAACCAAGTTTTTTCCTGATTTCGTTAAAAGTCACTTTTTCTTTTTTATCAAAAAATTCAATTAAATCTTCTTTCCATTCTGGAAGCAGTTCTTTACTTTTTCCGCCAGAAATAAATGTAAGATTATATATATCCTGCAGGTAACGGATTTTTTGAGCACTCGGCATGGCTTTAAAAGTTCTTTCCTTGTCGCTCATGTACTGGCATTTACCTCTTTCCTGCGCCCTTAAAGGTCTTTGATAAAATATTTGATTATAAATACCATCCCAATCCACATCTTTAAAAAATTCTTTCTGCCTGCTTCTAATAAGATTAAATTCATCAATATAAAGTTGTCTGACAGGATAATAAGTCATTCTGCCTGGAACAAATCTCATTCCTCCGTTTGAATCCTTATTTTTCCAGAGAAATTCTCCAATTGTCCGGCAATTTGATTCTTTTATTGCTTTAAGCAGATTATTGCACATATCTTTTTGGCTTAATTTTTCTGATTTGCTTTCTTTTTCTTCGTCTTGATTTGAAGAGTCTTTTCTGTTGCTTTTAAATCCCCTTCTTACAGACAAATTAAAAAGAACTCGCCCAAGTTCATAATCTTCAAGTTTTTCATCAAGAGCTTTTACTCTAAGTTCATACGGATTTAGAAGTTTTAATTTTTGAGTTTCTTCTTTTGTTTGTGGAAATAAACCTTCTTTTTGAAGTAAACGGAATGCAGCTTTTCTTCTTAACTTTCTTCTGTAAATAATTCGCCTTTGTCCCCGGGCACTTCTTCTTTCCTGAGCAAGAGGCACTTTTGTTTTTGGATTTCGTCCATCAGAAAAAATACGGACTCCCATATCTTCAAGTTTTTCAATTTCTAAATCTTTGTTTAAAGAATAAATACACCAGCCAATTGAATTTGTTCCTAAATCAAGGCCTAAACGATAAATCATAAAAATCTCCCTGTCAAAACAGTAATTAACTATAGCACTTTTTTTTCAAATTGACAAAAATTTCTCTAAAGCATATGATAAACTTACTTGATTAATTTTTCTGATCAACCTGCTAACAAGAGGTCTTTTGACCTCGTAAAATGCTTATATATTCTGCGGAATATATACAGATCTAAAATGAAAAAAGGAAGCTACGGCTTCCTTTTTGAAATTCTGCTGAATATATCTTTATTTTCTTAACACTCTTCCTTCAGAAATTCCACCAGTTGAGTAAATTCTTCTTCGACGGCTTTGCTTTTGCCTATTTTTTTTATCATGTAGCAGTGGGGCTCTTTGGCGGAACGGTCTTCGTTGGGCTTTATGCAAAGATTTTTTACCCCTAAGACTGTGAGTTTTTTGCTCAGGCGTTTGCCGTCAGATGTGAAAAGGGAAACGGAAAAAACTGTGGGCGGGAAGTCTTTTGTTATGTGGTTGTAGATGTCATATTTGTTTACAGTTTTTGAACTTAAGTAAACAGTTTTCTGCATGTAATTTCCTGTTACGATTTTTACGGCGATGTTCATATTTTTCCAGTCCCAGAAACCGTCATCCAGGATTAGGGCTTTTACCTGTTCTTTGGAAATGGCCATTTGAGGAAGGCCTATAAGATTTTGGTAACTTTCGTTTGTTAAAGCTGCAGTGTATTGTCCGCAAATTACGGCGCCTGCTGAATTTCCCCCAAGAATAATGAACTCCATATTCAAATGGTATTTTTCTGCCCTGTCCTGACCGTCTGAGTCTTTGCCGCAAAGAAAGGTCAAGGCTTGGTTTGCCTGAATGAGGGCTGTTGGAAAAAGATATTCCGGTGAAAGAGCGTAGTCAATCATTACGACATTAAAACCATTATCTGTGAGGGCGTTTATGTAATTAGCAAATTCTGTGTGGCCCAAAGGATTTCCTGTTTTTGTGTCTCCCCACCAAAAGCAGCCCCCGTGAATAAAAAAGATTACAGGATTAGAAGTGCAGTCAGCGGGATTTGCAGTAGCGTAAAAAATGTCCATGTAGGAATTTGGATAGTAGGGACTATATTCTGAGGCGTAATTGATTTGCGTAATTTCGTACTTGCCATTGTTGTTCAGGCCTTCAGATTTTTTGTGGCGGGCACTGTAAGAATTTATTGGAGTACCTGTGTAATATTCCGTAAAGTCCTGCAACATTTGAATAGGCAGGTCTGTATAAGTACAGTTTACAAATGTTATGATGACAATTATAAAAATAAAAATGTATGACAGCTTAAAAAAATTCTTTTTCATATTTTTCTCCTGATTGTAAGGCCCATGGATGATGTAAGCAAAAGTGATTTAAAAGAAAAATTGTAGCGGGGGCCCAGGTCAAAGTAAAAGCCTAAACTGTCTGTAAGAAGAAGCCTAAGATAAAGGTCTGGCCCGAATGCCCAGAAGGGAACATTATAGCAGTAGGTTTGGAGGTCCTGTAGAAAAATAAATTGCCCGGGCTATTTTGGGTAATTCGTCCAGCCTTAAATTGGCAGTGTCTATGTTGAATTTAACGCCGCTTTCCCAAAAAGAATTTTTTGTAATTTTTTCTTCAGGAATGTCTTTGCCCGAAGAAATTTCCTGGCCGAAAAGCGGAAGGGAAAAAAGCACAAAAAATAAAAATAAAATTCTCTTTTTAAAAACTCCCGAAATTTTCATTTTGTTTTGATACCTCTCATTCTTAATGCGGATTATATTTTTTTTGAAAAAGATTGCTATAGTTTTCTGTGGAAAATTGAATGTCAGACTGCCAAGCCGGTCCAAATTGCTTTAGGAAAACTATATTGCTTTCCAAAAAAAACATAGCCGGCCGTGACGCCATGCAAAGCAGTTGCCTGAGCATAGCGAAGGCAACCGAACGTTAGTGAGTGGCAGAAGGGCCGTTTAACAAAAGGCGGTATGCTTCATATAAATAAAAAAAATCTGTTTACGATTTGCTTTTTTATCATTATATTTGAAGCGAAAAATCTTTTAGAGGCAGGAAAATGGCGAAAAATTTAACACCTATGACGCTCCTTTGCGGTTACCTGGGAGCCGGTAAGACGACGCTTTTGAATAAAGTTCTTTCTAATCAAAAGGGTTACAAGGTTGCTGTTATTGTAAATGACATTGGCGAGGTAAATGTTGATGCAAAATTGATTGCGGATGGAGCAAAGATTACTGATACTTCAAGTATTGTTCCTTTGACGAATGGTTGTATTTGCTGCACCCTTAAAACTGATCTTGCACAAAATATTGAAAATCTGATCAAGGGCGGAAAATTCGATTACATTATGATCGAGGCTTCTGGTGTTTGCGAACCTATGCCGATTGCTCAAACTCTTGAAACCATTAAAAACGGTAAGCTGGACAATGTTGTTGGTGTTGTTGATGCGGCCCGCCTGGTTGATGAATTTGCTTCTGGTGATCGTCTTTTGAAAAAGGATGATATGGGCGAAGAGGATATTGAGTCGCTTTTGGTTCAGCAGATTGAATTTTGTTCTACTTTGATTATTAACAAAAAGGATCTGGTGTCTGAAGAGGATTTTAAAAAGGTAAGGGCTGTTATTGAAGCCCTGCACCCTGGTGTTCATATTATTGAAACTTCTCACGGGGATGTTCCTGTAGAAGATATTATTGGAACAAACTCTTTCGATTTTGAAAATGTTTATGCTTCTGCAGGCTGGTGCAAGCATCTGGAAGAAGATGAAGTTGATGACGATGACGATGATGAACATGATGAACATGAACACCATGGCCACGACCATGATCATGAAGATGAAGAGCACCACCACCATGATGATGATGACGACGAGCATGACCATGACCACCATGAAGGTCACCACCATCATCATGAACACCGACACGAAGGTGAAAGCGAAGATGAATATGGCATAGGAACTTTTATTTATTATAGAAGAAAACCTTTTGACCGCCAGAAACTGGATGAATATGCAAGCAAGTGGCCTAAGGAAATTATCCGCTGCAAGGGTCTTATGTGGTTTGCTGATGAAAGTGATATGGCATGGGTTTTTGAAACTTCCGGCCGCCAGATTCAGGCAGGCTATTCCGGCCAGTGGATTGCGGCTGCTCCTGCAAAAGAACAGCAGAAAATTCTTGCGGCTAATCCTCAAATTAAAGAGGAATGGGATGACAGCGTTGGTGACCGCATGATTAAGCTGTGCATAATCGGACAGCATTTGGACAAGAAGAAAATTTCAAGTGAACTGGATGCCTGTCTGGCAGATTAGCTGGATTGGGGGAATGGTTACAAATCTGGGATTGTTTAGGAAGATGTTCTTGTTTACAAAACAAACAC
>CAVJHV010000100.1:0-8165 GCA_963649315.1 Treponemataceae bacterium | reverse complement strand
GAATTTTACTGGTGATTTATGGCATCTAAAAAACAGTTTTCTGGTGTCTTTAAAAATTCTGATTTTTAAGGATAAGCGAAATTCAAAAAGTGCTTTTTGAAAAAATATTGGCTTCTTTTAAAAAATATGCCGATATTTGAAGAGTAGGACTTTTCCCTTTCAGGATTTGTATGAAGGCACTTAAACTTCCTATAGTGACACTTGTAATTTTAGTATTCTCATTTACCTGCCAAAATGCTTTTGCGGCTAAGGCTTCAAAAAAAAGTAAGAGCAGCCAGACCAAAGAAATTTCTGTTGGCGAAAAAGCTGAATATCCTGAAAACTTTTTAAACTTTATGCAGGAAGCAAAAAGTCTTGTAGAAAAAAAGGATTTTACTGCTGCAATGAATCTTTTTAAATCTGAAAATTATAAGGAAAATCTTTATTCTTCTTACAGTGATAAAACCAGTCGCTATGTAACAGTAGGCAGCATAAACAGGACTAAGGCTTCTTTAAAAAACATTAAAAGTCTTTTGGAAGATTACGAAAAAATCCAGGGCGATTTTACCCAAGCCTCTTTAGATTTTACAGCTTCTGCAAAAGCTGATGATTTTGAAAATGCAAAAAAATGTCTTGAAGAAAAAAATGCTGCTTTTGGCGACTTTGCAAATCTTTTAAAAAAGATAAGCGAAGAATGTGAAAGTTTAAAAGAAACTTATGCCGCTTCCATGGATTATTACAGCGGAAAAGTTGATGTTACCTACCCTCTTTTAATTTATAAATTTGCCGGTGGATTTGAAGGGGAAAATTTAACTGGCATTTTAGGACTTTTAACCAGCCAGTGGGATTACACCCTAGGTGAAATGAAAAAAGTTCTTTTTGAAAAGTGCCGGACAGATTCTGTAAACCTTTCAAAAATTCTTACAAGCGAAAATATTTCTTCACAAAGTTTTTCTTTAAGCCAGGCAGAAGGTATTTTACAAAGAACAGAAAGTGCTTCCGCTCTTTTAAAAACTATTTCTGATTTTTATGCTCTGTGCGGAAAAAAAATAAAATCCTCTGATTATGAAAATTACAGCGACTATTCAAAGTCTGCTGCTTTTTTGACTTCCCTTTCCAGGGAATATTCTCTTTTGTTAAAGACGGCAATGGAATTTGCTGAAGCAAAAAAAACTTCTTCACAAACAAAATTGCCTTCAAGTTCTATAGAAGAAATAAGAAGCGCTGCTTCTGACTTTGCCCAAAAACAGGCTGAACTGGCAGCAATTTTTTCCCAGGACAGCAGAAATGCAACGGCACAAAAAAATTATTCATGGTTCACTTCATACATTTCGTTTAAGGAAGGATTTAAAAACTGGGACGAATTAAGAAACTCTTATCTTTCTTTGTGCAACTACATCATCAACAATGGCAGCCAGGAAGCGGCAAAAGTCTGGATAAGAATTTCTACATGGTTTACGGAATGCGGTAAAAGTCTTTTAGATGAAGATAAAAAAGAACTTTCTGTAATCGAAGGAATGTTAACAAGACCAGAAAAGGCTCTTTCTAAAATCCAGGAATATGAAAATATTGTTCAGTCTGATATTGAGATTTTAAAAAGGCTGGATACTTCACTTAATGAAGGTTACGCTTTCCGTGCAAATTTTCAAGATCAAAGAAATCTTTTAAAAAATCAAATTGCAAAAATGCAGGAATATATTGGAACTTCAAGTGAATATAAAAAAACTGCAAACGAAAATTCAAACACATCCCTTTTGGCTGCTAACCAGGTTGACATTTACTACAACAGGGCGATACTGAATTTTAATTCAAAGAATTTTTCTCAGGCACACACAAATTATGACAGGGCCAGTCAAACTTATAATGACCTTATTGAAGATTTAAAAAAGGATTTGGACAGACAGGAAAAAACTTACCAGAAACTTCTGGACTTAAGGCAGGACTTTATTGAAAAAGAAAGGCCTGTAATTGTTGCGGAAGTAAGAAACTATATAAATCAGGCAAAGAATGCATATTATTCCGGAAACTTTGAAGAAGCAAATTCTCTTTTGACAAAGGCTGAAAGCAGGCGAAGTGAATGGGCCAAACTTATGGACACAGAACTTGAAGCTAATGAAGAATTGCAGCGCATTAAGGAAATGGTAAATACGGCAATTTCTATAAAAGAAGGCCGCGTCATTTACCCCGAAGATCCTTTGTACCCGGAAATGTCTCAGCTGCTTCAAATTGCCCAGCATTATTACAGTGAAGCTCTTGAAGCAAAAAATAAAAGTGATGAAAAAGATTTGCTTTCGAAGGCAAAGAATAAAGTGAATGAAGTAAAAACCATTTACCCTAGAAATCAGGCGGCAAACATTCTGTCTCTTAAAATAGACCAGAGGTTAGACCCGGCAGCATTCAATACCATGTTTGCGGAAAAAGTTTCCAGTTTGAAAAAAATAAATTATTCTGCAAAAGATTCCACTGCAAGTGAAGCCTATAATGACTTACTGGACTTGTATGAAATAAATCCAAATTATGCAGGATTAAAAAATTTAATTACTTCTGTTGAAATGGATCTTGGAATAAGGGCACGGCCTATTGCTCAAGTTGATTACAGTCAGGCACAAAGTCTTGCAAAAGAAGCACAGGCGCTTTTAAATAAAGCCGGCCGTGATGAAAATATGCTCAATCAGGCAAAGGCAAAAGCAAATGCAGCCCTTGCAATAAACGAAAATAATGCTCTGGCCATTCAAGTGCTGGATGAAATTTCCATGAGATCAGGCGGCCGGTCTGCGGTAACACTTTCTGCTGCGGATGAAGAAATTTATCAAAGTGCCGTTCGTGATTTGCAAAACGATAATGTCTTTGCGGCAAAGCAAAAAGTTGACAGTCTTTTGCAAAAAGAAACGAATCGCCGTTCAGCAAAAATCATTAAACTTCAAAAAAGAATTGAGGCCCTCTTATGATAAAAGAAAAAATCTTTTTAAAAATTCTAGCATTTTTAACACTTTCATTTTTAACCGCCTCTAATTTTTTTGCAGAAACTTTTTACTGGGAAAGTCCAAAAGCCCTGTCTTCTGCCACAAGTGATTCACGATTTGCGCAGACAGTCACTTCAAAAAATTCATGCTCAGCAGTTTTTTTTGAAGAAGTAGATAAATCAAATTCACAAATTTATATTTCATTTTCAAAAACTTATGACGGCATAACTTTTACCAGTCCAAAAAGGATTGCCGGTCCTTTTTCATACAGCGGTGAAATTCCTGAAGTGTATTCTTCATGCGCAACAGAAAATGGGCTTTGGGCTTTAGCATGCCTTTCTTCCGTTAAAGACATAAGCATTTTTATTTCTGCGGATTATGGGGAAAACTGGCAGACATTCATCTTCCCGGAAACCGAAGCTCCTTTAATTTCACCACGCCTTTATGAAAGTGCAAACGGCTCCCTGGTACTTTTTGCAAATCTTGCTAAGAATGAAGATTTTTCCATTTTGTATGCAAGTTCAAGGGACGGCCTTGTATGGTCAGATTTTAAGGAATTTTCACCGGCAAATGAAACATTAAATGCTTCTTCCCCTTTTGCTCCTTTCCTTATAAAAAATGGAAGTCAAGATCTTGTACTTTTTCAGGAGCGCTATGCCCAGGGAGATCTTTTGTCTTTCCAGATTTTTGCAACATCTTCAAGTGACGGACTAACTACATGGACAAGCCCGGTACTTGTTACTGGAAGTGATTGCCTTTTGGAAGATGACACCAGTTCTTTTTCAACATTCAACTGTCAGCGCCCATACCTTACTGTTTTTAATTCCGCCATTTATTTAGTTTTTGAAAGAAAATCTTTTAACTCTTCTTCATCAGATCTTATTTGTGCCCAGCTTAATGCTTCCGGCAAAGTAAAAGGTCAGGCAATCAAACTGAATACGGAAGGAAATTCCAGCCGCCCTTCCCTTTTTACATACAGGAATTCTCTTTACGCTCTCTGGTTTGACAGTCAGCACGGAAACGAAAGCACTTACCTTGTAAAAAAAACAGGTTCCTTTTGGGAAGACCCGGTAAAACTTTCTTCAAGCCACTCATCTTTTTGTCAAAGTCTTATTTCCTCAAAAAATCTGGCATTTGTGTGGCAGGAAGAAAGCGGCGGTAAAAACAGGATTATGGCACTTGTAAAAGACCATACTGCAAAGTCACCGCTCTTAAAAGCCATATCTTTTAATGAAGGAAAAAGATCAAATGAAAATCTTGCAAAAATAGAAATTCAGGCTGCGGAAGATTCAAGTGGCATTCAGGGATTTTCATGGATTTGGACTCAGGACAAAAATAAAGAGCCGGAAAAAAAACTGAAGAAAATTTCAACAGAAAGTATTTTTGAAAATGCCGCAGACAAAGACGGCGAATGGTATTTAAAAGCCAGACAGCTGGACTATGCCGGCAACTGGTCAGAAAGTGCAAGCCTTACTTATTACCGTGACACACAGGCACCAAAAGCAGTAGAAATCAATTTTCCTGAAGTTGATGAATATGGAATGCTTTCATCAAATTCTTTTGAAGTAAGCTGGCAGGCAAATGCAGAAGATGATGACATTGAAGGTTACACATGGTCACTTGAATATATGGATTCTCTTCCATACAGGTTGTCAGAAAATAAATATCACAAAATTTCTTTAAGCAGGGAAAGCACACAGGCCCTGCTTGAAGAAATAAAAACAAAAGCTGAAGAAAACCTTGTTTCTGTTTCGGAAAGTCCCCGCTACATCAGAAATGAAAAAGAAAAAAACAAGCAGTCTTTTTCAAACAGAAGAAACGGCATTTACGCTTTTTCAGTCGCAGCAATTGACGGAGCAGGAAACATCGGAGAGGACACAAAAACATATTTTATCTTAAACAAGTACCAGCCTTCTACTTTTGTAACAAGCGTTACTTCCAGTGTAGACGATTACGGCAGCCTTTCTATGGAAATTGTAGGAGGCGGTTTTACTTACGATGGAAATGTAAGTGGAATCTACATAGACAAAGACGGCAAGGCTCCATACGATTATGTTCTTTCAAAAGATGATGGAAATTTTTCTATTGCTTCGGATTCAAGAATAAATGGCATCAAAATAAAAGAAGTTGAAGCTGGTCAGTATTATGTAATTTTGCAGCACGAAAGCCGCGGACTTTATATGACAAAAAATAAAGTCTTAGACATAAAAGAATACGGTACTGTGAAAGTTAAGCACAAGTTTACATTGCAGTCCACATGGAAGGCTATTCAGTCTTTCTACAAAGTTAATACGAATATTTCTACAATCATAATGATTGCGCTGAGTCTATTTTTTGTGATTGCATTTGCCGGTTCCGTTCTAGGATTGATTTCAAGTGCAAAAGAAAGTGTTCTTGTTAAAGCAGAAGTTGAAGCGCTGGTCAAAGGAGGCCTTATGCCAAAGGAAAGAAAAAATAAAATCAAGGTGTTAAAAAGAAGAGGTTTGAGTCTTCGCTCAAAACTGATGTTAAACTCAACATTGCTGGTAATGATTATTTCTGCCCTTTTGATTTTTACCTTCAGATATATTCTTACTTCTAACGGAGAAGAAACACTTTCTAAAGGACTTTATGACAGAAGCAAAATAATTTTGGATTCAATTGAAAGTGGAAGTAAAGTTTATCTGCCTCTTTCTACAAGAGGTGACAATCTTTCTTTGCAGGATACCGCAAATCAAGTAAGCGCCTTAAGAGAAGCAGAATTTGCAACCATCACAGGTTTTTCTGAAGAAGAAGATTCTACGGCTATGGATTACATCTGGGCCACAACTGACAAAAATATTGAATCTAAAATTGATACAGACTCTTATGTTTACGGACTCAGCCGCATCACAGACCAAGATACAAAATCAATCATCGAAGAATCTAAAAAACTGAACCAGGTGGCTCTGGAAAAATTGGGTGACATTCCAAATCAACTGTCTGAAGTTATTCGTGAAGCAAGTTCACTCTTAGACAAAAATGATCAGGAATCAACAGAAAGAAGAATTGAACTTGATCAAATCCGAAAGCAGCTTAACGAAAGAATTGAAAATATTTTAAATGAAATTTCTGAAGAAGCCAGCGGTTCACTGCCGGCATACAATCCTGAAAGTATCGATTATGAAAATTCAGAATATCTTTTTTACAAACCACTGCTTTACCGCCGCGGTTCAGATCAAACTTATGTTCACGGAATGATTTTTGTAAAAGTTTCAACTCAATCTTTAATTGAAGAACTGGCACAGACAAAAACTACAATCAGAAATATTTCTATTACAATGATTTTGCTTGCCCTGCTGGCGGCCTTTATTTCTTCAATCATTGTTTCTACAATCATCGTTTCACCTTTGAACAAACTGGTTAAGCATCTTGCAAAAATTCGTGATACAGATGATAAGGCAAAACTTGAAGGAAAGGACATTAAAATTAAAAGTCGCGACGAAATTGGTATGCTGTCTGAAACTGTAAACGAAATGACTCACGGCTTGATTGATGCGGCAAAGGCTTCAAAAAATTTAACTTTGGGAAAAGAGATTCAAACAAAATTCATTCCTTTGCAGACAGATCAAAATGGCAACACGCTTACGACAGGTTCACTTAAAGCAAAAGGAGCTGATTTCTTTTCTTACTACGCCGGCGCTGATGAACTTTCAGGAGATTATTTTGACTATAAGCAGCTGGATGAAAATCACTTTGCAATAATAAAATGTGATGTTTCAGGTCACGGAGTTCCGGCTGCCCTTATTATGGTGGAAGTGGCTACCCTCTTCTTGAATTATTTTAATCACTGGAATATGAAAAATCCTGCGCAGGGAACAAACCTGGCACCAGTGGTTGGTCAGATAAATGACTTATTGGAATCACGAGGATTTAAAGGACGCTTTGCTGCCTTTACACTCGGTATCTTAAACACAAAGACTGGAGAAATTTATTTTTGCAATGCAGGTGACAATCAAGTTCATCTTTATGATTCTGAAAGCAGAACTAAAAAAATTATCACTTTGCAGGAAACACCGGCAGCTGGAATTTTCCCGACTGACCTTGTTGATATGAAGGGCGGATATAAAGTTTCAAAAGTCTGTTTAAAAAAGAATGATGTTCTTTTCCTTTACACAGACGGCATTGAAGAAGCAAAAAGACTTATCCGCACAAGCGATGGTTCTGTAATTTTTTCAAAAGGAAATAACCGTGACGAAGAAATGAGTGAAGAATTTTCTCCAGAACGTGTTAAAGATATTATTGAAGCCGTCTTTGATCAACGCCTTTACACTTTAAAGAAAAATATGGAAGGTGAAGTCCCACTTGAATTCAATTTTGATTTTACCAGAATGGAAGCAAGTGCAGAAAATGCAATTATGGCTTTGGTTTCCATTGAAAAGATTTTCCGAATTTACAAACCATACAAGGAAAATGACAGTGAAAAAATTAAAGTCGACAAAAAAATTGATTCCTTCCTCCGCCTTTGCTTCAAGGAATACAGTGACTACTGTTCACAAAGGGCCGAAGACGAAGAAGATCAAACCAGCCTTTACTACATGGGCCTTTGCCAGGATCCTCAGTATGATGACCTTACCCTTGTGTCTGTAAAAAAGAATTAAGGGAGACTTTGGCAGGTCCAGACCTTGTAAGCCAATGTGATTTTTCGAATGATGGAAACTTCTTTCGAACGGGCTGCTTTTCTTTCGAATGATGAGAATCTCTTTCGAACGGGCTGCTTTTCTTTCGAATGATGAGAATCTCTTTCGAACGGGCTGCTTTTCTTTCGAATGATGAGAATCTCTTTCGAACGGGCTGCTTTTCTTTCGAATGATGAGAATCTCTTTCGAACGGGCTGCTTTTCTTTCGAATGATGAGAATCTCTTTCGAACGGGCTGCTTTTCTTTCGAATGGAGTAACCTCTTTCGATTAAGATGCAAACCATTTGCCTGGCAAATCCAACTTCGACAAAGACGCCACCCTTTCGATTGCCGGCTAAAGTTAGCAACACCTAATTCGTTACAAGAAATCCTCTACTTTATTGTAGAGGATTTTTCTTTGTGATATTATTTGTGCGTTGATTTTCGGTAAAAAAGGTCTACATGAATTTTTTATCGTACCTGAAATACCGACTTTCAAAACTCTATTTTACTAATATTTCGAGGTAATCTATGATCTACACAGCAGAAGTAGAACATATGTGTCCTTTAGCAAAAGGCGCATATC
>CAVJHV010000099.1:5707-8629 GCA_963649315.1 Treponemataceae bacterium | reverse complement strand
ACTATAATGAAATTTAAATTTGTTTTTGAAAAAAGGGCTTCTGTTACCTGGCAAATTAAAGTGGTAAGTAAAATTACAAGCGGAATTATAAACCATGTTTTTGCAATGTCACGGCGGATTTGTCTGAACTGTAAACTTTTTCTGAATGTCATGAAGATAAGCAAAAAAAGTGTGATGGCAGAAAAAAGTGAAAAAAGAATTATTAAAATTCCTTCAGGAATGTAAATTTCATTTAAGCCCAGTCTGTAAAAAATATAATTTTTTTCCCAGGCAGAATTTTCAACTTCGTCCAGGTTGAATAAAAGATTTTCTAAGAATGCCTTATTTTCCTCCTGACAGCTAAGCTGCACCCCAATCGAAGGAATTTTATTTTCCATAAAGGAGGAAAGCCGTTCATCTTCAGCAATAAGAGAATTTTTATAAAGGAAGGAAAACTTTGCCGGAATAGAATAATCCATGTTTGAATCTTTTAAAGAATTGATTGTTGACTTTAAAAGATAAAGTGGCGCAATTTCTTTTGAAGCAGCAGCTTGAATTTTTTTTGCATAAGCAGTTTCTTCTGTGTCTAAGAAAATTACTGCACAAATATTGTCTTCTTCATAATGAAGCTGGGCATAATAAGCGCTGCCGCTTTTGTGGAGGGCATTGTCCTGACTTCTAAGATTGATGTTGTCATTTGCAGTAAGGACAAGTTCCAGGGAAATATTTATTTTTTTTTCTTCAATAAGTTTTTCTGCATCTTCCAGAAAGGAAATTAATTCATCTGTTTTTTTTGCAGCATAATCCTGGGTGAAGGCAAAAATTACGGTTTTAAGTTTGCCATCATTTTCTTCATCCACAGGAAAACTTTTTTGCCTTTTTTCACTTTCGGCCGCTTCTCTTTCAGTATTTTCCAAATCTTCATTTTGCAAAAGGGGACTTTCAAAATTTATTATGATATTGTGGGGAAAAGAATAATCATCAGAAGAAGATAAAGACTGAAAAGATGGCTTAAAGCCTTTTTTCTTTAAGATATTGTAAAGTTCCTGGGATTTTTTTACCGGACTGATGAAATTAAAATTACTGCCTGTGTTTTCTAAAATATCCGGCGCAGTATCAGTATTTTCAGCAGAAATTTGAAAATAAATTGGAGAAAATAAAGAAATTAGAAAGAGGAATATGACTTTTTTCGCCAGACTTTTCATTATTTTAACTTATCCTATTGATATTTACTTTGCAATACCTTAGTAGTATAATCTATGGAAGTAAAAATGTTTATTTTAGGAGATAACATTTAAGCAATGGCTAACGAAAAAAAGTTTTTACTGGATCTCCCGTTAAAAGTAATTCTCACTGAGGAAGGCGCTTCTCATTTTATATCTAACAAGAAAAAGCTGCTTCGCTTTAAACTTGCGGATAATGTAGAAGAATATGGCATTTCGATGGATCATTTTTCCCCAATGTCAATTCAGAATATGATTTCGGTTGATTACATTTCAAAGATTGAAATTTCCATGTCAGAATTTGTTACTAAAAGACAGGAAATTATGGATCTTTCAAAAGTGATTGTTTATTCACTTTTGTACAAGCAGTTTGATCGTGAAATTTATAATGAATTGATTGTCTGTGATTGTGTCAGGGCCCATAACCGCAAAAATCCAGCACAGCTTATTGATGAAAAAACTCGTATTGCAGATAAGCAGCTTCGCATGACACTGCAGGCAAAAGAGGGAACAATTCAAAAGGCAAGGCAGACAATTCTTGAACCTGTCTGGAAAGGCATTATGGAAAATTCGGCTTTGTCTCCGGAAGAAAAAAATGTTTACCTTCTTATGAGTGAAAAATTCCTTAACCGCTTAAGCCTTATGAACTGGCACATCATTACTAAATTTTATAAGTCTGATGGATTCAGCCAGATTCTTTCAATTTTAAGACAGGCCCTTCAAAGTTACATGGATAAATCTAAAGTTGCAGAATATATTTCTGTAATGGTCATGGAACTGGCCCTTAACTGCGAAAATACAAATATGCGTAAGGAAGCAAAAATCCTTTACCAGGGTATTGAAAATTCAGACACTCTTATTTACGACCAGGATATCCGGTCAAAAATCATTCAGGAACTTGAAAAAAAACACGAGTTTGTTTTCCTTTCGTGGAAGCTTGGTGGAGGTTCAACTTCTATTGGTAAGCAGGGCCGCCTTCAAATCACGCTTTACAATAAAAATGACGAGTTCCAGGAAGTGAAGGAAAGTATTGAAAGTAAGATGTCTGCTGATTTAAATAAAAGATCACTTATTGATTACTACCGCCAGATGCCGGAAGGTCAGGAGGGAACGGATTTAGGTTTGTACTATCTTTCTTATCTTGATGATGCCTGCAAAAAGGTAAATGTAAAGTTTGAATCTTTGGTAAATCAGTTTACTTCAAGTGATCTTACGGTCATTACTTTGATTTTTAATTTCTGATTTTATGCATTCCTCTTTTCGATTTTGTTTTTTTAGGATTTTTATTCTCTTTTTGACTGCAGGATTTTTTCTTTCCTGTTCGGATTCTGTTCCTAGAATTACCAGCATAAATCAAACTTACATAATTGATTTTTTTGACCAGACTGCAGCGCCGGATATTTCGCTTTCACTTTTTGTTCAAACTGATTCTGAAGTCAGAAAAGTTGATGAACTTCGGGTGACTCATGTTTCTTCAAATTTCTTTTGGGATGTAAAAGACATTATCCTTCTTCAGGGAAAAAATAATAACAACTGGGCCGGTTACTCAAATTTTAAGGCGGTGCAGGGAAGTGATTTTCCTCAGGGAAGGTATAATCTTTGCCTTACCGACAAAGCTGGAAATCAGTGTGAAACAAGTTTTATAATAAATGTGCCGGAAGAATTAAAATCACCAAATTTAAAATCTGCAGAAGAATATTTAAAAAAAAAAAATGTTCAG
>CAVJHV010000099.1:4608-5587 GCA_963649315.1 Treponemataceae bacterium | reverse complement strand
CGAAGAAAGTGAAGAGTTGGACAGCACAGAAGAATATATTAAAAATTATCCTTCTTCGGTCAGCGTAAGAACTGTTTACCAGTTAAATGGAGCAACAATTGCAATAAAATTTCCTCCACAAAAATTTAATCAGGATGATTTAACTGTTGAGGAAAACGAAAATTCCAGCGGGGAATGATTTTTTTTACATCTGGAAAATTTATTTTTGGATGTTTGATTTGGAGTATTAAATGGGCCAGGAAAATACTGAAATGTCACTTGAAAATGAAAATCAAGATTTGCCTGTAAAAAGGCGGGGCATAAAAACTTTTGTTTTAAGACAAGGCAGAATGACTGACAACGAAAAAAAAAGTTATGAAGAACTCAGTCAGGTTTACTGCATTCCTTTTGAACACCGTGTTTTGAATTTTACAGAAATTTTTAACAACACAAATCCTGTTACTATGGAAATTGGATTTGGAATGGGACACGCAACTGTAGAAATTGCAAAGGCTAATCCTGATATGAATTATCTGGGCAGTGAAGTGCATCTTCCCGGGGTGGGCCGCCTTTTAAGCGAAATAAAGAAGAATCAACTCAAAAACATTTACATTTTTAATCACGATGCACTGGAAGTTTTAGACGTAATGGTTCCTGACAATTCCATTTGTGCTTTTCATATTTTTTTTCCGGATCCATGGCCAAAGAAAAAACATCACAAGCGCCGTCTGATGATTCGCCCTCACACAGATATTCTTGCACGAAAACTTTCCCCGGGCGGTTATATTTATTTTGCAACTGACTGGGAAGAGTATGCCCAGTCTGCTTTAGAGGAATTAACTCTTACAGAAGGTCTTTGCAACAAGTACGAAAATTTTGCTCCGCACCAGGAATGGAGACCACGTACTAAGTTTGAAAAAAAAGGCATTGATGCAGGACGAAAGATTTTTGAACTCTTCTTTTTGAAAAAATAATTTTTTTTTACAGAAGCCCTTTCGGG
>CAVJHV010000099.1:0-4598 GCA_963649315.1 Treponemataceae bacterium | reverse complement strand
ATGATGAACTTATTCTTAAAAAAAAGAGAATTGCTGAACTTGAAAAATTAATTACGAAATACCAGAAATCTTACTATGACGGGGAAGGTGAAATTTCTGATGGTGATTTTGACAAGCTTTGGGATGAATTAAAAATCCTTGATCCACAAAATTTCATTTTGCATAAAGTTGGCTCTGATTCCAGCAGTAATTTTGAAAAGGTTCATCATGTTATGCCGATGGGATCTCAGGAAAAGGCCTCTAATAACGAAGAATTTCTTGCATGGGCTTTAAAACATGATTATGCAGAATATCTGGTTGAATATAAGCTGGATGGTGCAAGCCTGGAACTTCAATATGTGAATGGAAGCCTTACCCGTGCTGTTACAAGAGGTGATGGCAGTGTTGGAGATGACATTATAAATAATGCAAAAAAAATGGATGGGGTTATTCCTGAATTGATTAAGGATGGAAAAAAAATTGACTTTACAGGTGGCATCCGCGGTGAAGTTATAATGACTCACCAAGTGCATAAAGATTATTTTTCGGATAAGGCTAACTGCCGTAATGCGGCTAACGGTTTGATGAAAAGAAAAGATGGAAAGGGCAGTCAGTATTTAAAACTTATCACTTATGATGTCTGGGCAAGCCAGGGGGAACAGCCTTTTAGTGATGAAGAAGATAAATTAAATTTTTTAAAAAAATTTTCCTTTAACACTGTGCCTTTAAAAATCTGTAAATCAAAAGAAGAAGTAATTGACTATCGCGTTGAAGTAATGGAAAAAAGGAAAGACCTGGAATATGACATTGATGGTCTTGTAATAAAAGAAAGATCTGTGAATCATCAGGATGCAATGCGGGACAGACCTGACAGGCAGATTGCTTTTAAATTTAATCTTGAAGAAGCGGTTTCTGTTTTGCGTGGAGTTGAATGGGGTGAAAATGGCGCCACTTATACTCCGGTTGCCATTTTTGATAAAGTTGATTTGAATGGCACTCAAGTTCAAAGGGCCAGTCTTGCAAATCCAAATTTAATTCGTTCACTTGATTTAAAAATCGGAAGCCATGTTGTTGTTGTAAAGCGTGGTGAAATTATTCCAAAAATTATTTCTGTTTTGCATAATAGTGGAAATGAAAAAGATTTAAAGGAAATTCTTATTCCAAAAAAATGTTCTGTCTGCGGTTCAACATTAGTTGATGAAGGAACAAGGCTTTACTGTCCCTGCAAATCCTGTCCTAAAAGAGTTTTACATCAACTTTTAAAATGGGTTCTTGTCCTTGACATCCGCGATTTTGGCCAGACACTTATTACAAATCTTTACAATGATGGAAAATTAAAATGTATAAGCGACATTTATTCCCTTACTGTAGAAAATCTTACTCCTTATTTTTTGAATGTAAAAAGTATGGAAAAAGAAAAAGTTTCTCTGGGTGCGCAAAAAGTTTTTGATTCCATCCGTTCACATAATCAAGTAAGCCTGGAACAGTTTATTGCTGGTTTTGACATAGAAGGAATTGGAGAAACCATTGTTGAAAAATTAACACAGGCAGGCTATGACACAATCGAAAAAATTTTAAATCTTACGGAAGAAAAAGTTTCTTTAGTTTACGGATTTGCGGAAACTCTAAGCCATACATTCATCCAGGGCATAAAAGAAAATGAAGATGAAATGAAGAGTCTTTTAGCTGCCGGAACAATTAAAATTAAAGAAGCAAATTTAAATTCCATACTTGCTGGAAAATCTTTTTGTTTTACAGGAGAACTTTCTAAAATGAAAAGAGCAGATGCCCAGGCTCTTGTTAAAGAAAAGGGAGGACTTGTAAAAAGTTCAGTTGTAAAGGGCTTGTCCTATCTGGTTACGAATGATCCTTCTTCCGGTTCGTCAAAAAATTTAAAGGCAAAGGAATTAGGTGTCAGTGTAATTTCAGAAAAGGAATTTTTGAATTTAATGGAATCATAAAAAAATGACTTCAGGTAATGGGAGCTTCTAAAAAATCAATTTTAAGACAATTATGAATTTATTTTTCACCTTAGTTTTAGCAATTTTCCCGTCTTGAATTTTCCTTTTTTTGTGATAGAATATTGATGTTTTTAAAAATGTCAGTCTTTAAAAATTGCAATTTTTGGAGATGCACAAATATCAATTTAAAGGCCTTCTAAAAATTTTTTATGATGATTTTTAGATTTCCTTTATAACTTTTGGAGTTATTATGAAACACTCTGTTGCTGCTTTTTTGAGTAAACACAATTTTCCCCTTCACACAGATATTAATACTGTTGTAGAAGCCATGCTTTTTGATATGAATGAAGGCCTTTCTGGTCGTCCGTCCGATGAAGATATGATCCGTACTTTTATGGATTTGCCTTCTCTTGATTTAGCAAATAAATCTGTAATTTCGATTGATGCAGGCGGAACAAATTTCAGATCCTGCCTTGTTTCTTTTGACAGTAATGGGAAACCTTCAATTGATTTTATGGAAAAAACAAGAATGCCTGGTGTTGAAAAAGAATTGAGTAAAAAAGAATTCTTTGATCAGTTTGCAGACAATCTGGAACATTTAAAAGATAAAACTGAAAATATTGGTTTTTGTTTTTCATATCCTATGACAATAACCCAGGATGGAGATGGAATTTTAACAGGCTTTTCAAAAGAAGTTAAAGCTCCTGAAGTTGTAGGCAGCCATATTGGAAAGGAACTGGCAAAAGCCCTTAAGGAACACGGCTGGAAAAAATCTGTAAAGATTATGCTTTTAAATGATACGGTTGCAGCCCTTTTAGCAGGTGCTGCTTCTCCGGACGAAGGAAAAAAATATTCATCGTATATTGGTTTTATTTTGGGAACCGGAATGAATGGTGCTTACATTCAGCCTGCAGACGAATGTTATAAAGATTTAAAAAAGCAAATCATCGTATGTGAAAACGGAAAATTTTCAAAGGTTATCCGGTCTGATTTTGATATTGCCTTTGACAAAAAAAGTTTGAATCCTGGAAGTGCCATAATTGAAAAAGAATGTTCAGGTGCTTATCTGGGACCTCTTGCTTATGAAATGATTACATGTGCTGCCAGGGAAGGCCTTTTTTCTTCAGCATTCGCAAAGTCTCTGCTTGAGTTGGAATATTTGACTTTAATTGAAATGGACCGCTTTCTGCATGCTCCATATTCTTCAAATTCGATTTTAGGAGCTAAGGCAAAGGAAAGTGCCAGTGATGAAGATTATGAAATTCTTTTTGAACTTTTAGATGCGGTTTGTGAAAGAGCAGCCCGCCTTGCAGCAGCTATCCTTTCAGCCCTTGTAATAAAGAGCGGTCAGGGAAAAAATGCAAGTCAGCCGCTTTGTCTTTTGTGCGACGGAACAACTTTCTATAAAACATACAAGATTTACGAAAGAATCAATGCCTACCTTGAAGAAATTCTTGTAAAGGAAAAAAATCTTTATTTTGAAATTGTCAGTCGTGATGATGATATTACTTTGGGTGCTGCGATTGCAGGTTTAATAAAATAACCATCTTTAAAAAATCAGTTTTACTGTTTTTTTTAGGGGTACCAAAAAGAGTAAGTCTAGTTTTTAAATTAAGGAGAATACGATGGCTCGTCGTGCAAGACTTTTAGGAAAATCTATTTTGTTAATCCTTCTCATTATTATCCTGGTTCTTGCAGGCCTTTTATGGTTTGATTATTTGGGGGTCATCCAGGCAAAATCCTTTTTTAAACCTGTCTATAAACTTTTAAGGTTGGAAAGTCAAACTTCAGTTTCTGCTTCTTCTCCTGAAAATCTTTCTCTGGCAGATTTGGATAATGACCGCTGGGCAAAAAGACTTTTAGCCCTTGACATTCGTTCTGAGGAACTGGACAAAAGGGAAGCCCAGGTGGCTCAATCTGAAGAAAATAATGCCCAGCTTGCACAGCAACTTGAAGACATGGAAAAAAGTCTTGAAGAAAGAGAAAAAACTTTTAACAACGAAGTTCAAAAGTATGACGATCGCAACAGAAATGTTGAAGACATAGTTTCTAATCTTGAAGGTATGCAGCCAAAGAATGCGGTTGAAATTATTGTCGGTATGGATGACCAGCTTATCATTGACGTTTTTAGAAAGGCTGAAGAAATTCATGCGGCTGAAGAAAGTTCTTCTATGGTTGCCTACTGGCTTTCCCTTATGCCTTCAGACCGTGCCGCTGAAATTCAAAAAAAGATGGTTGATAAGCCGCTTTCACTGGAAGAAGATTAGGTAAAAGTGAAAAATCCAGTCAAAATCCTGTAAAAAAATCTAAAGTTGAATTGCAATATTTCGATATTTTAAGATATGGAGGTATTGCCGTGATGACAACTTTACGATCAGATGTAAGCGTTGAAAGTTTAAAGACATCTTTATCGCAAAAAAATAAAACTCCAGAAAAATCGTCTCTTGCAGAAAAAAAATCTGCTTTAAAAACTTTTAAGGATTACCTTTCAAAAGAAACAGAAAAGAGTCTTCCTGAAAAAGATGAAAAAGTTTCTTCAAACAAAGCAGATTATGTTGAAAAGAAAGATGAAATTGCTTCAGCAAAAAAAACTTCTTCAAAAACAGATGATGATTCCAAAATTGAAAAAGAAAATTTTGAAGAAAGCAAAGTTTTGGA
>CAVJHV010000098.1:0-8689 GCA_963649315.1 Treponemataceae bacterium | reverse complement strand
CTTTCCGGGGTTCCGGCTTTCGCCTTCAATATTTTTTGCCAGCTTTTCTTTTAACATAAAATATTTAAAAAAAACAAAATCCATCTAAAAAAATAAAGCCCCAAAAGTGACGGCAAAAAACATCGACTTCGTCGCCCCTCCAATCCTTAACGCAATTTCAGACTTGCTTAAAAAAAATACCAGTCAGCATTTTTTTTAGCGCTGCTTTTAAAAGTTCAATTTTTAGAGAAATGGTAAAAGTCCTGCAAAAAAAATGATGTGTCTTTCGATTTGAGTCTGTCATAAGGGATCTTCAAAAGTCAAACTTTAAAAAATCCCCCAAGTCAGATTGTCTCGTCAAAAGCCACATCACCTTTTTGCATTCAGAACTTTCAATCAAAAAAGACAAATCTTTTTAGATAGTCTTGTCGAACAAAAGCCCCTGCTGCACTTTAAGATGTGCCTGCAGTTTCTGAATTTCTTCAGTTGGAATTTCGCGTATAATTTCACCGTTCGTTGGATTGATGACTTTAACAACTACTTTTCCAGAGTCACTATTCACGTTGAATTTTAAGGTATGTCCCATTACTTGGTCAGACACCTGCTGAATCTGTTCAATGCTGGCACCTGAATTTTTGTGGGATTGAACAAGATTTTCAGTTACCTCAGCAGCCCCGTTTGGCAGGGCTCCCTCGTTAGGAAACTTAAAAACCTTTTTACCGCCTGAAATATCTGAAACTGAGTTTAGTGCATGGCCATCCATTGCCATAATCTGCCCATTCGTACTGTTTATTGTATTCATAGGCCTCCTCCTGAATTTCGAAAGTGGAGAAGGGGGCGCACCCGACTCCATTCCCTAAGCTTTAGTTATAAAAGATGACATCCAGATACCTCTTACTTCTAAAGCTCAACTTTATTTTACTGAAGCAATGCCAATACGTTTTGTGACTGGCTGTTAGCCTGTGCAAGCATTGCCGTTCCTGCTTGTGTAAGAATTGAATTCTTTGTGTAATCAACCATAGCTTCTGCCATGTCTGTATCACGAATTCTTGATTCTGCACTCTGCAGGTTTTCTGCTGCTATTCCAATGCCGTCAGATGCCATTTCAAAGCGGTTTTGATAAGCTCCAAGATCTGCTCTTTGTTTGTTTACAATTTTAAGAGCGTTATCAAGTGCTCCAATAGCAATGTTGGCGGTATCAGGTGTAGAAATTGTAAGCTGTGCATCGTCTGTTGTGTTTCTTAAGCCCAAAGCCTGTGCTGTCATAGTACCAATGTAAGCGTCTACATTCTGGTCCATATTTGCACCTACCTGGAATCTCATAGCGTCTGCACTTGTTGAATTTGCAGAAAAGCGTCCCGTCAAAAGTGTCATGCCGTTAAACTGAGCCTGACTTGCAATGCGGTCAACTTCTGCAACTAACTGGCTTACTTCAACCTGAATCTGCATTCGGTCCTCATCGCTGTAGATACCGTTTGCTGACTGAACAGAAAGTTCACGAATGCGCTGAAGAATATTTGTAGTTTCCTGCAAATAACCTTCTGTTGACTGAATGAAAGAAATTCCATTCTGTACGTTTCTGTTTGCTTGATTCAAACCCCTGATCTGAGAACGCATCTTTTCAGATACTGCAAGACCTGAAGCGTCATCACCGGCACGGTTGATTTTTTCACCTGAGCTAAGTTTTTCAATGTTGCCCATCAATTCTGAATTGGAAATTCCCAATTCACGATTTGCGAACATTGAGCTCATGTTATGATTTATAACCATATGTTTGCCCTCCATGTATCGTTCTACATAAATCATCGTGATTTACGCCTGTTTATGCGGGCAGCTGCTGATTTTGCGCCCTCAGCAGCTGTTTTAGACCCATACAGCAGGAACCGTTACATTTCATTAGTGCCTTGTCAAAAATGAAAAATAGTAACCGTCCACGCCGTTATAAACGGATTCATAGAGGCAGTTTTCAAAGATCTAAGCTCACTCTAAAAAATGGGCAAAGGCCAACTGTTAAAACGGATTTCTGAAAACTTTGGATGCAAAAGAAAAGGAGAGTCCGCACAGTCAGCAGGGTAGTGCAATAATCAACACTTACCCTGCTTATAATATACTACACTACTGGAGCAAAGACAATACTGTCTGTGACTGGCTGTTAGCCTGAGCCAACATAGCTGTTCCTGCCTGTGTAAGTACCTGGTTCTTTGTGAAGTCTACCATCTGGGCAGCCATATCTGTATCGCGGATTCTTGATTCAGAAGCCTGTGTATTTTCAGCGGCTACATCAAGTCCCTCTACAGTATATTCGAGACGGTTCTGGTATGCACCAAGATCGGCTCTCTGCTTGTTGATGTTTTTGATAGCTTCATCAAGACTACCAATTGCGCGGTTGGCATCATCCGGTGTCGCAAGACTCATAATCTCGTCTGTACCAATGTTACGCAGTCCCAATGCTGTTGCTGACATTGTACCAATATAAACCTGCATGCGCTGATCCATATTTGCACCAATGTGGAGCCACATAGAAGCTGTTGGAGTGTTTTCACCAGTTGGGCGGGCAAAGCGGCCTGTAAGCATGTTCATACCATTGAACTGTGCATGTGACGCAATGCGGTCAACTTCCTGAACTAACTGTGAAACTTCAACTTGAATCTGCATGCGGTCTTCATCGCTGTAGATACCGTTGGAACTCTGAACAGCCAGTTCGCGAATGCGCTGAATGATGTTTGTTGTTTCCTGAAGGTAACCTTCAGTTGTCTGAATAAAGCTGATGCCGTTTGAAGCATTTCTAGAAGCTTGATTCAAACCGCGGATCTGAGAACGCATCTTTTCTGATACGGCAAGACCTGAAGCATCATCACCTGCGCGGTTAATTTTTTCTCCAGATGAGAGTTTTTCCATATCTTTCTGCAGGCTGTTATTTGTTACGCCCAAAGTACGATTGGAATAAATAGCGGACATGTTGTGGTTGATAACCATAGTTTCTTCCTCCATGGAAAATGTGGTCAGGCAAAATCCTTTCTGCCTGCTTGTAAAAGATTACATCTGTGTTAACAAGGCTACATCTGCAATCTTTTACTGTGCAGCATGCAAAGCCACCCTTCTTTTGAAGTGTGATTTTACAACACTACATTTTCTATTTCGGAATAAAATAAATAAAACTTTAGAACTTTTTTTTATTTTTTACATTTTTTTTTGCTATTTTTTTTTTCTATGTTACAATTATCGGACAATGGTATTTCTTAAAAAAGTTGAAAATAATTTTTTAGAGATGCCCTTAATTTAATCCAGGGAGACATTTATCTATGAAAGTTAAATCCAAAAAGCCTGCCAGGCTTGCAAAATCCTCAGACCCTTTCCACAAAGAGTACGGTCTTTTCAGTAATATCCGCTATGTCCTCGGGGCAATGAAAAAATATTCAAAAATTCTTTTGCTTTTTATCCCCCTGACCATGGTCTATAATATTTTTGAGAGTTATATCTGGACTTTTCTTTCTAAATTTATAATCGATTTGATTCCCCAGGAAAATGCAAGCGGCGACACAAAAAAACTCCTTATCACCATTGCCGTTTTCTGCCTCATCTTCTTCCTGGTTATTTTTGTAAAAACCTGGTATTCAAGTCTTGATTGGGTCAAAAAACTTTATGTCAGGATGAAGGTCATAATGGAAAAAAATCATAAAAATATGACCATGCCTTTTGAATTTACCGAAGACCCAAAAGTCTTGGACTGCAGTAATAAGGCTGAACAGGCTACTGGATCTAATGATAAAGGCATTGAAGGAATGGAAACTTCTATTCTGGACTTTTTTTCTGTTTTGGGAACTGTGATTTTTGGACTTTTCCTTTTGAGCGGCTTAAATCTTCCCTTGACTCTGCTTATGGCAGCCCTTGCTTTGGTAAATTTTTTTATTTCAAACGCTGCAAATAAACATTCCAAAAAAGCATTTTGGGATCCTCTTGCCCCCTGGTGGCGAAAAGATTTTTATATGAGCAACAAACTTGCCGATTTTTCTTACGCAAAAGACATCCGCATGTATTCTTTGCGGCCATGGCTGACAAAAAAATACACAAATCTCAAAAAAATCCGCTATCAAACCCAGCTTAAAAACGAACGTTTCTGGTTTTTGATTGGTTTTTTGGGAAATCTTTTATGGATTCTTGCCCAGATTGCCGTTTACTCCTACCTTATTTACAAAGTTTATCTTCACCAGCTGACTATTGGAAATTTTACTCTTTATCTGACATCTTCCCAGGTTTTTTATGATAAGATTTCTTCACTTTTGGGCGAAATTACAAAAGTTCTTCAGCGCAGTCGCGAAGTTGACGATTTCCGCTCTTTTATGGATTTAAGGGAAGAAGATGTGCGGGAAAGTGAGGCAGAGAGTGGAAAAGTTTCTTGTGATGATAAAATCACCTCTGACAAAATTCCGCTTCCTTCTTTTTCATCTTACGAATTCACCTTCCAGAATCTTTCGTTTAAATATCCCCGGTCTGACACCTACGCCCTCAAAAATCTTAATTTGACCCTGAAAGCTGGAGAACGCCTTGCAGTAGTTGGCTTGAACGGGGCTGGAAAATCAACATTCATCAAACTGCTTCTGGGACTTTACCAGCCCACCCAGGGAAAAATCCTTTTGAACGGAAATGATATTCTTCAATATGACCGCCAGTCTTATTTTAAGATTTTTGCCCCGGTTTTCCAGGATGTAAATCTTTTTGCCTTTACCCTCCAGGAAAATATTTCCATGCAGGAAAAAGAAAATACCGATTCCCTTCTGGTTGAAAAAGTTTTAAGAGATTCAGAACTTGACCCTGGCGACAGGCAGCAATTCCCAGACGGCCTTAACACACAGATTTTAAAAGTCATTGACGACAAGGGAATTGACCTTTCCGGCGGTCAAAAACAGAAGGTAGCCCTTGCTCGGGCCCTCTACAAAAACGCCCCTGTCGTGATTTTGGACGAGCCTACCGCCGCCCTGGACGCCCTGGCCGAACACAATCTTTATGAAAATTTTGACAAACTCATTGGCGGAAAAACTGCCGTTTACATCAGTCACCGCTTAAGTTCCACCCAATTTTGTAACAATGTTGCTATGTTCAAAGACGGCCAGCTGATTGAATACGGAAGTCACACTTCACTTTTAGAAAAAAATGGTGAGTACGCCAAAATGTTCAGGACTCAGGCAAAATATTACGAAGAAAATCAAAATGGAGACTGTTAAAATGAGAAAAATCAAGTTGAAAGAAATAAAAAAATCCGACACTTTACGCCTTGTAAAACTTATGTGGCAGATTGCCGCAAGAAACAAGCCAATTTTCTTTTTTGTTTACGTCCTCCGCTTTTTGGCAACTATTCTGGATAAAATAAAAATAGTCCTTTTGCCCAAATTTATTATTGATGAACTTATGCTGATTTTTAATTCCAGCCAGAATTCGGGAGGGGATATTTTTGCTCACCTTAGAAATGCCGCAATTTTTGCAATTATCACAGTCGCTGCCCAGTTTTTGCTTTCACTTTTAAATCAAATTGCAAATTCGATTAGTTCTGCATGCTCGGAATATTTTAATGAATATTTTGACATCCAGCTCAGCGATTTTTCCATGTCCATCGATTACGAACTCACCGAAGATCCCGAAATCCTGGATCAGAAAAATCTTGCCAAAGAAGGAATGTCCTGGTACAGCAATAATGTACCCGGCATTTTAGACCCAATTTTTAGTATTGCAAGTTCCCTGATTATTTTGATTGGACTTGTTGTCCTTATGGCAAAAACGGCACCTGTTTTAATTCCACTCCAGTTTATTTTAGCCCTTATAAGTTATCTGATTCAGAAAAAGATTATGAAAATACAGTTACAGTCTTTTTCTCAGCAGGCCAAGTTGAACAGAGTTTTTGGTTATGCTTTTTTCCAGATTTCAGATTTTTCCTGCGGAAAAGACGTCCGTCTTTATGATAGTGCAGATCTTTTTACACAAAAACAGGAAGAAATCAATCGTGCCCAGAATAAAGTCTGGATACAGCAGGCAAAAGGTGTCAGAAGCCAGTCAAATAAAGACAATCTTTTAACTATTCTTGCCACTTTTTTGAATTATTTTTACATAGGCTATCTTGCTGTCAAAAAATTGATTAGCGTCGGTGATTTTTCTATGTGCGTAAGTTCCATCAGTGAATTGCAGGGGGCAATAAATCAAATAATGAGCCTTTATTTAAGATTTAATCAAAATGCAAATTATGCAAAAGAATATCTTAGATATCTGGATTGCCCGAAAGACCTGGCCCTCAAGGCAGAAAAAGGCAGTCGGAAAATTCGCCCTGGACAAAATCACGAAATTGAATTCAAGGATGTTTCTTTTAAATATCCCCGGTCAGAAAATTTTGTCTTGAAAAACCTCAATTTGAAAATCCCATCAGGCCAGCACTTAGCCCTTGTCGGCTTAAACGGCGAAGGAAAAACAACCCTCATAAAACTTTTGTGTCGCCTTTACCAGGTTACGGAAGGCCAGATTCTTGTGGACGGTGTAAATATCAACGAATATGACGAAGAAGAATATAAAAAGCTTTTTGCTGTTTTGTTCCAGGATTTTAATATTTTTGCCTTTTCTGTCAGGGAAAATGTTGCTTTTGAGGAAGGTGATTTTGGGGAAAGTGATTTTGCCCCGCTCGCTGAAGATGGGGCAGGTGGTGTAAAAACTTCTGCCCAGTCCGCCGTCGACGAAAAAGTTGATTCTGCCCTGAAAAAAGCCGGAATTTATGATTTTATCCAGACTCTTCCATATAAAAACGCCACTCCCATCTATAAAAGTTTTGACGAAAAAGGCACAGAATTTTCCGGTGGCCAGAAACAGAAAGTCGGAATTGCCCGGGCCATTTACAAAGACGCCCCAATTGTGATTTTGGACGAACCGACCGCCGCCCTTGACCCCCTTGCCGAAGCTGAAATCTACGAAAAATTCAATGAAAACCTGGCAAATGGCAAAACCGCCCTCTATATTTCCCACCGCCTTTCGTCCTGCAAATTCTGCGACAAAATTGCCGTTTTCAGCGAAAAGCATGTCAAAGAATACGGCAGCCACGCTGAACTCATGGAAAATCCAGCCAGTCTTTACTACAAAATGTTTACGACACAGGCAAAAAATTATGAGCATCTCTAAAAAATCATTTTCAATGCTTCTTTAAAGATGCCTATTGTGGTCTTAGTTAAAAATTCCTTTGATGATTTTTAAAAGACTGCGGCTTGCTTTTCCTCTGTGGCTGATTGCATTTTTTTCTTCCGGGCTTAATTCTGCGACAGTTTTTTTATACTGGGGAATGTAGAAAATAGGGTCGTAGCCAAATCCTCCCTGGCCCCTTGCGTCACAAAGGTTTTCGACAATTGTGCCTTCCATGGTATCCTGGCAGACAAAAAGTCTGTCTGGTCCCAGGTACAAAACCATTGCACAAGTGTAATGGGCACTTCTAGGACCATTTAAAAACTGACCGGATTTTTTTAATTCTTCAAAATCACAATTTTTCAATTTTTCATTCAAAGAAGTTATTAAAAATTCATTTTGTTTTTCCTGGGGGCATTTACTGCCGTCTGGATTTCCCTGTGGAAAAGCTGGCCCTGCATATCGTGAAGAATAAATTCCCGGCATGCCGCTTAAGGCATCAAGACAAATGCCTGAATCGTCTGCAAGAACCGGCATTTTTACCAAATTCCACAGGGCTTTTGCCTTTATTAAACTGTTTTCGTAAAAAGTTTTTCCGTCTTCAATAGGATTAAAATCAATATTTTCTTCCTTTGGGATAACTACTTCAAAATCACTTAAAATTTCCTGCATTTCCCTTTTTTTATTAAGGTTTCCTGTCGCTAAATATATCTTCATGTCCGTCATAATAATCTTTGAGAGAAATATTGTCCATATTGATTTGAGCCTGTTCTAAAATATAAGCAACTTGCCTTTCGTTCATGCCAAGAATTTTTGCTACAACTCTGTTGGTGGGAGTAACAGAAAATTCTTTTTGTTTAAGAAGATCATTTTTTACTTTCCATAAATCTGTTTTTTTAACATAGCGGGATTTTATTTTATTGTACATAAGTTCATTTTCTGAATACAGGTTTAATTCCTGTTGAAATCTTATGTGGTAAAAAAAGGCGGCATCCCGGCAGGCTTCAACTTTTTCCCTGCGTTCCAGTTTTTTTGTAATACTTTCTTTTGCCTGTTCACAAAGGATTTCTAAAGTTTTTAAAGGCAGGCTTGTAAGAAGACTTACTTTTTTTAACAGATCGTCTGTTATGTAGTGGCAGCTTTTTAACATAAGAACAAGGGCAGCCTTCCTTCTTATGCTATAATATTTGTTTAGTTTTTGCCGCTTTCTTTCCTTTGCGTAAGAAACTTCTTTTTCTCCATATTTCTTTTGGATTAAGACTCTTTGAATTTCACGAAGTTTTTCATTAGTGATTGCTGTTTCTTCTCTGATTTCATAATTTACAGAAGATTCCTGCTGTGAAAATTGTATTTGTTTTTCTGTAAGATTTGCATTTTGTGAATACAAAGTTGTCAGTTCAATGGACTCTTTATGTGACTTTCTTTTTTTCCAAGTAATAAATCTTCCCTGAATAGTGTTATATAGAAAATTACTAAAAGAACTTAGTTTTGGATCAAAAACACTGAAAATATGAGGAAATTTTTTTTTTTTTTTTTCCAGAAAATCCAGAAAATCATCTTC
>CAVJHV010000097.1:3911-8737 GCA_963649315.1 Treponemataceae bacterium | reverse complement strand
TAGTTACTCTATCTTTATCGGAAAAATAAATTCTAACTTTAAAGATTTTGTGGACAAAAAAAGACCTTAAGTTTATTCTAGGCTTATGACAATCAAAGTTAGAAACAGCCTTTTTAGAATTTTTACAATCATTTCCGCCGCCACCCTTCTTGTTTTGGGCATGTATTTTTTTCTTGCGGCTTTTCACGGCGGTCTGGAAATTCCTACAAATATAAAATACGTTTTTGAATTTGACAAACTGCATAAATCATTTTTGTTTAAATTTAATTTTCCAATTACCATTGCAGGCATTTTTTTTCTGGGCTTTTATGTGACCATTGTACTTTTTGTACTCAATCTAGGCTTTATGAAAAATCTTTCTTTGGAATTAACATACTTTACACTTTTTCTTTTTGGCTGCCAGATTGAAATTCTTCGTTTACTTTTGCCCACTTTCGGTTTATGGAAAACATCTTCCCTGCTTTTAATTTTGATTGGCAGAACGATTATTGGAGCCAGAATGCTTTGCGTCGTTTCCCTTTTCCTGGCTCCATTTTTTGATGAAGCAAAAGATTCCAATTCCGTAGAAAGAAATATTTTAATTGCCCTTTTAGTTTCTGCAGGAATTGCAGCTTTTATTCCTTTGGACACAAATTACACAACATACACAATGACTGTCATGTGGGGCATGAAGGGAGCTTTTCTTTCTTTGCGGACAATCATTATAATTTGCACACTTGTTGCAATGTTCATAAATGCCTACCAGCGATCAAGCAAACAGTACCTTGGTCTGATAATTGGTTACACTCTTTTGATTTTAGGCTACCAGTTTATGATTGCGGCAGACTGTTATTTTCTTTTTGTTCTGGCAGTCATTTTGATGACGGCAGGCACTTCAGTTTACCTGCGCTTCATTCATTTAATTTATTTGTGGAAGTAGGATTTTTAGGAATTTGAGCAACTGTTTAGGAAAGACGCACTGCTTTTGAAAAGAATTGCTTCTTTCATAAAAAGATCTTCTTTCGAACTAGTTAAAAAAGAAATATTTCTATTAAAAAGAAATACTATTTTCCTAAAGTAGCCCAGGCTTAAATTCCATCTTCATTCAGCATCAATTTAAAAATATAAGGATAAATTTCCACCTCATATTCTGAACTTGGATTTGTAAGATAGCGGATATTTTGTTCGGCAAGGTTTGAACCTTCCAGGCGAACCAGCGTTTCCTGGTTACGGGTCAAGGCATCCCAGGCGCGAAGACTTTCCTGCAAACGTGCCAGGGCTTTTCCATTCATACTTGAATCCCCAGTCATTTGAGCAATCCGGGCAAGAGTAACTCCGTCGTTGTTAGAAGCCCGCATATAAGTTTCAACAAGATCCGCATGTTCAGTTTTTACTTGCGGCAAAAGCACACCGTACTGTTCCTTCAAAGAATCCAGCTTATTCAAAAGCAAATCGTAATATCCCAAAGCATTATAATTATCATCAGACTGACTGAAAGTATTTGCCAGTGCCAGAAGCAAGTGTGTGTCATTTGAATTAAAGTCACGACTCTTCAAGAAAGACCACATTGCTTTTTGATAATCTTCCTGAGTGTAATAGATGTAGCCGATTCTGTATCTTGTTGAAGCATTGTCATTTTTGTTTTCAACAGCCTTCTGGTAGTTAAGCAAAGCGCTGTCCATATCACCAGAAATAAAATAATCCAAATCCGCAAGATCCGCATAAAGCTTACCTACATTCGAATCACTTTCAAAACCACTTTCATCATTTTCCTTTTCGTAAAGTTCAAGGCCCTTTCCGTAAGTTTCTTCTGCAAGAATATACTCTTTTTCATTCTTATATTCTTCACCCAAAAGTCTGTAGGCATTTATAAATTTATAAGTTTCAGATTTTGACCGTCTGTCTTGATTTTTAAATTGATTTATAGACTCGCCCAAAAGACTTAATGCCGAACTTGCAGAATTTGTTTCTACAAAGTAGCGACCCAAATTGTAAAGGGCAATAGGATTTGACTCATCTGCCTGCAAAGCCTTTTCAAGAAGTTCGCGGACATTTTCAATTTCAAAGCGAAGGTTTTCTTCTGACGGTTTTAAAGTTCCAAACTGCTTGTCCAAAAGATAACCTGAAAGTTCAGTTAAATCTTTTGCAGTAAGACCATCCTTTTTCTGGATAGGATAAAAGTATGCCTTGTACTGTAAAACTTCGCGCAAGTTATCCGTGCGGATGTAATATCTCATCTGCCGCGAAAGATAAAGGCTGTAAAGTTTTTCATCCCCCTTTTCAAGAAGCAAATCGTATTGTTCTTTTGCATCCTGGAATTTTGAAGAATCTTTTTCGCTTGCCCATTCCAGAAAGTTATCCCCAAGCATCAAAAGCGCATCCGGAGCATTTATGTGATAATCAAGAACTTCACGGCGCAAAACTCTTTCTGCTTCTTCATAATCATAAAGATCATTCATTTCCATTTCTGCCCATTCAAGGCCGGCTTCTTTTTCATGATCAAAGTAAGATAGAATTGCGGAGTACATATTTGTTGCACGCTGATACTGCCTGTGACTTCTAAAGCCTCTTGCGTATTTATAGAACCATGGCTTTTTAACTTTAAAGGCAAGGGCTGCATTAAATTTTTCAAGTGATTGAGGATACTGACTTTCTTCAAGAAGAGTGTAACCCTGTCTGTAAAGGCGGTTTGCCTTAAGCGGTTTGATGATAAATGAATTTGAAATAGTAAAAATGCAAAACAAAAGAATTGCCGCTGCTGCAGAAACAATTGCTCCCGGAAGAATTCTATTCTTTAACTGATATTCCAGAGACTTTTTATAAGCTTCATATTCTTCGGCAGAACGGCGTTCAAAATCACGCGGCACTTCCAGAGTGATGTCAAGCATTTTTTCAAGATCGCTTGCAATTTGTCTTGCAGGAACTTTCTTGTAAACTTTTTCAAGAATAGAAAAAACTGCATCATCTGTAAATTCATTTTTTACAACTAAATCTTCAATCGCAATTCTTACGTTAAGAGGATAGCTTTCAAGATTCTTTAAAAACTTTTTGTACTGGGCATCAGTGAATGTATTTTTGGGAGCAGAATCTCCTTCTGCGGCACCAGAAAAATCCGGAGTCTGCACATTCGCTTTTGCCGCATTAAAATCCGCAGTAGATGTATCAGAAAAACCCGGAATGCTAAAGACATCATCGTCATCGCTTTCCGTGTCACTTATGTTTCCAAATTCAAAGTCAGAAGAATCGTCACCTGTGTCCGAAGAAAAATCCAGGCCTTCCATGCCGGAAGTATCAAACTGTTCAAAGTTTTCATCTTCTGTTGAATCAGAATCTGGCACAGAAGCTTCAGGATTTACATCTTCCTGGCCAGAAAAATCATCGGAAAAATCAGAAGTAAAATCCTGGCCGGAAGGATTTTTATCAAAATCAAAGTCACTGGCTGAAGCAGAAAAATCATCATTTTCATTTTCAGGATTTCCCAAAGGATTTTTGTCTGAAGGATTTTCAAAATCGCTGTCTGAAAAATCCACATCATTTATACCGCTGTCAGAAAAATCTTCTGCGGAAAAATCATCGGAATCATTTTGAGAAAAATGGTCTGAAGAAAAATCGTCTGTCTTCTGGTCACTGGAAAAATCATTTTCATCTGAAAGAGGAATGTCTGCACCAGAAAAGTCCGGCATGGAAGCAGAAAAATCTTCAGTGGAATCACTTGCAGAATCAAAAGCATCTCTTTCACTTTCCTGGTCAAAAGAAGGCAAATCTAAAGAAGAGTCATCTTTTTTAGAAGAATTTTTCTTAAGAGCAGACTGTATGCCAAACTCTTCTTCATTTTTTTGGCGACTGGTCTTTGCATGAGGATCAAAATCCGGCAAAACAAAATCGTCATTAAGCAAAGGATTTTTTTCTTCATCCGCCTTGGAAATGTTGTTTTCAAGACTTTCGTTTCCAGGCACTTCGTTTAACTCTGGCGGCAAAAGATCATTCATGTTTATTGCCGCAGCCTGAGAAACTTTTTCAAAATCTGAATTAGCATTTGAAAAATCAAAGTCATCATTCTGACTTGAAAAATCATCATCCTGGAAAGGAGTGATTGTATTTAAATTTTCGATTACTTCTTTTTTTGAACCGCCACTTTCTTTAGCCACATGACTTTCTGGCATGGAAGAAGGCGCTTTTGAAGGAGCACCTTCTTTTGCAGCAGGCGCTTTTGAAGGAGCAAGTGTCTTTGAAGGACTTACCTTTGCAGCAGCCTTTGAAACTTCTTTTTTAGATTCAGTTTTTTTAGGACCAGATTTTAAAAGTGCATCAAGGTCCATATCTTCAATGGCTACGACTTTTGGCTTAGGCGGTTCCTTTGGTTTTTCAACTTCTTCAAAATCACTTAGGTCAATATCACCCAAAGACAAATCAGGATTAGGAGTTAACAAATCAGACAGATCAGGAGCCTTAATTTCTACAGCTTCCGGGGAAGACACATCTTCACTTTCCCCTTCACCTGTAAAATCCGAAAAATCATTTTTAGAACGCTCAGCTTCTGCCGCCCTGGCTTCGGCCTGCTGCTGTTCTTCTTCTGAAAGTTGAGGAAGTCCGTTTATAAAATCTTCAGAGTCATCTCTGTCTTCAACATTTGCAGGAATGGCAATAAGTGAAGGCTTTTCCCCTCTGTCCTGGCGAATCTTAACTTCATCGCCCAGGTTAAGCATAAATTCGTTAAATTGTTTAAGCTGATTTAATCCTGGCATGCTGTTAAATTAGCTCCTTTTGTAAAATCAATCTGTCTTTTCAATTTTCGGAAAATAAAATCCTAAGTTAAGAAAATTATTTTCTTATTGGAAGAGTCTAAA
>CAVJHV010000097.1:2281-3901 GCA_963649315.1 Treponemataceae bacterium | reverse complement strand
CGTTAAAAGACATTATAAGGCAAAAAAGGCTTAACTGTCACTTGCAAAATCCGATAAATTAAACATGCGGACAAAGTTTCTTTTTACAGCATTTTTTATTTTTTTATGCGGATTTTCTCTTTATGCACAAAAGTCTTTAACCTCTGGTTCCTTAGACGCCATTGACCGTGACGAAGTGGAAATTGACAAATGTCTTTCCGGCATAAAGGCAGCCCAGGCACCTTTTTTGTCAGGCGATTATGTTGTTTTTACTGCCGACCCTTCTGCCCGCTACACAGGCATTGCCTTCGATTTTGAAAATTACCGCAATATCCACAAATACCAGTTAAAAACATGCTACGACCAGGAATATGAAGTTCTTTCAAAATTCTATGTCTATGTTTTAAAAGTACCAAAAGGAATTCAATCATTTAACTACAGAATGGTTGTTGACGGACTTTGGACTACCGACCCCCACAACCCAGATAAACTTTACAGTTCCAGGGAAGATTTGATTGTAAGCCACGTGGACGCTTCAAGAAACATTTTAAGCGTTACCGAAGAACTGGCGGACGGAAAAGTGCGCTTTGTTTATTCCGGCAAAAGCGGCCAGCAGGTACGCTTAGGCGGCAACTTTACAAACTGGGACAGCTGGATTTACACAATGCATGAAGTACAGCCAGGCCTTTACATGCTAGACCTTGCCCTGCCCCCGGGAACATACCAGTACGCCTACTATATTGGAATGAAAAGTTTTGTAGACACCACCAACCCCGAACGTGTCTGGAGCACAGACGGCAAGGCAGCTTCACAGATTGTTGTAAAGGGCACCTCTAGAAATTGCAATTTTTAGAGGCAACTAAGAAAACGTGGCTGCAGGCGGAATGAGCGAAGCGAATGGAACTTGCCGGACCGCCCGGAAAATCAGAAAAAAAAGCCACCAAACTAAATTCTGGATAACAATTTAAACCTTACTGACCTAATTTTTTACAAAGTGGCAAAAGCTGCTCGATTGCCTCTACTATGCGTTTTTGTTCGGCGAGCGGGGAAATATTTTGACACTACTTTTTATTCCAAGTTTCACCCAAAAATTCTCCACCATTAAAATAAAAGTTGACAAAAAAGTAAAAAGCATATTAAAATGTAAGCAATAAGCGAACAGTTTACATTTCACTCGTGATGGGAGAACGAGGTTATTTTTATGGGTGCTTTTGGAGATTATATATCAAATAAAAGACAGGAAAAAGGTCTTACTTTAAGAGGGTTTGCAAAACAACTTGGGTTGTCTGCGTCTTACATTTCAGACATTGAAAAAGGAAACAGAGAGCCTAATGAAAAATCTTTATTAGATTCTCTGGTCAAAGTTTTGGAATTAAATTCGGAAGAAGCAGAAAAATTATATGATATGGCTGCAGCGCAAAAAAATGAACTTGCACAGGATGTCTCAGAATATGTAAATAAGAATTCATTGGCAAAAGTTGCATTAAGGACTGCTAAAACACAAGGCGCAACAGATGAAGACTGGAAAAAATTTATAGAAGGATTGAACAACAAAAAATGAAAAATATACCAGAATTTAAAGTTAAACATGATAAAAATTATCTTCCATTTCTGAAAGCTTCTGAAATAGATGAACATGCA
>CAVJHV010000097.1:0-2271 GCA_963649315.1 Treponemataceae bacterium | reverse complement strand
GGTTCAGAATTATTTTGTAGAAAAAGGAACAATCATTATTTCCAATGCACTTGCAGAAAATAATTCGCAACAAGGGCGTTTCTTTTATACACTGGCGCATGAACTTGGTCACAATGTTTATCATAGAAAATATTACGAAGAACCTGATTATTCAAATCAACCTATGTTATTTGACTTTGAACCTCAAAAGACTATCGCGGTAGCATGCCACAGAGATAATATTGAAAATTTAAATGGTACGTGGCAACGAAACTGGCCAGAATGGCAGGCTGATTATTTTGGATCGTGTACACTTATGCCAAAAGAAGCTGTCTTAAATTTCTGGAAAGATTATATTCCAGATGAAATTGACTTTGAACTGGGAACGACACCAAAATGCTATCTGCATGATATGGATTGGAACAAAAGAAAACAGTTATTTGATGATTTTGTTAATACATTTGCCGTATCCAAAAAAGCTGCAAGAATCAGGCTGGAAAAACTTAATTATCTTGATAGGAATTGCATTTTATGAGTATGAGATAAAAATACCCGAAAAAGAAATCTTCTTCGGGGCAATAATAGTAAAAATAACTACTATTTGACGGCTTCCTGATATTGATCAAGAAATCCGACCTAGACAATCGAATTCTACACCAAATATCCGGACTCCGTCAATCAGTTTATGTAAAACAGAAATTTCCTCTGCTGTCAGCATGATTTTCAAAATGTTTTACAAACTGCAAATCAGGAGGTCCAAAATGGGTGGAAGAGGAAAATGGTCAGTTGCAACTGACACAGGCTTCACTTGGTACGATTATCATAAAATTTATCAGTACCATAATACACATTATTTAGTACAACATGATCACAATAGTGGTGGTGTTTCAGCTCCGGTAAAATCACAAACTCCAAATGTTACTTATGTTACGATGGGTGATGATGGTAAGCCAAAATGTATTTCTGTTTATAGAAATAGAATAAAGCAATACGAAATAGATTTGGACAAAGAACATCACGGAATGAAACCGCACGTTCACCACTGTAATGAACAAGGCTACAGAATTAAGGAACCTGATGAAAATATGCATCTTACAAAAGAAATGCAGCGTCAGGTTAAAGTTGTTGTGAAAACTTACAATAAGCATAAGGAGGATTTTTCAAAATGAACGGTTGGTTTGATGATTTTAATTCACTATACGATATGTATGATAATGATGAACCTACACTTAAAGTGGATAACTATCTGTACTGTATTCAGCAATATGGAACTAAAGAAAATCCTCGTAAACTTCATGTAAGTATTACAGATTTAAACAAAGTTCCAGAAGGTGAAGACAGATATTCAAAAAAATTTGAAATTGAAAATATTGATTTTGAAAACTGTTTTGAGTTTATTAATCATTTTAAACTTAAGAATGGAAAAACTGCAGCTCAGATGATGTGTGATGCAAATGGATGGGATTATTCAATTCTTCCTGTTTATCCAACCTGGATGTCACCCCTTGGAGAATTGGAAAATAAACCAATTTCTTCAAGCAAAGAAATCTCAGAAGCAGAACAGAGGGCTGCTGCAATTTCAAAAGAAGAATGGGAAAAAGAAAAGTCTGAACTGGAAAATGAAGGTGATATGGAAGGCTTAAAGCTTTTTGAAGAAGCTGAAAAGGAGTATCCGGATGATGACACAAAATAATTTCTTTACATTATGCGAAAAATGGAATACGTTTTGTAAAAACAATGGTATTCCTCCCTTTTATAAACAATGTTTTTGTCCTGCAGATAAGACCTTCATTCCGTATGATGAACTGTCTACTTTTTCAAAAACTAATCAAATAAAAAATGTTATACCTCATTTTTTTATACAAGATGAAAAACAAGTTAATTTTGCGTCTAACCCAGACGCCCATTCAAATCTGCTCGATAATGTCTATGCTGTTTTTAGCACAGATTTCAGCGTATTTACTAATACGTTTCCACAGTTTAATAATGCAATAATTCTTTTGAACAGACTTATCGCTTCTTACTGGCAGCAAAAAGGAAGATTTGTAATTCTTACATTGACATGGGGTTTGGAAGACACTTATGACACTGCATTTTCACATATTGATAAAGGCTCCATTGTAGGAATTTCTACAGAAGGAGTTACCGACTGGGCTTGCTTTAACTCTGGTTTTATTGAAATGTTAAAACGAATTGCCCCTGATTACATATGCTGGTATGACAAAATTCCTTCATGGGTTTACGAATATTATTTGGAAAATAGAATAATAAAAGTTCCAAAAAGATTTGAAA
>CAVJHV010000096.1:0-8993 GCA_963649315.1 Treponemataceae bacterium | reverse complement strand
GAATGGAAAAATAAAAAAAATCGTAAACCTTTGATTGTAAACGGCGTGCGTCAATGCGGAAAAACTTATTTGATTAAAAAATTTGGCCAAAGTCAGTTTGAAAGCATGGCTTATTTTAATTTTGAAGGAAACAAGGCTCTTAAGTCAATTTTTGATTATGATTTTGACGTAAACAGAATTTTGGATGAACTTTCTACGGTTGTTTATGGGAAAGAAATTGTTGCTGGCAAAACTCTTGTGGTTTTTGATGAAATTCAAGAATGTCCTAAAGCTATTCAGTCTTTAAAATATTTTTGTGAAGAACTACCTTCTCTCCATTTAATCGCGGCTGGTTCTTTGCTGGGAATTGCTTTGAGGGAAGAAGAAATTTCTTTTCCTGTGGGAAAGGTTAACCGCCTGGAAATGTTTCCTATGAATTTTGAAGAATTTGTGATTGCGGATGGCGGCAAAAAATATATTGATGGTCTTAAAAAACTTGATCTTGAGCGCGAAATTCCGGAACTTTATACTGTTCCTCTGGAAAAATATTTGAAAAATTACTACATCGTCGGGGGAATGCCGGAAGCGGTTCAAACTTGGGTGGACACTCACGATTATGCCCAGGTGGAAGAAATTCAAAATCAGATTTTAAAGGATTATGCTGATGATTTTTCAAAACACACTAAGGCCGAAACTACTGTAAAAATAAATCTTATCTGGAATTCCGTTCCCCTTCAGATTGCAAAGGAAAACAACAAATTTATTTTTTCGCATGTAAAAGAAGGTGCCCGTTCTAAAGATTTGGAAGACGCTCTTGAATGGCTTTCAAGTGCGGGAATTGTTTATAAATTGAATCTTGTTTCTACCGTACAGCTGCCGCTTTCCGCTATGGCAGACAGTACTTATTTTAAGGTTTATATGGCAGATGTTGGCTTGCTTCGTAAAAAGTCAAATTTAAATTACCGGACAATTTTAAATGGCAATACAGATTTTATAAATTTCAAAGGGGCTTTGACAGAAAATTTCTGCATGGCTGAATTAAAATCTATGGGAATTGAGCCTTATTTCTGGCGGACAAAGGCCGATGCCGAAGTTGATTTTTTGACTGATTACGAAGGCGTCCTGCTCCCAATTGAAGTAAAATCTGCTGATAACACAAAAGCCAAAAGTTTAAATCTTTTTTGTTCACGATATGAGCCAAAGCTGGCAGTAAAAACTTCTCTTAAAAATGTTGGAGATAATTTTTCTGGTAAAAGTCACATTTGGTCTATTCCGCTTTATGCTTTGTTTAAATTGAAGGATTATGTTAAGGCTGAAATGAAATGGTGATTTTTTTTCAGGCTTCCAGTAATTATTAAGGCTGTGGCAAGGCATAATGGAATGGAAAATGAAAAAGGCTTCTGATTATGCAAGTCATGAACTTTAAGTTGTTTTTGAAATAAAGCCCCATCTGAAAAAAAGTTTATCTTTATCCTAGATGGGGGATAAAAGACAATTTTTAGAGAATTTTCATCATTTCATTGTAGTTGAGTTCTTTTACTTTGTTAGATATTGTACACATATCATAAATCCAAAGAATACCACAGCAACCTGCGGTAAGAAGTTTTAAAACTCCCATTCCAATACTTTCAATCATAAATCTGTCAATCCCTAACTCGCCTAAAAGAATGCTGATTACCAGTGTGGTTGTAGGATCTTTTAATTCTACAGAAGAAATTACAGCATAGCGATCGTCATCCACGTGTTCAAGCTTGTCTTTCAGCACATTTTTAAGGCGGACTTTTTTTTTATTTATGTGACCACTATCACACCAGCAGTCTTTTCTGCAGAATCTTTTGCATTAAACAAATAGATAAATCCAAACTACCCCTGTATAATGGAAGAAATGAACAAAACAGCACATTTTCACTTGCCGGGACTTTTTGAATTTTATGATTTTTACAGCCTTTTTCTGCCATTTTTTGCAAAACACAGGGAATATTTTTATGACTGGTGTGATATTGCGTCAATTTACGGGTCACCGGGGGACTGCCTTTGGGGCGGTGGGCGTGTGGAAAATGGTACGGCAAATCCCGAAGCAGTCTTTGACTTGCTGCAATCTTACGGGATTTCTGCACGGCTGACTTTCAGCAATTCTCTCTTGAAAAAAGACCTCCTTGCTGACAAAAAATGCAATTCTCTGTGTAAAATTTTTCAGACATCAAAAGTTCAAAGCGGCATCATTATTCATTCTGATTTGCTTTTGGAATACCTGAGGCAAAATTATCCGCAATTTTACTTTGTTTCTTCCACAACAAAAGTTCTTACAAAATTTGATGATTTTGAAAAGGAACTCAACCGCGCGGACTTTAAATTTGTTGTTCCAGATTTTAGGCTTAATAAAATGTATGAAAATTTAAACAGTTTAACAACCAAGCAGAAAGATAAAGTTGAATTTTTGTGCAATGAATGTTGCTGGATTGGTTGTAGCGACCGTAAAATCTGCTACGAAACCGTAAGCCTCAAAAATCTGGGGGAAGCGTGTCCTGATCACATTTGCAAGGCGCCCGGTGGAAATCACGGTTACAAATTTTCTCTGGCAATGAAAAATCCTTCGTTTATTGGTTTGCAGGATCTTCAGAATTTTTACCTTCCCCACGGATTTTCGAATTTTAAGATTGAAGGCCGGGGTCTTGGCTCGGCGCTTTTGCTGGAATTTTTGCTGTATTATCTGACAAA
The DNA here is from genome assembly GCA_963649315.1 of Treponemataceae bacterium. Lineage (GTDB taxonomy): Bacteria > Spirochaetota > Spirochaetia > Treponematales > Treponemataceae > Treponema_D. The sequence goes on along the minus strand of CAVJHV010000096.1, from coordinate 6,296 downwards.
GCCCGAATATCAACTTCACGTGCGCGAAGCGCTTTATCTGGACGCTATGCTTGATTTGTTTTAGATTTCTTTGACGGCGCTTTCTTGAAACTTCGTTGGCGTTCCCCTTCGGGTCGCTATGTCCAGGGTTCCGCTATCGCTCCATTCCTCCGCTGCGCTCCGGAACGGCTTCGCCGCCCTTCCCAGCGCTAACGCATGTTCGCCCTGCCCCACATCTTTTTAGCTTTACTTTAAAATAATGATTTATAGAAAAATCTCTTTCATAAAGGAATTCCAACTCAGAAAGCGGAATTCCTTTTTTAGAAAAAACATGCAGGCAGTCCAGGGCCCTTACTTTAATGTTTTCAAAGGGCAGACCAGGCGGAAGCCAAGATCACTGTATTTGCTGCTAGCATCGTCATACCCTCTGCTGCCAACCCAACAAGTGTCGCTATCACAGTAGAAGCTGCCTCCACAGAAGAAGCGATCGCTGTACTCGGCATCCCAAACCCACTCCCAAACATTTCCGCTCATGTCGTAGAGACCGTAATCATTTGCTTTTTTTTCTGCCACAGAATGTGGAGTTTCTCCACTATTACTTTCGTTCCAGCCTACTTCGTCCAAATTGTCACTTCCGGCATATTCATAATCCTTTCCGCCTTTTGCTGCATACTGCCACTCTTCCTTTGTTGGCAAACGGAAACCTTTAGCTTCTGTATTTTGCGTGATGTCACCCTCTATTGAATTTCCCTGGTGAGGAGTGTAGTACCATGTGCCTACATCTGTGCTGCCATCTACTGAATATACAGGCTCAAGCTTTTGAGACAAACTTAATTTGTTGCAGAAGTAAATAACATCGTACCAGCTGACCATTTCTACTGGATTACTTCCCCCTTTAAACTCACTTGGGTTTTGTCCCATTATTGAATTGTACAAATACTGGGTGACTTCAGTTTTACTCATCATAAAATTTTTTCCTGGAATTTCTACAAATTCATCTTTAGAAATTTCCACTGGTACCTGACAGACAACGCGGAAACCACGGTATTTGTTGCAGGAATAAGGCTCGCAAATATCACCCATGTCAACAGTACAAAGACTGTCACCATAGTCATAGCAGCCACCACAACTGCTACGGAAAAAGTTCCATTCATCACTAGAATCCCAACACCATTCATCAACATTGCCACTCATGTCATAAAGTCCGAAAGCATTTGCCTTTTTTTCTGCTACAGGATGTGTTTTTCCTTCACTGTTATCTTTGTACCAGCCTACTTCATCCAAATTATCGCTTCCAGAATATTCATAACCTTTACCGCCTCTGGCTGCATACTCCCATTCATTCATTGTTGGTAAGCGGTAGCCTGTAGCACTCTTATTTTGCGTGATGTCGTCCTCTATGGAATTTCCCTGGTGAGGAGTGTAGTCCCACTCGTTTACATCTGTGCTGCCATCTACTGAATATACAGGCTCAAGCTTTTGAGACAAACTTAATTTGTTGCAGAAGTAAATAGCATCGTACCAGCTGACCATTTCTACTGGATTATTTTCCCCTTTAAATTCACTTGGGTTTTCTCCCATTACCGACTCATACATTTTTTGAGTTACTTCTGTTTTTAAAATCTTTAGATTCATATCTGGCATCTTTACAAAATCCCCGTTAGACGAATTGGATTTTGAACACCCGCTTGTCATCAGCATAAAAATGCCCACTGCTGTCAAAATAATTTTTTTCATTTTTTTCTCCTGCCTGAAAATTAGTTTAAAGGCTTTCCCCAAAATTATAATTCTTAGAGATAACCTTAAAATAAAAAAACACATACCTTCCGCATTTTGCAAAGAGTATGTGTAAATTCCTTAGTAAATTGTTTTTTGTAGACTTGTAATTTTTTTTGAAGAGCTTTCTAAAAAGACCGGATTTTTGCCAACTGAACTGAACTGAACTGAACTGAACTGAACTGAACATGTCTGCCACTCTGCTCCACTCTTGTCAAGTGCTTTCCTTGATTTTTTTGATTTTTCTTTTTTAACATATTTTTTATTTTTTGTCCATTAGATTTTTGAAATGCAACAAATCTAAAAACATTACGCACTAGCCAGCCGTGGAGCCATGCCGAAGGCAGTCGGCTGAGCGCAAGCGAAGACGACTGCGCGAAAATAAAATTATGAGCCAGACGGGCAGGCTTTATACAAAGTTGAATAATTTTCTAAAAGACGATGGCGATGTAAGTCAAATTCTTTACGCCATTTACATGGAAGAAGGGCAGACTCAAAAGCAAATTTCTGATGGTTATGGAATTCCGCCGCAAAGTGTGAACAACATTGTGCTTGAAATGCAAAAAAATAATCATGTGGTTCTTGAAGAGGATGAAAAAGACAAGCGGCGGAAAAAAATCAAATTTACAGAAAAGGGCCAGGAATTTGCCAAAGAAAAAATCGGCACAATTTTAAGACTTGAAAAAAAAGCAATCTCGGCTTTGGCATGCTTTACAATGTGCAGCTTTTGAAATACGCGGGAGTTGACGGCGTTGTGGCTTACGGCGTAATCAGTGCAGTTTTATCTGTTTGCAGAACGCTTGTTTTTCAGATGACTTTTATTCTTTTGTTGCCAGTTCTTTTAGGCTCAAACGGAATCTGGATTGCTTCGCCTAGTGCGGAACTGGGCTGTTTAATTTTGACTGTGATTTGTCTGCTTGTTTTGAGAAAGAAGTATCACTATTTAAAAATCCGGCTTAGGGATTGTAGGGGCCGCGAAGGCAATTTCAATTGCCGAAGCGGAAGTTTTTTGTGACACAATTTGTGGCACAAAAAACTTTGAAGTGAACAACGGAACCCCGGAAAGCCCGACCCCGGCGAAAGAAAAAAAATTAATTTTTTTTGACACAATTTTTGTTGAATTGAAATTTTTTTTATGAAAAAAATTCAAAGCCGGGGGAAGCCCCAGAAGAAAAATAAAAATACCCCTGAATTGTAAATTGAAATTATTAATGTTAAATTGTCTGCATGAAAAGTTTAAAGAAAAAAAACCGACCGGAAATTCATTGGAACAATTCTTTGACCAATGGTGAAAAACTTTTGGAAGAAGCAACGATTCACGAAAAGGCAATGCTTGTTGGCCGCGTGGGACTGGAATTGCTTTCGTGCGGAACTGGTGCCTGGCGGGTTCGAAATTCAATGAACCAGATTGCCAAGGCGCTGAATGTGGAATGTTCTGTGGACATTGGACTGATGTCACTTTCTTTTAACTGTTTTGATACTTCAGAGTGTGTGACGCAAACATTAAATCTTTCGAACACCGGTGTGAATACTTTTAAACTTTACCGGCTGGAACGTTTTGTAAAAAAATTTTCCTGTGAAAGTGAAAACATGACTGTTGCACAAGTGCACGCAAAACTTGACGAGTACAATAAACTGAGTCCACTTTATTCACCGGTTCTGCTGGGACTTTCTGCCGGACTTGCATGCTGCGCTTTTACTTTTTTGCTTGGTGGCGGTCTATGGGAAATGGCCCTTGCTTTTCTTGGAGCGGCAATTGGAAATTTTGTGCGCTCACTTTTAAATCGAAAACACTACAATCTTTTTATGACAGTTGCCCTTTCTGTTTCCGGCGCATGTATTTCTTATGCGGCATTTCTAAAGCTTTTCAATTTAATTTTTGGACTTTCAATGGTTCACCAGGCGGGGTACATTTGCGCAATGCTTTTTATAATTCCCGGCTTTCCTTTTATTACAGCCGGCATTGACTTTGCAAAACTGGACATGCGGTCTGGAGTTGAAAGACTTTGTTATGCAGTAAATATTATTCTTGTTGCAACTTTGTGCGGCTGGTTTATGGCTCTGCTTTTGAAATTACATCCCGCAGATTTTCTTCCGCAAAATTTAAACTGGTGGTCACTTTTACTTTTTCGCCTGCTTGCAAGTTTTTTTGGCGTCTTTGGATTTTCCATTATGTTTAACAGTCCGGTAAAACTTGCCTGCATTGCAGCTTCCATCGGTTCCCTTTCAAATACCATGCGCCTGGAACTCATAGATTTTGCATCTTTTCCTCCAGGCCTTGCTGCTTTCTTCGGAGCACTTTTGTCCGGACTTTTAGCTTCTCTCTTAAAGAAAAAGCCTGGATACCCCCGCATTTCCATCACCGTTCCATCAATTGTAATTATGGTTCCAGGTCTTTATTTTTACAAAGGCATTTACAACCTGGGCACAATGGCCCTTTCCGAATCCGCTTCATGGCTTTCGACTGCGCTTTTAGTTACCCTTGCACTTCCCTTTGGACTTGTTGCTGCCCGAATTTTAACAGACAAACCTTTCCGCCACGGAGCATAAAAAAAACACGCCTTGCCTGTTTGACACAGGCAGGACCACTAGACATCATTTTTTTTACAATAAGGACACTTCTAAAAAAATCACATATTAGAATAGCCCATCAAATACTCATCAATTTGCCTTGCACATTCACGCCCTTCCGCTATTGCCCAAACAACCAGCGACTGACCACGATGCATATCTCCGGCAGTAAAAACTTTTTCCACCGAAGTTTTATATCCGTTAGCGCTAGAAAGTTCAGGAGTGTTTTCTCCAAGCGATTGCACCGTATTCCGCCCGCTAAGCTGAACCCCAAAAGCCTTAGCCGTATAATCCTCACATCCCAAAAATCCAGCTGCCACCAAAATTAAATCCGCCGGCAAATCTTTTTCGCTGCCTTCAATTTCGCAGAGCTTTCGCAGGCCGTCAACCATTTTAAATTCAACCTGAACGGTTTTGATGCCAGTCACATGACCATCTTCCGAATAAACTTCTTTAATGGTACTTTTGTAAATGCGCGGATCGTTACCAAATTTCGCAATCGATTCCACAGCACCGTAATCGGTTTTTAAAACCTTAGGCCACTCAGGCCAGGGATTATTTTCAGTACGTTCTTTTGGAGGACAAGGCATCATTTCAATTTGCGTAATGCTTTTGCATTCCAGACGAATTGCAGTGCCACAACAATCGTTGCCAGTATCTCCGCCACCCAAAACAATCACATCCTTTCCAGTCACATCAATATTTTTTGCCTTGCAAAGAATTTTTGCCAGTTCTTCATTAGAAGCATTTTCATTTTTTAAAAGACACCTGGTCACCTCTTTCAAAAAATCAACAGCAAACATCAAACCACCGCAGGCACCATCATTTTCCTTTTTTAAATTTTCAACTCCCACAGCAGAAAGCGGTCTTGCTTTTTTTGCACCACAGCACAAAGCAATAGCATCATAATTTTTTAAAATCGCAGATGCATCACTTCCATTTCCAACATCAGCCTTGAAAACAAATTCAACACCTTCAGCCTTCATCAAATTAATTCTGCGATCAACAATTTTTTTATCCAGCTTCATGTTTGGAATTCCATACATCAGTAAACCGCCAGCCCTGTCTTCCCTTTCAAAAACAGTCACCTTGTGACCGCGACGATTAAGCGCATCAGCCACAGCAAGACCTGCCGGCCCAGCCCCAACAACAGCCACGCATTTACCAGAACGCACCTGTGGAATTTGCGGCTGCATGTAACCCGTTGCAAAAGCATGTTCGATTATAAAAAGTTCATTATCGTGAACAGTCACCGCACCCTGCCCCACAGCCGGGCTGCCACAGTTACAAGCCTTTTCGCAAAGAGCCGGACACACTCGCCCGGTAAATTCAGGAAAGGATGAAGTCTTTAAAAGCCGCCATGCTGCCATATCAAACTGCCCGCGGTAAAGAGCATCATTCCATTCCGGAATAAAATTATGCAGCGGACAACCAGTCACCATTCCCGAAAGTTTTACTGCGCTGCCACACATAGGCACACCGCAATTCATACAACGCGCCGCCTGTTCACGCCTTGCCGCTTCGTCCAGCTTTGGATGAAATTCCTTAAAATTACAAATACGCTCCATCGGCGAAATTTCCCCATTTTCAATCCGCCTGAATTCAAAAAAACCGTCGGCCTTTCCCATGTGCGCCCTCCTTTAAATCGAAAATTTAAAACAAAAAAAGTCACAAACAAATCATCGCGCCAAGCAATAATTTGTCTGTGACTTCTTCGTCCCAACTCTTTACATTTTACAAATATTATTTTTTTCAGTCAATATTTTTTCTTCTTTTTTTGAAGCATACCTCCTTTCCTTCAACAGCCCTTCCAGCCTTCGCTGCCGCTCATTCCTCCGCTCCACTTCGTTCCGCTCCGGAACTAAAGGGCTTCCACGGCTGGCTAGGCACCTTTAAAAAGAAAACATCTATAAAGAAAAAATTTTCGGTCCACAAAAAGTTGCTGCGCAACTTTTTGTGGACATCTCGCT
>CAVJHV010000095.1:0-9111 GCA_963649315.1 Treponemataceae bacterium | reverse complement strand
AGGGCATCTCTAAAAAATCATTTTCAATGCTTTTTTAGAGATGCCTTCGAATTTTAAGTCTTTGAAATACAAAGACTTAAAATGTCGCATTTTCATAGTTGCCTCTAAAAATTGCAATTTTTAGAGGCTCCCAAATATGAAAAAATCCAGATAAATTCTTAAAAAAAAACTAGCGCTGTGAAACTTTACAGGTTGCACTGTCTGTAAAAGAGCCATCGTTCATGGAAAGGTCTGCTTGGACTTTTACAACATTAAAATCTGTTACAGAGGACCGCATAAAAAGACTTTTGTCATCCGCACTGGTAAATTGGGCAAGAAGATTTTTTTCTTCTTCATACAAAAGACTGCCATCTGAATCATAGAATTTAAATGTGCATGTGATATTTAAAGGAATGTTAAAAGGACTGTTTTTGTTTGGATCAACTTCCACTGAAGAGTAAACACTGTCTTCATAAGAAAAAGCCGTCAGGGTGCAGTTTATGTGATTTAATGAAGCAACATTACTTTTGCTTTTTATAAAATTCAAAATGAAAACCAAGGCAATGCAGACGACCATTACAAAAAACAAAATCCGGTTGCCCTTTGTATTTAACAAAACACGAATTAAACCTTTCTTAGGCTGATTTTGCCCAGTTGCCATGTCAGAATATTTTTTATCTTCCAGCCGCCTGAAATCACCTTTTTTATAGTGAAAAAGAAGAGGCTCTTCCCCTTCCGTGTAGCCGTCAATTTGATTATCACCCAGGGCCATTTGCACTACCTTTTAATTTTGCAGGACAGACTGAATAATTGAATCTGTCCTCCACCAGCAAAGTTCAGCATAATCTTTCTTTGCATTCAGCATGGAAAGAATGCCCGTATTCCCCAGACAAAAGTTGTAGTAAAGACTGTCCCTTCTGTCCACATTGATTGTTCTTTTTAAAATTCTCTGGCCGTCAGACTGCATCATGGCAAGAGCAAAGCCCTTGTCTGTAGAAACCATAAAAAAGATCCAGCCCAAGTCTGTTATGCCCAAAAGTTCGTACGGAATTGTATAATTCTGGCCGTCAGCATTTGTTGCCTGATCCTGGTAAGAAGGCAACTGCATCCCCTTTTCTGTAAGGCCGCTTTCAAGATCGACCGCATAAAGATAAGATTCCAGAAAATTAATCTGGGTCTTGCCTTCGCTCCCCTGGCCTGACGAAGAAGAAACAATATCCACCTGCATGTAAATTTTTCTTTCTTCCGGATCCGGAACAGCATTTTTTATAAGCTGCCACAATTCGTTTACAGAAGTCCTTGGCTGGTAAAGTTCATAATTAAAACATTCTTCCAGATTTAATTTTTTTACCAGAGAGCCTGCTTCCGTAAACCAGTAAATCTGCAAACCGCTTGCCGTTTCGCAGAGGACAACAAATTCATTATTCGTTGTAGCGTAAAGTTTTTTTATGTAAGGAAAAGGCGTTCCGCCAAAGCCCTGCTGACCCAGGTAACCGGTGTAGCGACCACTTGAATCAAAGCGCAAAATCATTTGATTGTAGATGGTACCGTCTTCTTCACTCACTTCCTGGCGATCCACAGAAATAACATCTGCCACATACATGTACTTTCTGGAATCAACTGCAATTTCAGAAATTTTATTAAAAGGGTAAGCGACAGCCTTTCTTGTACTCACAGAAGCAAAATCTTCGTCATAAAAAGAAGGCCGTGGATTAGTCTGGTCATTAAAATAAAGTGTCAAAAGGTCAGCATAGGAATTGAAACCCATTATTTTTTTTGATTCAGCATTTGCAATGTAAAAAAAACCATCCCTCATGCAAGTGCCGCAATTAAATTCCCCTATATCCGCCATATCAAAAAAATTTAACTCATCTTCAAAATTGCCATAATTAATTTTAATGGTTTCGTAATCATCCATTGTCAAAACAGTTTTTTCTTCACGGCAGGCAGCAAAGAAAAAAGTCACCACAAAAAGAAAAAGTGTCAAATTAATTTTTTTCGCATTTATATTCATTTAAAAAACCGTCTTTTCTTAAAAAGAATAAAATTTGTTTTCTGGGCGTATCCTGTCTTGCGACAGGACCAGGCTCTCCGCACTTCCGGCTTTCGCCTCCATCGCTGCGCGACTGCTTCGCAGGTGCTACGATCCTTTACGCGCCTATATCCATTCAAAGTAAAAAAAAGAAAAAGGTAACATTGCACAATCACCTTTTTTTTTGCCTTTCTAATAGAATAAAGATAATAATTTATATTGTCAACGTAATAGAAAACTGTTATATTTTTTAATTATGTTTGATAAAGTATTAACATTTTTCTTTGGAAATAAAAACGACCGAGATGTAAAAGCATTAAAGCCACTCGTAGAAAAAGTAGAATCATTAGATTCATGGGCCACCGGACTTTCAGACAGCCAGTTCCCGGAAGAAACACAGAAATTTAAAGACCGCCTTGCTAAGGGGGAAAGCCTTGATGACATTTTGCCGGAAGCCTTTGCCCTTGCCAGAGAGGCCGCTTATCGTGTTTTAGGTGAAAAAGCCTACCCTTGCCAGATTATGGGTTCCCTTGTATTAAATTCAGGAAGAATCACAGAAATGAAAACTGGTGAAGGAAAAACACTGATGTGCGTTGAAGCAGCATATCTTAATTCCCTCGCAGGAAAGGGCGTTCACATTGTTACAGTCAATGATTACCTTGCAGAACGCGACAGCCAGTGGATGGGCCGTGTATACAAATTCTTAGGTCAAAGCGTAGGCTGTATTTTAAGCAACATGGACAACGAAGCCAGAAAAGCCGCTTATACCTGCGACATCACTTACGGTACAAACAACGAATTTGGTTTTGACTACCTTCGTGACAACATGCAGATTGACATAAACCGCAAAGTTCAGCGCGGTTTCTATTTCTGTATTGTAGACGAAATTGACTCCATCTTAATCGATGAAGCCAGAACTCCTCTTATCATTTCAGGACAGGGCGAAGACGACACATACAAGTATCACGAAGTTGACAAGTATGTAGGACAGTTTGAAGAAATGGAAAAGGATCCTAAAACAAAGGACTATCCGGATGAAGTTCAGCTTTTGCCGGAAGAAAGAGCAGCCTTAAAGGGTGACTACAAGCTTGACGAAAAAAGCAAGCGCGTTTCTTTCACAGACAAGGGTATGAACAAAATCAATGACATACTCCACAAGCACAATCTTATTTCTGCAGATTCAAGCGTTTTTGATGAACAGAATTTTGAATACGTACACTACTTTACCCAGGCCATCCGTGCCCACGAACTTTACCACATTGATGTTGACTACGTTGTAAAAGACGGACAAGTTCAAATTGTAGACGAATTTACCGGTCGTATTCTTGAAGGCCGCCGCTATGGTGACGGTTTGCACCAGGCCATTGAAGCAAAGGAACACCTTCGCATTGCCCAGAGAAACCGCACCCTTGCTACAATCACTTTCCAGAATTTCTTCCGCATGTACGAAAAACTTTCCGGCATGACAGGTACAGCTGCAACAGAAGCTGTGGAATTTTCAAAGATTTACAATCTTGACGTTGTAGCAATACCAACAAACCGTCCTGTTCAACGTAAAGACGAAAACGATGAAGTTTATCTTAACGAAAGTGACAAGTGGAATGCCATTGCAAAAGAAGTTACTGAATGTCACGCAAAGGGCCAGCCTATTCTTATTGGTACTGTTTCCGTAGAAAAGTCTGAACAGCTTTCTGCCATTCTTACCCGCCACGGAATTAAGCACGAAGTTTTGAATGCCAAAAATCACGCACGTGAAGCAATGATTATTGCAGAAGCAGGTGCCAAGGGTGCTGTAACGGTTGCAACAAACATGGCTGGTCGTGGTACAGATATTAAGCTAGGCGGTTCACCGGAAATGAGGGCTAGAAAAAGAGCCGGCACTAATGCTACACAGGAACAGTACGACGAAGCTTTAAAAATCGAAAAAGAAAACTGGAAAAAAGACTATGAAGAAGTAAAAAATCTGGGTGGTCTTTATGTAATTGGTTCTGAACGCCACGAAAGCCGCCGTATAGACAACCAGTTGCGCGGACGTTCCGGACGTCAGGGAGATCCTGGCCGTTCAAAATTCTATATTTCCATGGACGATGATTTGATGCGTCTCTTTGGTGGAGAGCGCATGAAAAAAATGATGCAGTCTATTGGAATGCAGCCAGGCGAACCAATTGAACATCCATGGCTTAACAAGTCAATCGAAAAGGCACAGAAAAAAGTCGAAGAAAGAAACTTTGAAATTCGTAAAAATCTTTTGGACTACGACGATGTTCTTAATCAGCAGAGAAAATTCATTTACGAACAAAGAGACGAAATCCTTCTTGACAAGGATTTAAGTACCCGCGTAATGAATAATGCAAATGAAACTGTTGATGAAATTTTTGCAGAATATCAGCAAAACAAAAGAAGCGAAAACGCAAAAAGTGAATTGCTTGATACCATCAAAAGAACATTCGGTCAAAATCTTTCTTATGACGGTCTTACAGCAGACTCTCTTAAGGCACTTTTGCAAAATGACATTACTCAAAAGGAACTGCTTGTTGGTAAAGAAAATTTCAACATGTTTATCCGCTACCAGTACATCAAGCAGATAGACAAAAAGTGGCTTGATCAGCTAGAATTCCTTGATGCCCTTAGGGAAGCCGTTCACTTGCGCTCATACGGAAGTAAAAATCCTTTAACAGAATACAAAATTGACGGCTTTAACCAGTTTGACGAATCACTTGCTTCTATTCGCGACACAGTTGCAAGCCTTATCTTCAAGGTAAAGATTCAGGTAAACGGCCAGGATCCAAGGGCACAAAGAAAAATGCCTGAACAGAATATGAAAATGAATGCCCAGCACCAGGAAATTGCATCTTCCATTTCACCAAGTGCCGGCGGTCAAACAGCACAAAGCGCTTTCAATGCAAGGCAGGCTCAAATGCAGGCACAGAATTCTGCCATGAAGAGTGGCCGCCAGGGTCAAAGCGTTACAGTCATGAGAACACAGCCAAAAGTTGGTCGAAATGATCCTTGCCCTTGTGGTTCTGGAAAAAAGTATAAAAACTGTCACGGCAAAAACGCTTAAAATCTAAAAAAGCAAAAAAAACCGGAAGCAAAAAAAATGTTTCCGGTTTATGGGCATCTCTAAAAAAATCATTTTCCATGCTTTTTTAGAGGTGCTTTCGAATTTTAAGTCTTTGAAATACAAAGACTTAAAATAGCGCATTTTCATAGTTGCCTCTAAAAATTGCAATTTTTAGAGGCAACTTTATTTTTTTAACCCACCTTTAGTTTCTGACCTTGCCTTTTATGCTGCCTGCCCTTGAAAGCGGCCATATACAGAAATTGGCCTTACCTTGAATTTTATTAACATTAACTGCCTGGGGCTGAATATTTGTGTTATAGGTAACAGAATATGGATCATCAGCGTTTAAGGAAACCAACTTTTTTGTATAGGAATGGCGCATGTCTAAAGAATTGTAGCGGTTGTCACCCATCATAAAATATGAATCTTCTGATAAAAAGGCAGGGGCACCGCTTTCATCATTCGCAGGGAAAAGAGGCATATTTCTCTGGTCCATGCGGGAAATATAATTGTAAAGTTCAACAGCATAATTTTGAAGATCACCCCTTTCCTGGGCAAGTTCCGCTTCTTTTACAGAATAATATGGGTCTTCAACATCCAGCTGCATATTTTCTATGGTATTTAAAACCATTGAAGCGAAAGTTTTTTTAACCATTATATTTAAGCGGAAAAGTGAATCCGTATAAAGGTCACCACCATAAAGATTTTGTCCTGTAATGCTGCCGTCTTCCTTTAAATCTTCAAGACTAAGACCTTTGTCTGCAGCAGAAGCAGCCCAATCCGTCATAAAATGAGTAAACCACTGGGCACCACCGTCTATTGTGTACAAAGTTGCTGTCAGGGAATCAACAGTTGCAAACAAAGAATAGGGACTTCTTCTTTCCGGAGGAAGCAGTTCCACAATATCTTCTTCATTCACATTCTGGCCTTTTGCAAGACTTGAAAATTTCTGGCTCAGGGCAAGGCATTCTTCGTATTCATCTTTTATGTTTAAAGATCGTCTTTCTTCTTCAAGCTGCAAAGTGGAATCGTATTCGCTTTGTGAAAGCGGCATCCATTCAATTTTTTTCTGGGATTCACTTGAAAGTTTGTTTAAATTCCATGCTGCAAATTTTTCATCACATTCTGATTTCTTGAATTCCAAATTGTCTTTTGTGCGGTAGTACAGGCTACCGTCCATCATTATAAGCTGCTCTCCCGGCAAACCTGCAATTCTTTTTACAAGCGGGTCAGCTTTTAGTTCTCCGTTTTCATCAGTATTTACATTTATAAGAGTGAAGGAAATCATGTATAAAAAATTTGAAAGATAATTTTTTACTTCACTTTTGCGGTCATCTTTGTAGTGGGGATTTCTGAAAACTACAATGTCACCCTTCTTATAATCCTGCATACGGGGAATGCCAACTTCGCTCAAAGGAAATTTTGGACCGGCAGAAGTTTTCCAGACAATAGCCCTGTCACCAACAAGAAAGGTCGGAACCATTGATTCTGAAGGAATGCGGTAAAGCTGGACGATAAAAATATTAACAAGGGCGATTACAAAAACAGCCCAGACTACAGCGTCAAGAGTTTCTGCAATTTCAAAAAAGACCCTCTTTAAACCATGAGGTTTTCTTAAAGGATTTGCCTCTCTTTCCTTTGCCCACTTTTCATTGAATTTTGGAAAGTGTTTTTCACTCAAAAAATAATATTTTAAAATGCAAGAAATGACTAAAATCAATGTCCATAAAATGGCACAAACTAAATCTTTTGCGTAAGACATTGGCAAAGCACCGGCACGCTGAATAATAAAAGTTGTGATAAAAAGAAATGGTTCGTAAGTTATAAGTTCACGGACAAGAGAAATTCTTTTTATTGTGTTCTTTTTTAAAAGATTAAAAATAGAAAAATAAATTACAAATGCTGTGTAAATAAGGCAAAGTGGAAAAGCCAAAAGCGAAATGTCAGCATTAAAAGACAAACTGAAAAAAGAATAAAGCAGACAAAGAACAGCATTAATGTAAACAAAAACAGAAAGTTTTTTCATAATTACTCCCATATAGAAAAGTAAAAGTCTTAAAATGCCACTTTCTGCGCTGCTGCAAAAAAATGAATTTTAAAAGACTTAAAATGTTGCGTTTTCATACTTGTCTCTAAAAATTGGAATTTTTAGAGGCTCACATAATATACCACAAGGATTTTTTTTATACTATGGAAATAGACAAAAATTAGGGCAGCTAAAAAAATTATAAGTTTTAGCAGGAGACTTTGAGTCTTAAAAAGATGCGTGAATTGCATAAATGGAAGCAAAAAAAAATTCAATGGACGATTTTTAAAAGATGACCTATAGTAGAAAAATGAATGACTTTTCAAATTCAGACATTTTAAATTTAGACCAGGCACTTGAATACATGGGCGGTGAAAAAGAACTTTTAAAGGAACTTTTAGAAGCTTTTGTTAAAGATAAAAAATTGTCTTATGAAAAACTGCTTTCGCTGGAAGAAAATGACAAGGTGGAAGCTGCAAAATATGTTCACTATTTTAAAGGTGGCGGCAGGCAGCTTTGTGCTCAAAGGCTAAACGCAGCAGGTCAAAGGCTGGAAGATTTTCTTCGGGGACGGCTGACGGCAGAAGGAGAAAAAGAAGTTAATGTAGAAGATTTGAACAGGGATTTTGTAGCCACTTACGAAGAAGCCCTAAAAGCTATGGAAAAAGCGCTTGGGGAATTTTAATGGGAAGGATTTTGGGACAGGTCACCTTTTGGAAACCGGCACTGCTTTCGTAAACAGGCCACCTTTTGGAAACCGGCACTGCTTTTGTAAACAGATCCCCTTTCGGAAACTGACACTGCTTTCGTAAACAAGCTTCCCTTTCGGAAACTGACACTGCTTTCGTAAACAAGCTTCCCTTTCGGAAACTGACACTGCTTTCGTAAACAAGCTTCCCTTTCGGAAACTGACACTGCTTTCGTAAACAAGCTTCCCTTTCGGAAACTGACACTGCTTTCGTAAACAAGCTTCCCTTTCGGAAACTGACACTGCTTTCGTAAACAAGGTCCCCTTTTGGAAACTGACACTGCTTTCGTAAACAAGGTCCCCTTTTGGAAACTGACACTGCTTTCGTAAACAAGGTCCCCTTTTGGAAACTGACACTGCTTTCGTAAACAAGGTCCCCTTTTGGAAACTGACACTGCTTTCGTAAACAAGGTCCCCTTTTGGAAACTGACACTGCTTTCGTAAATAAGTCACCTTTCGAAAGCATTCATCTCTTTCCAAAAGTTTCCGTCCTAATCATCTCCAAAAATATTTTTAAAATTTCTTTCTAAAATAAAAAAAACATCATCTGCGTTTTCTTTATTAACATTTCTTAAAGAAAAAAAATCATCATAGACATTTTTTATGTCAGATCTTTTTGTAAAAGACTCACCTTTCAGCGTCATAAAAGGAGCGTCAGTTTCAAGCAAAAGTCTTTCAAGGGGCAGCTCTTTTACGCATGCCACAGCCTTTTTACTTTTTCTTTGCAAAATCTTACCAAAAGAAAAATAAGCATTTATTCCTTTTTTTAAAATTGCCCATGCTTCAAAAGGACCAAATGCAAATCCATGAAAAAGAACGCATGGAACTTTCTTCAGCAAAGAAGCATATTCATAAATTTTTTCAAGAGCTTTTCTATTGTGAATGACCAGGGGCTTTTTATATTTTATTGCACAGTCAAGGCAAAAGGAAAAAGCCTCCTCCTGGTCTTTTAAATTACTTCTAAAATCATCATTAAAAAAATCAAATCCACATTCACCAATTGCCGAAATTTTATTTTTTTCAAGCAATTCTAAAAGGAAAATTTGATTTTCTTTTTGAAAGGGATTTTTCATCTGGGGGTGCAGGCCAAAGCACAATTTTATTTTAGAAGAAAGGGCAGAAAGAACTTTTTCACTTTCCAGAAATTCACTTTTGGAATGGCAGCAGGCAGCTCCATATAAAAAATTTTCACTTCCTTCATTTTTTAATGTCTGCAAAAAATGAAAATGGGCATCTACATAATTTTTTTCTGTCATAAAAGC
>CAVJHV010000094.1:0-9214 GCA_963649315.1 Treponemataceae bacterium | reverse complement strand
TCGAAAGAGGTGGCGCTTTCTTCTAAGACAAAAGTGGCTTCTTCGAAAGAGGTGGCTGCTTCTTCGACAAGAAAAGCTGGACCTTCGAAAGGGGGGGTGCTTTCTTCTAAGACAAAAGTGGCTTCTTCGAAAGGGGGGGTGCTTTCTTCTAAGACAAAAGTGGCTTCTTCGAAAGAGGTGGCTGCTTCTTCGACAAGAAAAGCTGGACCTTCGAAAGGGGGGGTGCTTTCTTCTAAGACAAAAGTGGCTTCTTCGAAAGGGGGGGTGCTTTCTTCTAAGACAAAAGTGGCTTCTTCGAAAGAGGTGGCTGCTTCTTCGACAAGAAAAGCTGGACCTTCGAAAGAGGCCGCATCTTCAAAATCCAAAAAGTCAAAAAAATAATCTTGCCATCACAAGGGGTCTAAAATATTATGACGGACTTACAGATATTTTCACTGGAGCAGATTAAAAATCTTCATGTTTACGGCAGATCTCCATTTGTAAAGACTGGTGACGCTGATGCTCTGGCTCTTTTTTGGACGGCCAGCGGTTTTGCTTTCGATTCAAAGTGCGGCGAAGTTTGGGCTTTAATCGAATCTGATTTTTCTATATACGAAGCATGGGCTTCTGTCTGGATTGACGGCAGCCAGGTCAGCCGCTTTATGCTGGAAAAAGGAAAAAAGTGGTACTGCCTTTTCCGCGGTCTTTCTCAGGATAAAGTTCATCACTTTGCCCTTTTAAAAGAAACTCAGGCAATGAGTGCGGATGATGCCCATCTTTTTTTAGTCCACCAGATTGGTCTTCCAAAATCTTTTGCTGAAGGAAAATCTTCAGATGAAATTTTTGAAAAGCAAAAAGATAAAAAGTTGAAAATTGAATTTATTGGCGATTCCATTACAACAGGCGAAGGTCTTGCCGGCGGTATTGATGAATGGGACTGGATTACAGGCTGGATGGCAACTAAAGATTCTTATGCTGTAAATCTTGCAAAAAAATGTGATGCCGATTTCAGAATTATTTCTCAGTCCGGCTGGGGAGTTCTTTGCGGCTGGGACAATGACATTACTTGTTCTCTTCCTCAAATTTATACTATGAAGGCTGGCCTTCTCTGGGGCGAAAGAAATAAGTCTTTTGGTGTTTGCCAGGAAAATGATTTTGCTTCATGGCAGCCGGATTACATAATTGTAAACCTGGGAACAAATGACTGGAATGCTTTTAACAGTCCTGAAAAAAATGGATTTAAGCTGCACTTGGACGAAAGTAAACTTCCTGAAAAAGTTCCTTTGGAAAAAGATTTGCTTTTGTTTAAAAAAGAAGTTTTTTCTTTCCTTGACACTTTGCGGGAAAAAAATCCTAAGGCAAAAATTATCTGGGCTTACGGAATGTGCTCTTTTGATTTTGGTGCTGAAATTCAGAAAATTGTAGAAGATTATGCTGCTTCTAAAAATGAAAAAGATATTTCTTTTGTAAAACTTCCTTCTATGGCAGAAGAAGTTACCCCTGAAGAAAAAGGTTCCCGCGGTCATCCTGGCCCTGGCACTCACAAAAGGGCCTGCCAGACTTTGGAAAAATATATTGTATGAAACAAGTAAAGGCTATTGAAAGACTGGATAAAATTCTTGCAAACTCAGGTTATGGTTCAAGAAAAGAGGTGCGCCATTTAATCCGCAGCAAAGTTGTTTCTGTTAACGGAAAAATTGTGACTGACCTTGATGCCCACATAAAAGTTAATGAAGATAGACTTGCAGTTAATTCAGTAGCTCTTACAATCCGCGAAAATATTTACATCATGATGAATAAGGCTGCGGGTTATGTCTGTTCTGCCCGCGGCGGAATGCATCCAACTGTTTACGAACTTTTGGGAAGTGAATGTCAGAAAAAATATCTGGGCGGAGAAATTTCTACAATCGGCCGCCTGGATTTAGACACAGAGGGCCTTCTTATTTTTACAAGTGACGGGGATTTAAATCACCGCCTTACTTCTCCAAAATGGAATATCCCAAAAAAATATTTTGCTCTTTTAAAAAACAAAGTTGGCCCAAAAGACCAAATCCTTTACAAGGAAAAATTAGCTGCTGGAATGCACATAGAAGCTGAAGGTAAGGCAGAAGCGGCTGACTGTTTGCCGGCCCGCCTGGACTGGGGCAGGGTGGCAGAAGACGGATTTTGTGACCAGGCCTTTCTTACGGTTTATGAAGGAAAGTTTCACGAAGTAAAAAGACTTTTTGCCGCTTTGGGAAACCAGGTTACTTATTTAAAAAGGGTGAGTATAAATAATCTTATATTGGATGAATCTCTTTTGCCAGGCCACTACCGCCAGTTGACAGAAGAAGAAATAAAACTTTTAGATTTTTCACATGAAGAATAGCTGGAGGAAAAAATGCTTTCTGATATTGAAATTGCACAGAATAATAAAATGGAAGAAATTACAAATGTCGCTTCAAAAATCGGCATTCCTTCTTCTTCCTTAGATTTATATGGACCTTACAAGGCCAAACTTACTTTTGAAGAATTGGCCCGTTTGCAAAAGATTGCCATGGATCCTTCAAAACGCGGAAAGTTGATTCTTGTTACAGCAATGACACCAACCGCAGCCGGTGAAGGAAAATCAACTGTTACTATTGCTTTGGGTGACGGCTTAAACAAGCTGGGCAAAAAAACAGTAATCGCTTTAAGGGAGCCGTCTTTGGGACCTTGCTTCGGCATAAAGGGCGGTGCCTGTGGTGGAGGATACGCACAGGTTGTTCCAATGGAAGATATCAATCTGCACTTTACCGGTGACATTCACGCCATCACGGCAGCAAATAATTTAATGGCCGCTTTAATAGACAATCACTTGCAGCAGGGAAATGAACTGGGCATTGACCCCAGGACAATCACATGGAAGCGCTGCCTGGATTTAAATGACCGGTCTTTAAGAAATGTTGTGATCGGTTTGGGCGGAAGAATTGACGGTGTGCCCCGCGAAAGTCATTTTCAAATTTCAGTTGCTTCAGAAATTATGGCAATTGTCTGCCTTTCAAAAAACATCAGTGAGTTAAAAGAAAGAATTTCTAACATCACAATCGCGCAGAATTATGCAAAAGAAGATGTAAAGTTTGGCCAGTTAAAATGCACCGGTGCTGTTGCCGCCTTGTTAAAAGATGCAATCCGCCCTAACCTGGTACAGACACTGGAAAAAAATGCGGCTTTCGTTCATGGAGGTCCATTCGCAAACATTGCCCACGGCTGTAATTCCATCAACGCCACTTTATGCGCACTTGCCACAGGCGACTACGTTGTTACAGAAGCAGGCTTTGCCGCAGACTTAGGCGCTGAAAAATTTATGGACATCAAATGTCGCATGAATGGAATTGCCCCAGACGCAGTTGTCCTTGTAGCAACCATCCGCGCCCTCAAAATGCACGGCGGAATTTTAAAAGCAGATTTAAATAAAGAAAATCTGCCTGCCCTGGAAAAAGGTTTTTCAAATTTAAAAGCCCACATTGAAAACCTCAAAAAGTTTGGAGTAAATGTTGTGGTTGCCGTAAACAAATTTCTTTCTGACACAGAAGCAGAAATTGATTTGCTAAAAAAACTTACGGCTGAATGTGGAGCAAAAGCCATCCTTTGTCAGGGCTGGGAATTTGGCGGACAGGGAACGCAGGAACTGGCTCAGGAAGTTGTAAAAATCGCAGGCGAAAAATCTGCTTTCAAAAACATTTATCCTCTGGAAGCCTCTCTTAAAGAAAAAATTGAAATTCTTGCAAAAGAAATTTACCATGCAGACTCTGTTGAATTTGAAAGCAAGGCCCTTAAAAAAATCAAGGATTATGAAAGTAAAGGCTACAAAAATCTTCCAGTCTGCATGGCCAAAACGCAGAATTCCATCAGTCATGACAAAAGTCTTTTGGGCGACCCCCGCGGCTATGTTTTTCCGGTTCGCGACGTGCAGCTTTATTCAGGGGCCGCTTTTGTCGTTGCCTTTGCCGGTGACATCGTGGACATGCCCGGCCTGCCAAAGGCCCCAAGCGCTTTGAACATCGACGTCGATGACAATGGAAAAATTTCCGGTCTTTTTTAATTTTTTTTGAAGCATACCGCCTTTTGTCAAACGGCCCTTCCGTGGCTCGGCTATTCGCCTCGGTGCTTTGCACTTTGCCTTCGGCAAACCACTACAGGGCCGGCTATGCGTATTTTAAAAAGAAATGCTGTATTCGCAAAGCATGCCGCCTTTTGTTTTGCAGTACAGCTGCTAAACTTTTTCGCTTAAATTTTTTTTCAAAAGAATTGCTGTCTGCCATGAAGTTTTTACAGACATTATTTTTTTTGCAAAGGCGGATGGAATTTTAAACCACCGCTAGTCGGATTGGAGTGGGCCCGAAGGGATTCTTTTTTTTGAAGCGGAGATTCAAAAAAAAGAACGGAGCGCCAGCGGAGCCACGCAAAGCCGTCTTTAAAAACGCCTTCTCCAAAAAAAGAAAAATCCAAACCTTTACATTAAAAAAAATTATGCTAAAATGTCTGCATGAAAAAGATTTTTAAAATTCAATTTATTTTTTTGACATTCATTTTGGTGGCTTTTTCTTCATGCACAAGATTTAAAGCTTTTGACCGTAAAGATACTGGCCCGAAAATTTATCTTATGACCGGCGTAAACCAGTTTGCCAACGGAGATTTTTCTTTGGGCGACAAGGGCTGGGGCACCTACCTGCAGGCGGGTGGCAGTGCAGAAGCTGAGTACGGCAAAGATTTTGCAACTGTAAAAATCAAGCGGCCAGGTTCTAAAGAATATGGCGTTCAGTTTTTTTACGACGGTCTTCGTCTTTACCACGACGGAAATTACACTTTTTCTTTTACGGCAAGTTCAAACTATGCCAAGGGTTGCGAAGTGCGCATCCAGTTAAACGGCGGCGACTACCACCCTTACGTGATTGACACTGTTCAGTTTACTCCGGAAGAAAAACGTTTTGAATTGAATTTTACAATGACAGAAGACACTGATGTTGCTCCGCGGCTTGCTTTCAATATGGGGACAATTCCTGTCTTTGACGAAAATGACGGCCAGGCAAATGTTACCATAAAAAATGCTTCTTTGGTTTTAAATAACACAATTGCCCAGGCAGAAAAGGGTAACGGTGGGGCAGACATTGTCCGCGTAAACCAGGTGGGCTTTTCTCCTGAAGAAAAAAAAACTGCTTACGTAAAAGTTGAAAAATCAAATTTAAAATTCCAGCTTTTGGACAAAGACAAAAATGTCGTTTATGAAAAGAAACTTTCCAAACCTGTCCGCGACGAAATGTCCTGGGAATATGTTGCCAAAGCAGATTTTTCGGATTTTAAAACACCTGGAACTTACACTGTAAAAGTTGAAGAAAGCGAAAGCTTTCCATTCCAGATTGCTTCTTCTCCATACAATAATCTTTTAAAAGACGCTTTAAGCTTTTTCTACCTTGCCCGCTGTGGCCAGAGCGTAGAAGATGAAACTTACGGTCACCCTGCGTGCCACACACAGCTTTCTGCAAACATGGCACGAAAAGAAGAACGTGACACTCTTGGCGGCTGGCACGATGCCGGTGACTACGGACGCTATGTGGTTCCAGCTGCAAAAACTGTAACAGATTTACTTCTGGCATCAGAAAAACTTTCTTCTTCTGCAATTGACTTTGACGTAAAAGAAGAAATCCTTTACGAATTAGAATGGATGCTCAAAATGCAAAAAGAAGACGGCACTGTCATTCACAAAGTAACATGTTCCAAATTTCCTCCATTCGAAATGCCGGAACTGGAAACAGGCAACCTCTACCTTTCAGAAACTACTCGCACCGCAACCGCAGACTTTGCCGCAGCCATGGCCTTCGCTTCGCTTTACTATTCCAGTGACGTGGAAGTCAGTCAGAAAATGCTGGCCGCTGCCACAAAAGCCTGGGACGCTATGCAAGGGAATTTAATTCCTTTCAAGAAATTTAAAAACGCATCTTCGATCGTAACCGGCGAATATACAGACACTTCCAGTCTGGATGAAGAATATTTTGCAGCCTGCGCTTTAGCTCTTGCTACAAAAGACAGCAAATATGCAGATTCTGCTTACCGTCTTAGACAAAGCGCAATGTCAGGCAAGGAAGGGGCATGGCAGGAACAGTTTGGCTGGGAACAAATGGAAGGTTATGGCGATTACATCATTCTTACAAACCAGTCACTCTTTTCTAAAGCCCTGGTTGATGATGTAAAAAAAGCCGTAAGCCTTGCCGCAAAAAAATACGCTTCCAACGTAAAAAAATCAGGCTTTTGCCAGGCCCAGAGTCATGTAGGATGGGGTAGCAACATGGAAGCAATGAACATTTCAGTTTTACTTTACCTTGCATCCATCACAGAAAAAAATGCCTCTTACATCGATTACGCCAAAAATCAAGTAGATTACGTTATGGGTGCCAATCCAATGAGCCGCTCTTACGTAACAGGATACGGTTCAAACCCGCCACTTCACCCTCACCACCGCCCGTCAATCGCAAAAGACATTCCGCAAAAAGGCATGTTAGTCGGTGGCCCGGACCAGGAACTTGAAGACGAGTTTGCCATAAATCTGGTTTCAGACAAGCCGGCCCTCCAGTGCTACGTAGACAACTACCAGAGTTTTTCTACCAACGAAGTTACCATCTACTGGAATTCCGCCTTGGTTTTAGCCCTGTCCCTGCTTTACTACTAAAAGTTTAGGCAAAAAAATCCCCCTGTACCTTTTCGTGCAGAGGGATTTTTTATTTTTAATTTTTATTTTTCAGGGCCTTCCCCCGCTGTAAAAAATTACATTTTTCACACTCAATTTGCCTTAACAAAAAAACTTTCTTCAATATGCAAATTTTGTTTTCTTAAACAGCGGGGTCGCGTCTTCCGCAATTCCGCTGCCGCTCCATTCCTCCGTTCAGGCTAAAGCCTTCACTCCGGAAGAGGCAGGCAGGCCTGCCTCTTGCTACAGCCGCTAAGGCTAGTGCAGAAATATTTTTTTTTGTTAAAGAAGGTATCTTTTTGCCAGCCACTTACGCTGAAGGTCTGATTTTTTTTTACAAATTAACTAATTAAACATATTTTCAATTTCCTGCTGTTCTCTTACTTTTTCCACCGCAACTTTTAAGGCTTCTTCGGAAATATCATTGTACAATTGCTGCACATCTTCTTTGTCAAAATAGAGGGGTTCTAATTCTCTGGAATACAGACCAACTGTATCATGGACAATATCTTCAATTTTCGTTGAAAATATCACCAGTTGATGTCTTATCGGAGATTGTGAGAGAAAGTCAAAATGTAATTCTCCAATACCACAATAAAAATCTCCACTATAGTTTGACCAGCCGGCAAGTACAAGTGTTGTAATCGGAAGTTTCTTTTCTATTTTTACACCTTTTGTTCTTGCCAGTTCTTCCCATTCAAAATATTTTTCACATGCAGATCGCAAATCTGCCAGGTTTTCTTCTGATAGTGCAATATATATACCATCATAAGACAATTTTTCATAGTATAGAAGATAGACATTGTCTGTTGAGTCATACTTTATTTCTAGTTCCGCTGCATCCAAACTTGAAGTATATTTATTATAAGTCCCGCATGATTCCACAAAAAGTATATATTCTTTAGAAAATGCAGACGAAAGTGCAATTGTTCCCAGCAAAAAGAATATTGCGATTTTTTTTCCTTTACCCTTAAGCATAATAAAACCCCTGTAATTAGAAGAATTTTTAATCGCAAAGAGGGAACAAAGTGACCGACTTTGCGATTAAAAAATAACTTTGTCAAGTTATTTTTAGGCTATAGCCTAAAAATTAAAAAAAAGGCTCTATTATTAGAAAATTTATTTTTGAAGAAGTATTGATTTAAAATAATTTTGCATAAAAAACAGAAAAAAAACTGTCTTTTATGCACACCTCTAAAAATTGCAATTTTTAGAGGTGCATTTATGCAAAAAAAAATAATTAAAGCACTGAATTTTTTATAAAGAACGGATAACTAATACATACCGTTTTGACGACTCATATTTAACGTCGCCCCAAGGTGTTCCTCCATTATTTTCAAAATCAAAAAACCACGCTTCTTTTGTTCTAGTTACTTTATCACCATTAGTATCAGTTTCATCAGGACGCTGTGTACTACTCCAATAGTATCTAGCGACAAAGTTTTCATCATCCCAACTAGTTACTATATCACCACCAACCTTAGTCAAACTTGTGTTTAGAATATCTTTGTTCTTGCAAATCTTGTAGAGTTCTGCAATTGAAGGGACATACCAGCCGCTTGACCACTTGTCAGAAAGGTTTGCAGTTGTACTGTAGGTATTTGCAAAGTTGAATGCAGGATAGTTTGTTGCAGCATCAGCGGTGCCAGTAGAATCTTGTTGTTTTATATAATCCCAGTTGTCACTTCCATCTGTATCACCTTCAAAAGTGTAAGTAGTTTTCTCAACCTCTTGTCCTTCAACAACCTCATCATGACGAGTACATGTTGATGCAATACCGGTAAATGATGTTGTATAACCAGTTGTATTCATTTTTGCCCAGGCAAGTTCATCACTGTGTTTTAACCCTATAATATAAGGAGTTTCTGAATCACTAAGTAATGCAACTACGCCAATCGGAAGATTTTTATCTGATGCAGTGTAAGTTTCAACATTTGCTGCATCAATCTTACTTCCGTCAGTCAAGATAATGTCTCCAATTGAGTAAGTAACTTTTTCATTACCACCTGTTCCACCAGTATCCGTGTTACTGTCTGTTGATGTACCGTTGTCTTTACTGTTATTGTCAACGTCATAAGTGCAGGCAGCCAAACTTAAAACCAGTCCTGTAAGCAAAATTGCTACAATATTGCTAATTGTTTTTTTCATTGTATACCTCCAGATGAAAAAAGTTTAAAAATAAAAAGACCGTCTGAATTTGCACAATCTATGCAAACTCAGACGGTCTTTAAATACAAAATAATTAAAAAAGAGAGAATTATTACTGAACTGAACTGAACAAGTGTATCGTCTCCTTTTTCTTTGTCAAGTAATTTATTCAGGAAACTTTATTAACTGCAGGATTTATATTTAACCCTAAAACATATTTTAATACGCCTGTGATTAAATGTAAAGTAAAATTTCAAAAATAATTAAAATAATTAAAAATCCCCCCAAAAAGCAAAATTTTCCCCACAAAAATCCCTCCCGTAATCAAAAAAAATCAAAGGTCAAATTTCGAGTTTTAATTATAAATTTACAAAAAAGGCGTAA
>CAVJHV010000093.1:1074-9270 GCA_963649315.1 Treponemataceae bacterium | reverse complement strand
CAACAGAACAGAACAGAACAGAACAGAACAGAACAGAACAGCCTGCAACATGGATTTCTCCTTTTTTTGATTTATAGATTTATTATAATGCAGATTTTATAAGTTTCAAGTTTTTTTTCAATCATTTAAAATTCCATATAAATGCACCCTGTCACAAATGCCGCTAAAAAAAGGCCCTGCCCCCCCCTCATAACTGACATTTTTCCAGAGAAAAATTTGGGCATACAGGCTTTTAGAACTTGTTTTTTTTGCTTAAATAGCATATCCTACTTGTGAATCTTTTATAGACATATGCACATATTTTTATATGATTTATATTCAAATACGCACCTGTCCTAAAAGATATTTAGTGCCGCCTTTTGCGGTTTAAGGAGTTAAACATGTTTGATTACCACGAAATTGGTCTTGTAAACACAAAGAAGATGTTTGAAGCAGCAATGAAGGGACAGTTTGCTATTCCTGCATACAACTTCAACAACATGGAACAGATGCAGGCTATCATCCAGGCTTGTGTTGAATCAAAATCACCAGTTATCCTTCAGGTTTCTAAGGGAGCACGTGCTTATGCAGATAAGTACATTCTCCGCAATATGGCTCGCGGTGCTGTAGAATATGCACACGAACTGGGCTGCGATATTCCTATTGCCCTTCACTTGGATCACGGTCCTAACTTTGAAGTTGCAAAGGACTGTATTGACAACGGCTTTTCTTCTGTAATGATTGACGGTTCTGCCCTTCCTTACGACGAAAACGTTGCACTTACAAAAAAAGTTGTTGAATATGCTCACGCTCACGATGTTACAGTAGAAGCTGAACTTGGCGTTTTGGGTGGCGTTGAAGACGATGTTGCTGCTGAAGAATCAAAGTACACAAAGCCTGAAGAAGTTATTGACTTTACTTCAAAGACCGGTTGTGACTCTCTTGCAATTTCAATTGGTACTTCACACGGTAGATGTAAGTTTACACCAGAGCAGTGTACACGCCGCGATGACGGTACATTGGTTCCACCACCACTTGCATTTGATGTTCTTGAAGCTATTGAAAAGCAGCTTCCTGGTTTCCCAATCGTATTGCACGGTTCTTCTTCTGTTCCACAGCAGTATGTTAAGGAAATTGAAAAATACGGCGGAAAGATTCCTAACTCTGTTGGTATTCCTGAAGAACAGCTTAGAAAGGCAGCAAAGTCTGCTGTTTGCAAGATTAACGTTGACTCTGATGGTCGCCTTGCCATGACAGCTGCAATCCGCCGCATCTTCGCAGAACAGCCGGATGTATTTGATCCACGCCTTTACCTGGGTCCAGCCCGCGAAGAACTCAAAAAGATGTACATGGACAAAAACGTAAACGTATTCGGTTCTGCCGGACACGCTGACGACTGCAAATAATCTTTTCTAAAAAGATAAAAAAGGCCTTTTTCCTTGGAAGAAGGTCTTTTTCTTTTTTAAACAGCAGGTCTGCCACAAAGAGCCAGCCCAAAAAGCACAATTCCAAATACCAATTGAAAAAACAAATTTTATGTGCTACTCTTTGACCATGTACGCATTTTCAATTTTGATTATTCCATGTTTTTTAACTTTTTACATTTTCGCATTTAAAGAATTCAAAGCAAAATCCTTTATTGTGCCACTTGCAATCGGTCTTTTAACAGGCTGCATTTTTTGTTTTATGAAAGAATTCTTTTTCATGCCTTCCCACATATGGACTGATTCTTTTTTTGATTCATTTTTTTACATTTTCTTTAGCGATGCTTTTGTGGCCCCGATTATTTTTGCAATTTGGCTTTTGGCATGCATAAAAATTGACCGCATGGAATACAAGATTTCCATGTTTTTACCATTAGTGCTGGCCTTTTATGCAGCCTACATTCCATACGACGTTTTTACAAACCGCTTTAATACATCTGTTTTCATAATTTTCTTTAAGCCCCTCCTTTACATTTTTATGTGCTGGGACATTCAGGTTATAATTTATGCAGGGTTCAAAAAGCGCCTGGCAGGAAAAAAAGCAGCAGGCATTTTCTACTACTTCATTTGCCTTGTTCCCCTGGTTCTGCCGTCTTTTGCAGAAACCGTGTGGACGCTGAAGTCTGCTTCCATTTGGCCTTACGCAATTGAAGTTGCCATGGCACTTTTTGCCTTTATTGATTACATGACTTTCCAAAAAAAGCCCCTTGTAGAAAAAGAATAGTTTTTAGAAAGCCTCTAAAAATTGCAATTTTCAGAAATGCCCTTAATACCGGTAGTCTTGCCGGTATTTTTTTTGGAGAAAGCTGATTTAAAGACGGCTTTACGTGGCTCCGCTTACGCTACGTTGTTTTTGCCTTGCAAAAACAATCCCTGCGGGCCCACTCCAATCCGACTAGCGGGCCTTGAAGGGTATGACACTTTTTTAAAGACCCCTGGCCCTAAAAAAAATAAAAAGGCATCTGGTAAAAAATCATTTTCAATGCTTTTTTACCAGATGCCTTCGAATTTTCATAGTTGCCTGTAAAAATTGCAATTTTTTACAGACTCCAAAAAACCAGCATAGCCCGCCGTGCAGCCATGCGAAGCAGCCGACACGCAAAGCGGGGCGGCCGAACGCAAGTGAGTGGCGGAAGGGCGGTGACGATTAAAAAAAATTCTTTAACAAAAGGGCATTTCTAATGAAAAAAAAGAATGCTTCAAAACAAGAAAAAGGGCGGAAAACTGGGCTTTTTACTAGACAAATATTTTGTTTTTTTGATAAAATGGGCGCCGTGCTAGAAGTATTAGCAAAGAACACAAAATGTGTTCAAGGAGGATCGTTGGCAGACAATAAGGGAATGCGCGTAAATGAACAAATACGCGTACGTGAGATCAGACTGATTGATGAAGAAGGTGTTCAAAAGGGAATTGTCCCTACAATCGAAGCCCTCAAAATGGCAAAGAGGCGCGAGCTCGACCTTGTTGAAGTTTCGCCAAACGCAAGACCACCGGTTTGCAAAATACTTGATTTCGGAAAATTCAAGTTCGAACAGGAGAAAAAACTCCGTGACTCCAAAAAGAACCAGAAGGTTTTAAAACTCAAGGAAATCCGCATGCAGCCAAAAATTGGTTCAGGCGACCTTGACACGAAAGCAAAGCACGTTCAGGAATTTCTTGATGAAGGTGATAAGGTAAAAGTAACCATCCGCTTCCGCGGTCGTGAACTGGCCCACACCGAATTGGGATACGATGTCCTGAAAGAGGTTGAAAAGAGGCTTAAGGAAGGAACTTATGCTATTGAAAAGCCTGCTGCTATGGAAGGCAGGTTTATGTCAATGACTTTGGGTTCTAAAGTGGTTAAGCCTAAGAGTAAGCCGGTTAATGATGCTGGTACGGCCAAGAAAGTTAGTCCAGAAGGCGCGAAAGCTGAAAATTCCCAGGCAAGTGGTGATGAAGCAAAAGTTGTAGAAGCAACTGCCAGTCAATCGCCTGCGCAGGAAGTTGAAGCTGGCCCGGAAAAGACTGCTGCCGATAATCAGTAAACTTTTTTAGAGGTAGTGTAAAATGCCTAAAATGAAAACAAAGAAAGCTGCTGCTAAGCGCTTTCATTTGACAGGTACTGGAAAAATCAAGTACAAGAAAATGAATCTTCGTCATATTTTGACAAAGAGATCACCAAAGAGAAAGATGAACCTTCGCCATGCAGGAATTCTTTCAGAAGATTCAGCTGCAAGAATTCGCAAGCAGCAGCTTCCATACGGTTGATTTTAAGGAGTAGAAGATGTCTAGAGCAATAGATGGAACAAAACGTAAGAATCGCCGTGCTAAAATTCTTAAGCTCGCAAAGGGCTTTTATGGCGACAGAAAATCAAATTATAAAGCAGCTAAGGATGCAGTAGTTAAGGCTCTTGACCACGCATATTCTGGCCGCCGCAACAAGAAAAGAGACTACAGAAAGCTTTGGATTGCCCGTATCAGCGCTGCTGTTCGTGCAGAAGGTCTTTCTTACAGCCGCTTTATCAACGGTCTTAAAAAGGCAAATGTTACTCTTAACCGCAAGGCTTTGTCTAACATGGCTATTGAAGACGCAGCAGCTTTCAAGGCTGTAGTTGAAGTTGCAAAAAAGGCACTTAACGCTTAATTAAAATTTAAGGCGGGATAATATGATTAATATTGATCAACTTGAATTGCTTGAAGAAAAAGTTGAAACCGCTGTTCAAAAGATTAGGGACTTGACAGGTCAACTTGTAGATGCCCAAAACGAAAATCTTCGCTTAAAGGCGGGTCTTGACGAAAAAGTCCAGCAACTTTCGCAGCTGAATGAAGAAAATGCTGCTTTGCGCGCACAATGCGACGAGCTCACAAATGCACTTTCTGCAAAAACGGAGTTGGTTACTGATCTTGAAGCAAAAGAGAACAAGATTGAAGAATCTATTATCTCTGCCTTGAATACTCTTGATAGTGTTGAAGAAAAGGTGGAAGACTCCATAAAAAAACAGTCTTCCTCTTTTGACACGAATTTTTTCCCTACCCTTTCAGATAATAATCCGGTAAATTCAAAATCCTCATTTGATTCTTTTAGTGAAAACAGTCTTTTTGAAAATGCCCCTTCTTCTTTTGAGAAAAATGAATCAAATCAACTGCAGCCAGATCATGATGCAGAAAATCAAAATAAGCAAAATGACATGAATGTAGAAAATGAAGAGCTTTCCGGCCAGGATGACTCTTTTGGCAGCCAGGATGACTCTGGTGACCAAAATGAGGACAGCGAAGAAAGTGGCGCTGACGGTTTGGATTTGGATCCTTCAATCGATTTATTTTAGGCGCGGTATGGGAAGCATTAGAATAAATTTACTGGGAACTTCCTTTAGTGCTTTTGCAAAGGAAGATGATGAATATTTAAAAAAACTTTTATCTTATTACAGAGAAATTACCGGGGCTGTTGCAAAAAACTGTAAGTCTAATAATCCCCTGGAAGTAAGCATTTTGTCCGGCATTACTTTGGTTGATGAGTTGTACAAGGAAAAGAAAAAAAATGCTGGTCTGGAAAAGGCTCTTTCAACTCCGCAAAATCTGGAAGAGGAAAGGATGACCCGCAGCATGATTGAAAAACTGGACCAGGCTTTGACTTTTACTTCTGGAGAAAATAATCAAAATGCAAGTGATGACTGAACATAGAATTTTTGTTGATGCGGATTCCTGTCCGGCAAGGGCAAAGACTATTGTTTTGCGGGCTGCCACCAGGCTGAATGTAAATGTAGTTTATGTAGCCAACAGGAATATTCCTTTTTCCATGGAAAGCCAGCTGTTTAAAATGATTCTGGTGGAAAAGAAAGAAGGTGCTGCTGACGATTACATTTTTGAAAATGCCTCTGAAAAAGATCTTGTTATTACCAGGGACATTCCTCTGGCAAAGCGTCTAGTGGACAAGGGAATAATTACTATTAATGACCGCGGCACTTATTTTGACGGGGAAAATCTAAAGGAAATGCTGAAGCAGAGGGAATTGAGTCTGCAAATGGCAAGCCTGGGCCTTCACACCGGCATGTCTTTTTCAACTTACGGCAGTAAAGAAATTGAAAAATTTTCTTCCGCTTTTGAAAAGGCCTGCATGGCTATGCTGAAAAGATAATTTTTAAATGAGCTTACGGTGGCCTCTAAAAATTGCAATTTCTAGAGGCTCCCTTATGTTAAAGATTCATTGATTGCTTCAAGGCGCTCACGAATGTCAAGGAAGCATTTTATTAAATCAGGGTCAAACTGTTTGCCGGCTTCTTCCTTCATTAAATCAAATACTTTTTCTACTGGCCATGGGTCTTTGTAAACGCGTTTGTGGCGCAGGGCATCGTAAACGTCCGCAATTGCAACTATGCGGGCACCTAAAGGAATGTCTTTGCCTTTAAGCAGCTGTTCTACCGGAGGAACCGGAGTGCCCGGCATGTAGGCCATGTAAACGTCCATCTGGCTGGGATAGCCCTGGGTGTCACCGTCATAGCGGTCATGGTGGTGAAGACAAATGTCACGGGCCAGCTGGTCAAGTTCTGTTTCCATAGGGGTAAAAAGCTGGGCCCCGACACATGTGTGGCCTTTCATAATGGCCCTTTCGTCGTCATCAAGTTTGCCCGGTTTTTTTAAAATTACATCTGGAATGGCAATTTTTCCTACATCGTGACACTTAGCCGCAAGTTTTAAATTGTCGCGGAATTTTGTTCTTTCTTTTTCAGGGATTTTATTTTTAAAGGCGTAGCGGTCATAAATTTCAACAGAAAAATTTGAAACGCGTTCTACGTGTAAACCTGTTTCGAGGGGGTCACGGTAACCGGCAGCCTTACACAGGCGGTCTATGAGCTGCTTTGTCATGTAAGCATAGTCATAAATTTTCCCCAGCTGAGTTGCAAAATGCAAAATGTAGAATTCAGCGTCTTTGTCGAATGGAACAACTTTGCCTTCTTCGTTGAGGGCATTGATTATCTGCAAAACACCATGCACTTTTCCATTTGCCATAATAAGCGGAATAATCAGCATGGATTTTGTGTGGTAGCCTGTTAAAAGATCTGACGCTGCGTTAAAGACATATGGACGGGGGATTGTTTTTTCTTCATCCATGTAATCGTCCATTTTGTAAACATCAGGAATATTTATTGTTTTTTTTGTGATGGCGCAGTAGCCGGCCATTGTATTTTTTGCGTCAAATGTAAATGAAGTGTAAGGCAGTTTTTCCCCTTCTGAAAGTTTTTTCTGCTGAGTGTCATTCTGGCTGTAGCGGATTTTCATTTTACCGCTGGCTTCATCGTAGTCGTAAATAGAACCTGCATCAGCATTTAAAATATCGCGGGCAGCTGAAAGAATATTTTCAAGGAGAAGATCGACATCTTTAATTTCAAGTAGCTTTTGCTGCCACTTTGATATTTGTGCAAATTTTGTTTCGTAATTATTCATGAAAACTTTTATTCCTTACACATGGCAATGAAAAAGTCTAAAAACTTTATTTTTTAGCTGTTCCCATAATACTCCATTTTAATTTAATCAACAAGTTAATATTGGCAGGAATTTTCTTTTTTTATTAGAGAAAAATATATGGGGCCACTGCCAGAAGCTGCGTCTGGCAAAATATGATAGCCGAATTCTGTTGCCTGGGCATTTTGAAATGTAGAAAGGATCATGGGGGTGGCGGAGGATTTGTCTGGGCCAGCAGTCGATTTGCCTGAAGAAGAAAGTGCAGCGTCTTTTGAAAACTGTGGCGCATTTAAAGAAGCGGCCCCGCCCTCTTCCAAAGAAAAATCATCATCTAAAAGGGATGGTGCCTGGGCGGTAAAAACAATATTCTGGACTTTAGAAAGATTTTTTTCGAATGTTGATTTTATGGCCTGGTATGGAAGCAGGCGGGCCGTATCAAATTTTTTTAAGAGGCGGTCTATTATGCCGTCATTTTCTTCTTTTGAAAGTGCGCATGTTGAATAAAGAAGGTAACCTCCCTCTTTTAAAATTCTAAAGGCGCTTGAAAGAAGGGCCCACTGTTCCATGCGCATTGTCTTTACACGGTTTGGTGTCCAGTCTTTTAAATATTTTTCGCTTTTTAAAACATGGCGCTCTGAAGAGCAGGGGGCATCCAAAAGAATTGAATCAAAAGAAAGATTTTCTTTTTTGCACCATAGGGCCCCGTCTGAACATGAAACTTTCACCTTTTGGGAAAGAGCAGATGGCAGGCATGATGATATAACTTTTGAAAGACGATTTTTTCTTTCAGGGGAACGTTCATTGGAAGTAAGACAGGCATTTTCCTGAAGGCAGGAAGCGACCACCAAGGATTTTCCTCCGGGAGCCGCGCACAAATCTAAAACAGAAGTGGCATTATCTAAAGGCAGGCAAAGACCGGCAACCAGGGATGCAGGATCTAAAAAATAGGCCTGGCATGGAAAAAAATCATTTTCGCTATTTAAAGAAAGAGCTTTTCCTTTATGAAGAAATTTTACATAAACGTTTTCTTTTTTGAGTGCTTCTGTTAAAAGCGGCCAGCGCTCACCGTAAAGAAATGAATAATATTCTTCAAAAGCTTCAAGGCCACTTATTTTGTTTTTTTTATTTTTTTTCATTTACAAAATGCTCCAAATAAAATTTTTCCCCCTGATTTTTATACATTGAAAATTTTTCCAAAGCGTCAGCATCATTCAATTCGTAATTTACTTTTAAAGAAAGACTTGCGTCATCATTTTGAACAAAATTCAGTAAACCGATTTTTATTTTGTATCTT
>CAVJHV010000093.1:0-1064 GCA_963649315.1 Treponemataceae bacterium | reverse complement strand
GTATCTTACAATTCTTAAAAAACTTTTGTTGATTTTTTCAAGAAAGGCAGGATCTTCTTTTGCTTTTAGAAGAATGATTTCTAAAAGGGAAGAAAAATTTGTCTGACTAAGCATGATTAAATCTATGCCGGAATCAAGTGCCATAATGATTGCTTTTTCCGGAGGGAAACCATTTTTGCTTAAAGCGCCCATCAAAAGATCATCACTCATAGTGAGGCCCTGAAAATTTAAATCTTTTTTTAAAACTTCTTCTATCCAAAAAGAACTTAAGTCTGCGGGATTTTCATCATAGAGGGGGATTATGGCATGGGACAAAAGTACAGCATCCGCCTTTGATTCAAAAATGCTTTTGAATGGAAATAAAAATTTTTCTTCAAAGCAGGATTTTTCTATTTGGAAAACAGGCAGACCAATGTGGGGATCCGTGTTTGTGTTGCCAGGAAAATGTTTTACAACGCAGGAAATGCCCTGGCCCTGATAGGCTTCAATGTGTTTTTTTGAATAAGCGACTGTATTTTGAATGGAACCAAAACTTCTTTCTTCCAGAAAATTTTTATTGTATTCATTTGAAGCTTCTGCAACTGGGGACAAGTTCATGTGAAAACCTAAGGCTTTCATTTGCCCTGCCTGGAGAGAGTAAAGAATTGAGGCATCCTGGGGATTTAATTTTTTTGAAACTTCCTGATGCGAAGGAAGAGGAGATGTTAATTTTTTTAAGCGGTTAACACTTCCGCCTTCCTGATCAATGCACAAAAATGGAGGAATATAATTATTTTCTTTACAGTATGTCGTGATGCTGTCTGTAAAATCAATTACGCCTTTAGCATTGTCCTGTAAATTGTATGAGAAAAAAATGTATGAACCGGGGATTAAGGCCCTGCCCTTGTATTCTTCATGAGGATAAAATTTTTTTGAGCCGCTTATGTTTATTAAAAAAAGTTGAGAAATTTTTTCTTCAAGAGAAAAGTTTTTTTCAAAATTTTTTATGGCCTTTATTTGCTTTTCTATTGTAAAAAGCTGGATATCGATTTTTTTTCTGGCAGCTGGTATATTTTCTTTTTCCC
>CAVJHV010000092.1:0-9354 GCA_963649315.1 Treponemataceae bacterium | reverse complement strand
TTACCAGATGCCTTCGAATTTTCATAGTTGCCTCTAAAAATTGCAATTTTTAGAGACTCCCTTTACATTGTCTATATTGCAGCCACGCTTAAGGGCCTCTTTATAAACATCAAGATATTTAAGGGCAGCGTCATCCCAACCAAATTTTATCTGCATGCCCTTTTGCTGCATTTTTTTGATATGGTCTTTTTTGTTGTAGTAAGCATAAACAGCCCAGCCCACAGTGTCATAGACAGCACGAGGAGTCAGTTGTTCAAAAACAAAACCTGTTCCGTCTCCGGTAGCTTCATTATAATTTTCAACAGTATCCGCAAGTCCACCAGTCTTTCTTACAATAGGCAAAGTTCCATAAAGCATGGAATAAATCTGGTTTAAACCACATGGTTCGTATTTTGAAGGCATAAGGAAAAAGTCACTGCCGGCTTCAATAAGGTGGCTTAAGTTTTCATCATAGCCAATATAGGCCCGAAGGTTAGGCAATTTTGTTTCCAAAGTCCTGATTTCATTTTCACACCAACTTTCACCGCTTCCCAAAACAGCAAACTGAACCTTCATATCCTGGCAAATCTGGTAAATGGAACCGTAAGAAGGAGCAAATACTTCGGCAATGCCCTTTTGGTCAACAAGGCGGGTAACAATACCAATAAGCGGAATGTCAGGATTAACTTCAAGGCCCATTTTCTTTTGGAGTTCAGCCTTACATTCTGCCTTGCCCTTCATATTTTTTACATCATAGTGGAAAGGAATTCTCTGGTCTATTTTTGGATTCCATGCACTGGTATCTGCCCCATTTAAAATTCCCCTTATGACATCGGAGCGCAGACGCAGTAAACCATCCATACCAAAACCGCCTTCTACTGTTTGAATTTCATGGGCGTATGTTGGAGAAACAGTTGTAATCATGTCTGCAGATGAAACACCGGCCTGAAGAAAATTTATTGCACCATTGTGTTCAAAATTCGCTCCATAGTACAAGCCCCAGTCAATTCCCAATGCCGGAAATGAATCTTTTCCGTATGTTCCCTGGTAACCTTGATTGTGAATGGTCAAAACAGAGGCTGTTTTTTCAAAGCCACAGTAGCGACAGACATGCTTCAACAAAACAGGTGCCAGGCAGCTGGACCAGTCATGGGAATGAATAATATCTGGAATCCAGTTTAACTTTCTGCAAACCTGAAAGGCTCCGTGGCAAAGAACAGCAAATCTGTAAGGGTTATCATGAAAATCACTTTCACTGGGAGTGCCATAAATTCCATCACGGCCAAAAGAAAGTTCATGGTCAATAAAATAAACTTCAACATTATTGCTGCCAGGCAGTTTTGTTTTGTAAACTTCTGACCATGTTTCCACTTGACCCGCTGCAATAGCCATGGCACCAGGCAGGGCTTCAAGTTTTTTTTTGTCAATTTTATAGTAACGAGGCATAACAATTTTTACATCATGCCCCATTTTATCCAGCTGAATGGAAAGAGCACTTACCATATCAGCCAGTCCGCCTGTTTTTGCAAAAGGAACAACTTCTGAACTTACCATCAAAATTTTCATAGACACACCTCGCGTAAAAATTATCGGGCGCTTTTAATAAACCTCAGTTTCTAAAAGCAAATTTAGCAATTTGAATTTTTCAAGTCAGCCATAGCCTTTACAAAGGCCTGTCTTGAAGAAAGAATTGTTTTTTCGCTGGCACAGTAGGCCAGGCGGATCCAGCCCTTTCCACAAAAGCCTGAACCTGGGGCACAAAGAATATTATATTTTTTAAGGTAATCGCAAAAAGCCATATCATCACCATTAAAGAAAGAAGGAGCCTTGCACCAAAGGTAAAAAGCACCATCAGGCTTTGCATATTCAATACCCGCTTCATCCATAATGGCAGTGATTTCATTGCGCCTTTTTTCGTAAAGAGAAAAATCAACATCGCTGTCCCATGTTTCAGAAACAACACGCTGCTGTATGGCAGGAGCGTTTACAAAACCAAGAATGCGTGTGCAGAAAATACAGGCTGCAACAAGATCCGCCTTGTCCGGGCATGCAGGATTTACCGCAATGTAGCCTATTCTTTCGCCGGGAAGACTTAAATTCTTTGCAAAAGAAGTAACAACTACACTTGAATCGTACAAGGGAAAAGCAGAAACGACCTTTTTTCCATCATAAACAATTTGTCTGTAAGGTTCATCCAGAATAAGATAAGCCTTTCTTCCAAAAACCTTTGCTTTTTCATTTAAAAGCTCAGCCAGGTCTTCCATTTCTTTTTGAGAATAAATGCGACCCGTAGGATTATTTGGAGAATTGATTATGATGGCAGCAGTTTTTTCATTTATCAAAGAAGATATTTTTTCAATGTTAAGGGAAAAATCTTCATTGGATACAGCAGGAACAAGAATGCCAGAAGCGTTGTTCACGTAATGATTGTATTCCGTAAAATATGGAGCCGGAACAATGATGTTGTCACCAGGATTTGTAACAGCCTTAAGCAAAACATTTAAAGCCCCTGCAGCCCCAACAGCCATAACCAGGCAATCTTTTTCAACCTTTACCCCCTGCTCTTTTGAAGTTTTATCTGCCATAGCCTGGCGGGCAAAATCATAACCGGCATTTGGCATGTAGCCATGATAATTTTCTTTGGAAGAAGAAGAAAGTTTTTTAAAAGCCCTTTCAACTTTTTTTGGAGGCTTTAAATCAGGGTTTCCAAGACTAAAATCATAAACCTTATCCTGGCCATACAAAGCCTTAAGCCTTAGCCCCTCTTCAAACATTTTGCGGATTACCCCCGCCCCCTTGCTTTTCATAGTGTCATTAATATAAGTTGAAATTGCCATTTTTTTTACCTCATGAATAAATATAAAAAATTATAACACATTCACACAAATAAATACATAGAGAGATTTTCAATTTTTTTTAAGCATACCGCCTTTTCTTCAACCGCCCTTCCATGGCTCGGCTGTTCGCCTCGGTGCTCTGCACTCTGCCTGCGGCAGCCCATTCCACGGCGGGCTAGGCGCATTTTGGCAAACAGAGCTGCTTTTCTAAACATTTAAGCCCGGCTTCAAAGCGCAAGTGCCAGACAACTTTCTTTTTGACAAGGCGCGCTAGTCGGACAGTAGTGGCCTGCCAGGGGCAGGTTGCAGCAGGGAAGGCTAAGCGGAAGCTTTGACTTCCCTGCTGCAATGGAGCGAAAGCGGAACCACGCATGGCCGTTGGGAATGACGGCATCTCCAGAAAAAAAATAAAAAAAACAATTAAAAAGTAACATTTGACTAGATAGGGGGATTTTTTTATAATTAAACGCTATGAAAAGAAGACTTATTACCTCGGCACTGCCTTATGTTAACAATATTCCGCATTTGGGAAATTTGATTCAAATGCTTTCTGGCGATGTTTTTGCGCGTTTTTGTAGAAGTCGTGGTTATGACACGCTTTATATTTGCGGCACTGATGAATATGGAACTGCAACGGAAACCCGTGCAATTGAAATGAAAAAAAGTCCCCGGGAACTTTGCGACTACTATTATGGGGAACACACAAAAATCTATGACTGGTTCCACATTAATTTTGATAAATTCGGCCGCACTTCCAATGAAGAATGCAGCGAAATAACACAGGGGCTTTTTAAATCTCTGGATAAAAACGGCTATATCAAGGAACATACAAACAAGCAGCTTTTTTGTCCTTCATGCAATATGTTTCTGGCTGACCGTTTTGTAAATGGAACTTGCCCTAAGTGCGGTTCTACAAAGGCCCGCGGTGACCAGTGTGATGAATGTGGCAGCCTTCTGGACCCTATTGAGCTCAAGGACCCCAGGTGTGCCACATGTAATTCAAAACCGGAAGTAAGGGAAACAAAGCACCTTTATATTGACCTGCCTTCTATTAGTCCAAAACTGGCAAAGTGGATGGAAAAAACCAGTATTGAAGGAAAGTGGTCTGACAATGCAATCAATATTACCAAGGCATGGATTCGTGACGGTTTAAACGAAAGGGCTATTACCCGTGATTTAAAATGGGGCATTCCTGTTCCAAAAGCAGGTTATGAAGATAAAGTTTTTTATGTCTGGTTTAATGCGCCAATCGGTTACATGTCTATTACAAAGCAACTGGCAAATGAAATGGCAAAGGCCGGCAAAAAAACTTTTGACTGGAAAAGCTGGTGGCTGCCAGAAGAATCTGAAGAAGCCAATGGTAAGGAAGATGTTAAACTTTTCCAGTTTATTGGCAAGGACAACATTCCTTTCCATACTGTAATTTTCCCCTGCACTCTTTTGGGAACTGATGAAAACTGGACAAAACTTTACCACATGTCTTCTACAGAATATTTAAACTATGAAGATGGAAAATTTTCTAAGAGCCGCGGCGTAGGTGTTTTTGGAACTGATGCTATTGAAACTGGCATTAAGGCTGATGCCTGGAGATTTTATATTTTCTACAACAGGCCTGAAAAGCAGGACTACCAGTTTACATGGAAGGAATTTCGCGAAAAGTATAATGGCGAACTTATCGGAAACCTGGGTAACCTTGTAAACCGCACTCTTCTTTTTGTAAACAAGTATTATGATGGTAAAATTCCTGACGCTCCTCTTGATGAAGAAATATGGGCAAAGGTAAAAGAAAAGGAAGAAAAAATTACAGAGTATCTTGAATGGGCTGAATTAAAAGACGCCTTCCACCAGATTTTTGCAATTTCAGATATTGGTAACAAGGCTTTTCAGGACACGGAACCTTGGAAAACAAGAATCAGCGAACCTGAAAGAGCGGCAAAACTTATAAAGACTCTTTGTTACATGATCAAAGACTTGATGATTATGTGTCACCCTTACATGCCACAGTTTTCTGAAAAAATTCTTTCATTCCTTGGAAAAGAAATTTCTGAACCTTGCTTTGGTCAGGAAAAAGTTGAAGGTGGCCTTACATGGCAGGATTTGGGAAAAACTGAAGGTCTTTCCTGTGTGGGACAGACAGAAGTTTTCTTCACTCCTTTGGATCAAAAAACGGCAGATGCCTTTAAGTTGAAATTTTCCGGCAGCCAGAAAGAAAGGGGCGAAGAAAAATCTGAAAATAAAAAATCAAAGAAAGAAAAAAAGGCTGGTCCGGAAATTAAGCTGGCAGAAAACCAGACGGAACACTTTAACAAAAAGATTCTCCTTAAAGTTGCAAAAATTGTGAAGGTAGAAAACAATCCTGAAGGCGAAAAACTTTACGTAGAAACTTTGGATGATGGTTCTGGAAAGGAAAGAATTATTCAGTCTGGCTTGCGGCCTTTCTTAAAAGCAGAAGACCTTCTTGGAAAAAATATTATTCTTGCAGCTAACCTGGCACCTAGAACCATGCGTGGCATTGAAAGCCATGGTATGCTTCTTGCAACAGACTACAGGGATGAAAATGGAAAGAATTGTGTTGAAGTGCTTGAAGCTCCATGGGTGGAAGCGGGAACTGTAATTACTCTTGAAGGCTGTGATTCAAGCGAAGAAAAGCCACTTGAAATTTCAGCAGAAGATTTCTTTGCCGTAAAGATTGAATGTAAGGATAAAAATATTCTTGTTGATGGAAAAAAACTTTTGGCAAAGGGAAAGCCTTTAGTTCAGCAAAAAACTCTTAATGGAGAGGTTCATTAATTTATGTACCAGAGATTTTTGCAGACAGAATTTTGGACAGGATTTAAAGCCCAGCATCAGTGGAAGGCTCATTATTTTAAAATTGAAAATTCCTCTGATGTGTCAAAAGATGATTTTTCCTTGAGTGAAATTTCAAGTGAAGAATATAAAAGTCAATCTTATTCAAATGCGGAAAATTATTTTGCCTTGTTGACAAGAACTTTTTCCATAAAGATTAAAACTTTTTCTATTGCATACATTGCAATGGCTTTTGAATATGATGAAAGTATGCAGGCCGATAAAAAAGAAGCAGAAAAACTGTATTTTAAAAGGCTTGAATGTATTGCGGAAAAGGTAAAACCTTTTATTCCTTCAAATACTATTTGTCTTCGCTTTGATCCGCCGATTGATTTTTATTCCATTCAGGAAAAAGATGACTTTTTAAAAAACTTTGACTCTCTTTTAAAAGCAAAAGGAATAAAAACAAGGCGATCTCTTGTTGCTGTTCAGCCGCCTGATACAACCATTTTAAATCTTGAAAAATCAGAAGATGAAATCCTTCAAAACATGAAATCAAAGTGGAGATATAACATACGCCTGTCTTCAAAGAAAGGCGTATGCGTAGAAAAATATGATTTTTCTTCTGAAAAGCTAAATGATGCTTTTGAAAAATTCTATGAACTTTTTTCAATTACGTCAAAGCGCGACGGGGTTAGTTTTCATGGAAAGCAATATTACCTGGATTTGCTGGGAAAAAAAGATGATGATGTAAAAATAAGTCTTTACCTGGCAAAGCATGAAGATGACTACCTTGCGGGAATTATTACCCTTTTTTGCAAAAGAGAAGCTGTTTACCTTTACGGAGCATCAGGCAACATTAAGCGCAACTTGATGCCTGCATACCTTTTGCAATGGACAGCCATTAAAGATGCAAAGGAATACGGCTGCCCTGTTTATGACTTTTACGGCATGCCTCCTACAGATGATGAAAATCATCCTATGCACGGTCTTTATCTTTTTAAAACAGGTTTTGGCGGGGCTATAGTCCACAGACCAGGAAGTTTTGACATTCCACTGGATGAAAAAAACTACAGGCTTTACATCAGAGCCGAAAAGTTCCGGGCCTGGTTTCACAAAAAGTTTTTAAAAAAGCTTCGTGGAAGATAAGGGGCGCAAAAAGGACTTTGTCAAAAAGCAGAAATGCCAGGTTAAAGCTGACATAAAAACATTTCTGGCAAAGTTTTTTTTTAGGAATCAGAAATTTTCTTTTTATTTTTGATTTCTGGGATAATGGAAAAGTTTATTGTTTTTTCCATTTCCATACCGGCTGCAAGGTCTACATTCCAGAAAAAAGAATTTACCGCTGTGCTTGAAATGTTTTCTGTTTTGATATTACCCTTTTCATCAGCAAGAGGTCTTTTAAAAGAAATAGTTTCGTAAAGGTAGCCGGAATTTTCGTTTGGTTCCACAATAAAACTGAGTTTTGCCTTTGAATCATTTAACTTGATTGTAGAAATTCCATCTTCGGCAAAAAATTTCTTTTCCGTGTTAATGCTTTTTCTGGCAGCATTGTAAATGACTTCTGCATCCAGGGCATTTACTTCAGCAATTTTTTTAGGAACATTCAAGTTACATTCAACAACAAAAATTCCTTTTAAGGCAAAAGGTGAATCATTTTTTAAAATATACTGAACCACAAAGCCAGCAGATGAAACAATTATTTTTTTTCTTAAAAGAAGTGGCTGCTTCATGGCAAAAACTGTTCCCCTGCCTTCAAGCTGAACTTCATTTCTTTTGTTTTCGAATTTTCTTTCTGCAAATTTTACTTTTGAAAAAACAGGTGTAATTTTGCCAGAAAAATTTTTATAATTTTCAAATTCCTCTCGTGAAAAAAAGTGGTCTATAAAAATGCCGCGCTTGTATTCATCTTTTTCACCATCAAAATTTTTGTTACGTGAAAGATTTGCTGCATAATTATAGCCTGAACTCATTACATCCAAAGAAGTAATTGCCCCGCCTTCAAGGGAAAGCAAAGCAGAAAATTTTTCCATTTGAAAAACATATTCGTTAAAGCCGTCATAGTTGTAGTCAAAACGCGTAAGAGATTCCCCCATTTTGCTTAAATCACGAATGACTTTTTCAGAGTTTATAAGATTTTGGTAAGCGTTTTGCATTATTTCGTTTGCAGCAGGAAGGCCGTCTGGCAAAGAAATATAATTGTTTCCTGCCTGTGACTTCCACAAAAATTCGCGGCCATTTATTTTACAGATTTTGTCTCCCTTGCTTTGATTTAAAAGCATGCTGATATAGATCATTCTTTCAAAAAGAAGATGCAGCTGGGGATAAGTTTCAAGATAATCATAAATTGTTAAAGAAAAGTGACTGTTGTTTTCTGATTTCACATATTCATTGTTTGCCCATTCAGCAATAGACCAGTCCATACCGGCTGGAATATAAACTGAAAAAAAGTCTGGAGCATTTTTTAAATATTTTTGTGGAGTAGTAAGTGTAAAATCACAAGAGTCAGCCATGCTGTCAAGAAAATTAAATAAATCGCTTTTAAAAAAGGACATGAATTTTTCACTTGTAAATTTCAGGGAAACAATGGAATTCTTTTTATTCTTTACTTTTTCACTTATTCTTTTACACCATTTTTCTGGACTTTCATCTGCTGCAGGAAGCAAAGAATTATAAAAAGGCAAGACCTTTATGCTCTTTCCCAAATCGCTTGTAATGAGTGGAAGAAAAACATTTTGTGCTTTTTTAGGTATAAGGGTTGAATCTAAAAAAAGATATTCAAATCCGCAGGATTGCAAAGTTGCTACAAGATCGGGTTCCCAAATGCTTCCGTAAAGAGTAGCCCCTCTAGGTCTTTTTCCAATAGTTGCATGAAGCAAAGATGTTAATTTTTCAATTTGCCCTGTTTTATCAACATTAAAAATCAAAGGAAAAATGGGAGCCCAATAACCGCCGCCTGTAATTTCCACCTGATGGCGGTTTTGTAAATCATGCAAAAGATCCAGGGCTTCAGGATAATTGTTTTTCAAAAAAAGAATTTCAGGACCGGAAAGCGAAAGTGTAAGCAAAAAATTTGGTCTGGGATACAAAAAAGACAAAAGAGGTTTTATCATTTTTTGATAATAAAACTTCATCAAGTCATCAGAGTAAGAAATTTCAGTTAAATCCAAATCTATACAAATGTTAATTTTATTTTCCACTTCGCTTACCATAGTAAACCCCTTAAACATTTTTACCTTGCAAAATTTTTAATTTCACAAATTCAATTTAAAAATATTTTTAGAGATGTCCATGTATCATTTTATAAAGTCTTTTCCAAAATTTAAAGTCGTTGCTTGAAGACAAATTTAATTTTTGTATTTTATTGCATTCACTGCAGGCGCTGTTGTTTCCTTCCGGATAAGAGCATGTCAAATATTCACTTGTGTTAAAGGGAATTAATTTGATTAACTGCTGGGGGCAACTGTCCACACACAGACCGCAGCCTATGCAGGACTTTTGAACGAAGGCAGTTGAATTGATAATTGAAATGGCGTTTCTAGGGCAGCGTTTTTTACAGTTTCCAAAACCGATGCAGCCCCACAGGCAGTTATAAACACCTTCATACATAGAAACAAAAAGTCTGCAGTCCTTTTGCCCCTTGTAATCAAAAAGTT
Source organism: Treponemataceae bacterium (assembly GCA_963649315.1). Classification (GTDB taxonomy): domain Bacteria; phylum Spirochaetota; class Spirochaetia; order Treponematales; family Treponemataceae; genus Treponema_D. The sequence goes on along the minus strand of CAVJHV010000092.1, from coordinate 95 downwards.
CTTTATTAAATTTTCTGTTTGGAGAACAAAGAACGACTGCCTTGTAAAGACTTTTTTCTTCTTTTAAAGGCAAATCCGTTTTTTCATCCTTATTT
>CAVJHV010000091.1:7684-9468 GCA_963649315.1 Treponemataceae bacterium | reverse complement strand
CAATATTATTTTCAGTCAGGTAAGAAAGCAAATCACTGACAATATATTTTAAATCTTCTTTTGAAGAATAGAAGGTTTGAATTTCAATAAAGGCTTTTAAAAATCCAACTAAATCATCATAAGAAAAAAGGCTTTCCATTTCCTGGTCAGTCATTTCTTTGCCTTTGGATTTTTTGTACAGTTCCTTAATGGTCTTTCTTGAAGTACATGCTTCTGAGTGTAAATGAATTTCTGCTTTAGGGACTGATTTTAATAAATCATAAAAATCTTTCTTCTCCATAATTCCTTCATCAGATTTCTCTGCTGCCCTGTTAAGTGACTTTTTAAGAAAGGAAAAAATTCCTTTTGAAGCGGCCATTAAAAAATTAATTTTTAAAAGTTTTTTGCTTCATCTTAAAAACAGCCATTTTATCACTTTAAAGTATCGGCGGAAAATGTCTAAGTCTTGACTTAAAAATTTCAGACTGATATTTTTTTTACATTCGGTGGCGGACTTCAAGCCGTTTTTTTAACAGGAGGATTTTATGTCAAAAAAGGTTTATGCAGGAAATTTAAGTTTTATTACCAGCGAAGAAAGACTTGAAAAAATATTTTCTCCTTTTGGTGAAATTGAAGAAGTGACTATCATAAAGGATAAATTTTCAGGAAATTCAAAAGGATTTGGCTTTGTTACTTTTGCAGATGATGCAGCTGCTTTTGCGGCAGTTTCAAAATTGTCCGGTAAAGAAGTGGATGGCAGAAAAATTCGTGTAAGTCTTGCAGAAGAAAAAAGGGAAGGTCAAAAAAATAAATGAACTTTTTAAGTCCAGATTTTTTTGAATACATAAGTGCTTCCTGTGACAGGGCCAGCTTTATTCAAAATTATTTAAAAAAGAATGGAGTGGATTCAAAGCGGATTTGCCTTGATTCAAAAGAACATATTTTAGTTCAATTTGAAAGCCGCTTTTACAATCCTGCCTTTAAAATAAAAACAATTATTTCTCATTATGACAGAGTTGAAGGTTCTCCCGGAGCAAATGATAATTCTGCCTGCAATTTTATGCTGATGAAGTGGGCCGTCTTTTTGCAGACTTTTAAAACTTTTCACAACGTAAGAATTTTTTTTACAGACGGTGAAGAATTGGGAAAGGAAAGAGGCATTGTTGAACAGGGTGCTTACGGTCTTGCTGCAACCTTTAAGCGGCTGGGCATTACAAATGATGACATTTATGTTTTTGATTCCTGTGGCCGCGGAGATGTTGCCCTTCTTTCAAAACTGGTTGTACCGGAAAACAGTCTGCTTCCTTTTAGAAAAAAATATTCTGACCTCCACAGCCGCACAATGAAACTTTTACAGCAAAGTGCTCCCGGTCATTGGATTTGCCTGCCTGTTCCTTACAGTGACAATGCTTCTTTTATAGCATGTGGAATTCCTGCCGTAGCCATTACAATTTTGCCTGCAGAGGAAGCTACTCTTTATGCCAGAAAACTTTTTGAAAATCCGGATTTGGAAAATTCTGTTTTAAATCGCCAGACAGCTATGGACAAAAGTGAAGTAAAAAATATGCTTCCCTTAACATGGCAGCTTTTTCACACTTCACATGACAATGCAGAAAGTCTTATGGAAAGCGCCTTTTGCCTTATGAATAAAATTCTTTTTACACTGTCAAATTTAAAAAGTCCCCTGTAATTTTTAGAGGCTCCATCTTCACTTTTTTAGAAAGGCCTCTCGAATTTTTATAGTTGTCTCTAAAATTGCAATTTTTAGAGGTTCCCTTATATAAAATTTTGTTAGATTGATTTTA
>CAVJHV010000091.1:0-7623 GCA_963649315.1 Treponemataceae bacterium | reverse complement strand
ATTTTCTAGGGATTGCGATTTTTAGAAATGCCCTTCAGCAATTTTTTTATAAGGAGTTTTTTATGAAACCAACTTTGCTTGTACTTGCCGCTGGTATGGGAAGCCGTTATGGCGGTGTTAAACAGATTGATGCTGTTGGAAAAAACAATGAATGTCTTTTGGATTTTGCAGCTTATGATGCAAAAAAGGCTGGTTTTGGAAAAGTAGTTTTTATAATCAGAAAAGATATTGAAAAGGATTTCCGTGAAAGACTTTTTGACAGAGTTGCAGCAAATTTTGATGCAGAATATGTTTTTCAAAATCCAGATTCTTTGCTGACTGCAGATGATCTTAAAAAGGTAAATGCTGAACGCACAAAACCTTGGGGAACGATACACGCTGTTTTGTGCGCAGAAAAAAACATTCATGAACCTTTTGCTGTAATTAATTCTGATGATTATTATGGCAGACAGGCATTTGAAACTTTAGGAAAGTATTTGAGCGGAATTTCAAATGATTCAAGTGAACACGCAATGGTAGGTTACGTTCTTGGAAATACAATGAGTAAATCCGGTTCTGTAAGCCGTGGCGTTTGTTCTGTAAAAGACGGCTACCTTGATTCCATTGTTGAAAATACAAAAATTTATTACAAGGCAGACGGGTCTATTGAAAGTGATTTGAACGGCCAGCTTATTTCCATGACAGGCAATGAAAGTGTAAGCATGAATCTTTTTGGCTTTACGCCAAAGGCTTTTGAAGGTTTCCACGAGTACTGGGAAAATTTTAAAAAGACTTCTCTGGATCAGTTAAAGGCAGAAGCTCTTCTTCCTGCTGCTGCAAGTGACATTGTAAAAAACAAGGAAGGTTCAATTAAATTCTTTACTTCTACAGAACGCTGGTTTGGAATGACATACCCTGAAGACCGGGCAATTGTAAAGGAAGAAATTGCTAAAAAAATTGAAGAAAATTATTATCCTGATCCTTTGTGGCAAAAATAGAAATACCTCTAAAAATAAAATTTTTAGGGACTACGTAATGATTTTTTTGTGGGGACTTTTAATTTTTTTTAGGGCTCCCCAAAATTTTTGGAGTAAAAAATGATTAAGCTCAATGCTATTAAATCTGAAAAAATCTGGGGATATGAACTTTGGATTGCTTCGACACATCCAAATGGCTGCCAGAAAGATTTTGAAGAATTTGCCGGTGGGGATTATCCTCTGCTGGTAAAAGTGATTCAGGCTAACGATGTGCTCTCCGTACAAGTGCATCCTGATGATGAAAAGGCTAAACTTCTTGAAAATTGCCGGGGTAAAACAGAATGCTGGTACATTTTAGACGCTGCCCCTGGTGCAAAGCTCATTTATGGAATGAAGAAAAAGTATTCTGATGAAGAACTGAAAAAGGCCATAGAAACTTCTTCCCTTGAGCCTATGATGAAAGAAGTGGCTGTAAAAAAAGGTGATTTTGCTTACATTCCTTCCGGTACGGTTCATGCGATTGGCGGAGGCCTGCGCCTTTTGGAAGTGCAGCAGTCTTCTGACATTACATACCGTCTTTACGACTGGGGCCGTGGCCGCGAGTGTCATGTTGAAAAGGGAATTGCCTGTATAAAAAATTACGAAAACCAAAAGGTCATTCCTTTTCCTAAAAAATTTGAATGTCCTTATTTTGAAATGGAAGAAGTTTCTGTTGACGGCCAGTATTCTTATTCCGTAAAAGAAACGACCGGTCAAAAAAAGCCTTGTGACACGGAATTGCTTTTTGTTTTGGAAGGAAGCGGAAGTGTAAACGGCCAGCTTTGCAATGGTGAAGATATTTTTGCCCTTGCCGGCGGAGAAAATGTGACTGTAAGTGGAAAGCTTCGCATAATGAAAATAAGGGCTTTGGATGCTTAAGATTTTTAAAGTTGCCTCTAAAAGTTGCAATTTTTAGAGGCTACTTCAGTTAAAAAAAACGCCCAGCCTGCCGTGAAGCCAGGCCGAAGGCCGTCTGAGCCGCAGGCGAAGACCGCGCGCAGCAAGTGGCGGAAGGGCAGTTGAAGAAAAGGCGGGATGCTACAAAAAGAAAAAATTAAAAATTTGTATTTTCTTTAAAATCTAGCTATATTTAATGGCATGAATAAAGAAGAAATTTCTGGTCTGCCTTCAGACCTGCAGCTTCCTGTAAAATTGAACATAATTCCTCTTTCAGGACGGCCTATTTTTCCGGGAATTTTCACACCCCTGATGATAAATGCACCTGAGGATGTTAAAGTGGCAGAAAATGCCTTCGAAAGTGACGGCTACTTTGGGCTTGTTATGCTGAAAAATGAAGCAGAAAATCCGACTATGGCAGACCTTTACGATGTGGGCACCCTTGCGCATGTCACAAGAAAAGTGAATTTGCCGGGTGGCGGGATTAATACTTTTGTTTCCACAATCAAGCGTTTTAAAATCAAAAAGACTCTTTCCTCTCAGTCTCCAATGCTGGCGGCTGTTGAATATTTGGATGACATTGTAAGTGATTCTTTTGAAATAAAGGCTTTGACCCGTGCGGTTATTTCTGAAATAAAGGATATTGCTGAATATAATTCAATGATTTCGCATGAAGGAAGTCATAATCTTGTAAATATTGACCAGCCTGGCAAAATTGCGGATTACATTGCTTCTTTTTTGAATATTGATAAAGAGAAACAGCAGAAAATTCTTGAAATCCTTGATGTAAAAAAACGTCTTGAACAGGTTATGATTTTCATTAAAAAGGAACAGGAAATTTTACGTGTTCAGCGGAAGATTCAAAAAAAGATAGATGATGATATTGAAAAATATCAAAGGAATTCTTTCCTGCGCGAAGAATTAAAAAATATCCAGGAGGAACTGGGTATTAATTCCACTGGCGAGAAAAATGACTACAGTATTTTTAAGGAAAAGATTGATTCCTTTAATTTTACGGGTGAAGTAAAGGAAGCGGCTTACAGGGAACTGGAGCGCTTTCATATTCTGGATCCTCATAACTCTGAATATACTTCTTCCAGAGATTATCTGGATTTGCTGGTGAATTTGCCTTGGAATGATGAGCCTAAGGAAAATTATACTCTCCTGGATGCGGAAAAAATTCTTAACCGTGACCACTACGGTCTGGAAGAAGTTAAAAAGCGCATTTTGGAATTTTTGAGTGTAAGGAAATTCAAAAATGACGGTAAGGGGTCTGTCCTTATTTTGTCAGGACCGCCGGGTGTTGGTAAAACCAGTATTGGTCGTTCCATTGCGGATGCCATGAAAAAGCCTTTCTTCCGTTTTTCTGTTGGCGGTGAAAGTGATGCTTCAAAAATCAAGGGCCACAGAAGGACTTATGTTGCTTCTATGCCTGGTGAAATTTTAAAGGGACTTGAAATTACAAAAAGCCGGTCTCCGGTTTTTATGATTGACGAAGTGGATAAAATGAATTCTTCTTACCAGGGAAATCCTGCAGCTGCCCTTTTGGAAGTTCTGGACCCTGAACAAAATTCAACTTTCCGCGACACTTATCTGGATTTGCCTTTTGATTTGAGTAATGTATTTTTTATTCTTACTGCAAATACTTTGGACACAATTCCTTTGCCCCTTTTGGATCGTGCTGAAATAATTGAACTTTCGGGGTATATTGATCAGGAAAAAATTGAAATTGCCAGAAAGTATCTTTTGCCAAAAAATCTTAAGAAAAACGGCTTTAAGAAAAATCAGGTAAAATTTACTCCAAAGGCTTTTTCTTTGATTACAAAGGAATATGCACGTGAAGCGGGTGTCAGGAATTTTGAAAAGTGCATAGACAAAATAAACCGCAAACTTATAAAGGAAGAACTGGCCCTTTTGGAAGCAGATAAATCGCTTGCCATTAATGCAGAAAACGAAAGTGAAATTTTACAGAAGACCCTTGCTTCAAAGACTTTTACTGTTGATGAAGGTGAAGTAAGAAAATATCTGGGTAAGGCTGTTTTTGATGAAAGTCAGATAAAAACAGCAAGTCTGCCTGGAACTGCAATTGGTCTGGCATGGACAAGCATGGGAGGAGACACTCTTTTACTGGAAGCTGTTTCTTTTGAAAGTGATAAGGCTGGTCTTGTTCTTACAGGGCAAATGGGCGACGTTATGAAGGAGTCTGCTCAAATTGCCATGAATGTTGCAAAAATTTATGCGATTGAGCATGGCATAAAAGATGCTGTCTGGTTTGAAAAAAATACTATCCATCTTCACATTCCTGAAGGGGCTACTCCAAAAGATGGTCCTAGTGCCGGCATTACCATGTGCACTTGTTTCCTTTCGCTTTTAAAAAATCAAAAAATAAAAGCGGATACTGCCATGACTGGTGAACTCAGTTTGACTGGTCAGGTTTTACCGATTGGCGGTTTGAGGGAAAAGACTGTTGCTGCCAAAAGAAATAAAATCAAGACAATCATTATTCCAAAGGGAAATGAAAAGGATCTTGAAGAAATTCCTGAAATTGTAAAGAAGGGAATAAAATTCATCCCGGTTTCTTATGCAAAGGAAGTACTTGATATTATTTTTTAGACATAGCAAACTTCTTTCATGCAAAGAATGGAATTGAACGAAATGGTAAAATCTAGTGAAAAAAATGACAGCCAGATAAAGGCTGTTGTTTTTGATATGGATGGCGTTCTTTTGGACAGCGAGCGACTTTCTCTTTTTGCCTGGGAAAAGGCTGCAAAGGAAATTGATTTTGCTCATGCCCTGGAAGCTCACACTGCCTGCGCCGGTTTAAGCAGGAGTGACGCCTATACAAAACTGGCGGAACTTTATGGAAAGGATTTTCCGGCAAAGGAATTTCGCGAAAGGGCTTCTGTTATTTTTGCAGAAATGGTGGACACTGACGGGTTGCCCCTTATGCCCTATGCAAAAGAAATTCTTGAATATCTTAAAGGAAAAAAATATTCTCTGGCCCTGGCTTCTTCTACCAGGCGGCAGGTTGTTTTAAAAGAGCTGACTCTTACCGGCTTGATTGGATATTTTGATTACATTATTTGCGGTGACCAGGTGACCCATTCCAAACCGGATCCTGAAATTTATACTTTGAGCTGCAAGGCTTTGTCTTTTGCCCCTGAAAATTGTCTTGCTGTGGAAGATTCATTTAATGGAATTATTTCTGCCTATGCTGCCGGAATGAAATGTGCAATGGTTGTGGATCAGTTTATTCCGGATGAAAAAATTAAATCACTTTTATATAAGCTTTGTTCATCATTAGAAAATATTAAGGACTTTCTCTAGGATTTTTAGGGTATTATTTTTTTTATTCGGATTTTAGAATGGGGAAAGCTGGATTTTTTTAGGAGTTTTTACTTTTTAAAAATCTTTCCAGATGCCTCTCATTTTTTGCGGGACAGTTAACGCGGACTTTTTATAGGAGATATTATGATTTTTACAAAAGAAGAAAACGCTTTGGTCATGCAGCGTGGAAACGAAAAAATTGTTATTGAAGCCTGGGGAAAAAATTCCCTGCGCGTAAGGGAAAGCCGCCAGGCTAAGATGGACGAAAACGACTGGGCTTTAAATCCTCTCAGCGAGGAAGACAGGGAACTGGCAAAAAAGGTCCAAATCAAAATAGAGGAAGTTGATATTACTGAACCCTGGGTTCGTGACGGTTCCCATCAAAAGGCTTTGCAGGCTCAAATTACAAACGGTAACATTTGTGCAAAGGTTTCTTTTGAAGGATGGATTTCTTTTTACAATCAGAAGGGCCAGCTTTTAACCCAGGAATACTGGCGCACCCGTGACAGAATTGACCGCTATGCTGTTCCTTTGCGTGTAGAAGGAAGGGAGCTGAAGCCTTTGACAGGTACAAGTGATTTTGTCCTTACGGCAAGATTTGAAGCTTTTGAAAACGAGCATATCTACGGAATGGGATTTTACCAGGACGCCTGCTTTGACAGAAAGGGTTCTTCTATGGAACTGGCCCAGCGCAATTCCCAGACATCTGTTCCTTTTTTTGTTTCAAGCAGGAAGTATGGATTTTTGTGGAATAATCCTGCAATCGGCTATGCAAATTTCGCAAGCAATAAAACAGAATTCCATGCAAATTCTACAAAGAAACTGGACTATTGGATTACAGCAGGTGACAGTCCAAGTCAGATAGAAGAGCAGTATTCAGCAGTGACTGGTCGTAGTCCAATGATGCCTGAATATGGAATGGGTTTTTGGCAGTGCAAGCTTCGCTACAGAACTCAAGAGGAAGTTTTGCAAGTGGCACGCGAATACAAAAGGCGTAATATTCCTGTTGATGTAATTGTAATTGACTTTTTTCATTGGTCACGCCAGGGCGAATTTAAATTTGATCCACGCTGCTTCCCAGATCCTGAAGCTATGATAAAGGAACTTTCTGATATGGGCATAAAAGTTTGCGTGAGTGTATGGCCTACTATCGATCAAAAATCATGCAACTTTGGAAAGATGGCAGAAAGTGGCATGCTGGTTGCTACAGACCGCGCTTGTGGTTTGCATATGGACTGGCTGGGAAACACTGTTTTTTATGATACGACAAATCCTCTGGCAAGAAAATTTGTCTGGGAAGAATGTAAGAAAAATTATTATGACAAGGGAGTAAAACTTTTCTGGCTGGATGAATCTGAACCGGAATATGGTCCTTACGACTGGGACGTTTACAGATATTATGCGGGTCCTGTTCAGCAGGTGGCAAACATTTATCCTAAAACTTATGCCCAGGGGTTTGCAGAGGGACTGAAGGAAGCTGGTGAAAAAGAAGCAATGTCTTTGGTTCGCTGTGCCTGGGCTGGCAGCCAGAAGTATGGTGTTCTTACATGGTCAGGTGACATTCATTCTGACTGGAGGGCTTTTAAAGAACAACTGCAGGGTGGACTTAACATGTCTATGGCTGGAATTCCATGGTGGACTACAGATACCGGTGGATTTGTAGGCGGGGATCCTTTGTCTGAAGATTTCCGAGAACTTTTAGTCAGATGGTTTGCCTGGAGTGTTTTTTGTCCTGTTCTTCGTCTGCATGGGGAACGTCCGCCTTACATTCCTTTGGAAAAGGGCAAGGAAGTTATAGACGGAGTGCCTCAGTGGGGTAGTGCCCAGCCAAATGAAATATGGAGCTTTGGCGAAGAAAATGAAAAGATTATGGAAAAATTTATTTTCATGAGGGAACGCCTTCGCCCTTATATCAGGTCACTTATGCAGGATGCCCACGAAAATGGTCACCCTGTTGCCCGTCCTATGTACTATGATTTCCCGGATGATGAAAAATGTTCAGTGATGACAGACCAGTTTATGTTTGGTCCGGATTTGCTTGTTGCTCCTGTAATGGAAAGGGGCCTTAAAAAGCGCACCGTATATCTTCCCCAGGGTGTAAACTGGGTGGAATGTGCGACAGGAAAAAAATATGAAGGCGGCAGTCTAGCAGAATGTGACTGTCCTCTTGATGTGATTCCTGTTTTTGAAAGGGAAGGAAAAAATATTCCTGTTTACGAAAAGTAAATTTCTAAATTCGTGAATGTTTGGGAAAGGCGCCATTCGTAAAGGGGTGGCGCTTTTGGTGATGGGGGTGGGGGTGTAAACAGTTGCGCGTTTCGAAACCGTTGGCGCGTTTCGTAAACACTTGCGCATTTCGTAAACAGATGCGTATTTCGAAACCGTTGGCGCCATTCGAAAACAG
>CAVJHV010000090.1:0-9572 GCA_963649315.1 Treponemataceae bacterium | reverse complement strand
AACAGAAGAACCAATCGAAGACACTGCTCTTGCCGAAGATGAAATCATCGAAACAACAGAGCCATCAAGTGCCACCGACAAAGAAAATCCAAACGAGCCGGTTGCCGATCTTACAATTCCTGAAAAACTCAATTACACCCTGCCTTCTCAAAAAGAAGAGGTAGAAAGTACAAGCCAGGAAAGCATACCTCAAGTAAGTGAAGATGCTATTCAGATACTTCCGATTGAAGATAAAGCTGAAGAAAAATTTGTAGAAAAAACTGTAGCTGAATCTCAGGAAAAAACTCTTTCTGAAACAGAGAAAAAGGTAAGTCCTAAGACAGAAGAAAGTGAAAGTTACAAAGCAATAATTCTTTTGCCAAGCGAAGACCTCCTGCCGTCTGCAGAAAAAAAGCAGCAGACCCCGGAAGAAAAAACTCAGGTACAAAACCTTCAAGAAGAAAAAGAAATTTCCATCTCTCCTGCAATTGAAAAGCATCTGGTAAAAGTTTCTGACCTTGACGCAGACAGTTATTACGTTCAGATTGCGACACTTTCAAACCTGGAAGCAATCGAAAAAATAATTCGCGACTATGAAAAGTATCCGATCATCTTTCTCCAAAGTGCAGACAGCTACAAAGTCATCGTCGGCCCTCTCACAATCAACGAGTACGGCCAGATTTTGGCCCGCTTCAAAAACTTTGGCTTCAAGGACGCCTTTCTCTATCGTAAAAAGTAAAATAATTTTCAGGGCGTGCCCCCGCCGCTGTCAGCCCCATTAAAAAACTGGCAGCAAAAAAAAATCGCCAGAGCCCTCCATAAAAAAGGGTGATTTTCGCTTCACGAAAATCACCCCTTTTTTTTTCCATAACAGCGTCCGGGTCGGGCCTTTCAGGGTTCCGGCTTTCGCCTTCATTCCTCCGCTCCGCTCCGGAACCCGCCTCCGGCGGGCCCTTACAGTCCCTCACGCAAGTATTCCATTCATCTAAAAAATACCATAAACTTATCTTCCCCGAATAAAATTTTCCAAGTCCATGTTGCTCCAGCAATGCAGCCCCTTATGATAAGAAAAATTGGGAATAACAGTTAATGAAGCCTCTAAAAATTGCAATTTTTAGAAGCAACTATGAAAATGCGATGTGTTTACTTTGCTATCACACAGTAAAATCTTTCTTTGCCTAGATAATATTTAAATAGGGGAGTGCAAAAAAAATCTACACAAAACTTTCCTCTCAAGAGGAAATCCCTTTAAACAAAAAAAAGAACCGTACCATATAAGGTCAGTTCTTTCCCGGAGGTAAGTATTCTCAAAAACAGCGTATAAGGTTCAGCCTTACCCATTTGCTGCATTTTGCTCACACAAAGCCACCAGACCACGTGCAAGCCCTGATTTACCAGGCTCTTTTATTGGAGATGGGGGGAATTGAACCCCCGTCCAGAAACGTCATTTGTGCACCTCTACAAGTTTATTGATGCGAAAAATTGTCGGGAAAAGGTAGCAGCATCAAAAGCGTCTTTTCCGTATTCTGGAAAAAGTCCCTTCCTGTGCCCAGAATCACAAGAAAGCAAGTCCCTGTTAGCGACGGTAAGTCATAATGTTAGGAACAGCACACTATGAGTACCGGCATAGCTTAAGCAGCCAATGCTAACTGTTCGCTTCCAGACACGAAGTCTTCTCTACGTTTTGCAGTTATTTTTTTTGTCAGATCAAGGCCCCTTCACGCCTACTTGCAACACACAACTAATCAAATCTGTCGAAACCGGTGCACCCCCGAAAATCCATTAATACAAAAAATATAATCAATGGATTTAATAAAGGCAACTGTTTTTTATAAAGCCCTGTAAAACACAATTTTAAAGGCGTTAAAGACGCATGCTATTCAACTGTTACGCCGTGGCGCTTTTGTGCAAAGTGCTTAAGCATTGCAACGCCATTTCTTTTGTCATTATAAACAAAACCGCCATTCCAGTATTCCAAGGCAGCAAAGAGTGCATTTCCTCCGTCTTGCTCGTCAGAACGCTTTGTCCTGAATGAAACATAGTTTGACAGTTCAGCAAAGTTTGAAGTGTGCAGACATTCAAGGCGCTTGCGGTTAAAGTCATTCCACTTTTCCAAATCCTTAAAACCTTCACCTTCATCTTCTACAATAAGGTGAGCATGTGAAGAAGAAAATGAATACCAAACATGTACTTTTTTATTTACATCACAGTTGTTTCCGTGCTTAACGGCATTTTTAATAACTTCACTGATCTGCTGTTCAAGAAGGTTGATTTCCTTTATTTCCAAAGGAGCTGACTGAACAATCAAAAGAGTAAAATATCTAATCTGCCTGAAATCTGATGGAAACTCTTTATAGAGCATATTTTCTTTGTCAAATAAAGGATCACTACCATCAGCCCTTAATTCTTTAACTTCATCCATTGTAATAAAACCTCATTGTCATTGATCTTGCAAAGTAAAATCACAAATCAAAATACAAGCAAATGCTCGTATTGATTTGCGTTAAACGTGGGGTGTGACTACTCGTTAAGCATCATGAGTGCTTCTTCTACGCTGTTGGCAATAGGGAAGTAACCCATAAGCTTTGTAAGTTCAATAACCTTTTTTACTGAACCATGAATGTTGGAAATATAGAGCTTCAAATTCATCTTCTTAATTGTTGAACAGATGTAGATGAGAGCACCAATTCCAGACGAGTCAATGTAGTCAACTTGCTCAAGATTGATGATGAAAGATTTTACATTCTTCTCGAGCATTTTCATTACAAGTTCTTTGAGTTTGTAAGAATTGTACAAATCCATTTCACCGTTGACATCAACGATGTAAACTTCACCATTCTTTCTTATTTTCAGTTCCATAAGTTTTTCTCCTTATCCACTAATTCCCAGTATTATAGCACCTTTTGGGCACTTTTGCTGAATTTTTTTTCAGTTTTTTTATAAAAATTGCCAGCCAAAAGCTATTGAATCTTTATAACAAGCAGGCTCTGGTCATCATGCTGATCTGCCTGCCCTATAAAGTTCTTAACATCAGCTTTAATAAGGTTAGCAATGTCCTTTCCTGAAGAAGAATTATTAGCCTTAATAATCTTTTCCAGAGATTCTTTTCCGTACTGCTGGCCTCTGTCGTTTAATGCTTCAACTAAGCCGTCAGTGTAGGTAACAATTATATCACCACTTTGAACTTTTTGCACGAAATCTTTGTATTCTGTTGATTTTTCTACGCCAATAGGCTCTGAAGTAACAGAAAGTTGTGTAAATGTTTTGCTAGCGCTGTTCCAGTAAAGAACAGGTGTTGTACCTCCCGTTGAAAATTCAATCTGACCTTCAATAGGGTTGTAGTTGATCAAGGCACAAGATCCAAAGTGATCTGTACTAAATGATTCCCCTGCAATTCCCCTGTTGACCCAGGAAAGAATTTTTCCTGCTGTCTGTGTAGTATTTACAACAAGGCGAATCATTGCACGAAGCATAGTCATGACAATCATGCTGTTCATTCCCTTGCCGGCAATGTCGCTCATTATAAAACTGATTCTGTCTTTTCTTGATGCAAGTACATCGTAATAGTCACCGCATACGCCTTCTACAGGATTAAAGTAAGAACCTATCTGCAGACCGCCAATAACCGGCAGTTTTGCAGGTTTAAGCATTTCCTGAATCTTGCTTGCAATTTTTGCTTCTTTTGAAACATCATTGCGTTCCATAACTTCTTTAACTGCAATAACAATTCTAATGGCAGCAGCTGCAAATCCTGCAAGCACTTCTGCTGTTTTAAGTTCATCTTCCGTAAAGAGGATGTTGCCATGCTTTCTGGCAAAAGCCGCAAGTCCTATAACTGCATCATTATTTTTCATTGGTACGATGATATATGAACCGCACTCAAGGAATTCTTCAGGTCCATTCTGGTAAATCCTGTCATCGCGTTCAGGCTTTGTAATAAGTTCAGACTTTCCCTTTGTGACAATGTCTCCAAAAAGGTTGTCCTTGAAAGGAAAGGTTGCGAATTTGAAATTTGTTGCAACACGTACCGGTTTGTGAGGCATATCAGCAGGCAATTTGTATGGAGGAGGGAAGTCCCCGTCAAAAGATTTTACACTGACAATATCATCAAAATCATCAACCATAAGAATGGCACCACCATCAGCCTGAATGTTTTCCTTAATAGTTGTGTTTACAAAATCAAGCAGGGTGTTCATATTGCTTTCTGCGTTAAAACATTCAGACGCTTTAAGCATAAACTGCTGGCTTATGTCCAGAAGGGTTTTGTCATTTTCGCCCAGTTCATTGTTGAGTTTTTCTTTTGCTTCTGCAATCGTATTTGCCTTTTCAACCTGCCTGTTATATCTTGGAGGAACAAGTTTTGCTATTTTTTTAGGTTCGAATGTAAGCAAAATGATTGAATATGGCAAGAAGAGAAAGATGGCTGCAAAAAGAGCGGCATAATAGATAAATTCGAAGTTATCATTTTCTGCTTTTGTAAGTTTGATAATGGCTAAAATAAGGGCCCCGGCTCCCAAAACGGCAATACCCAAAAGCGAAATGAAACTTACGCGGGCTGTTTTTTTAGCGCGTACACACAAGAGCAAGATAAATACTAGTAAAGATATTCCTGCAATTGCAAAAAGCGGAATAAATGCTAAATCATTTGTTAAGTTCAATTTACCACTCCCTGTACATATCTCAGAAATTAAGTAATTTTAAGTAAATTAAAGTTATTTTAACATTGAAATATTGTACCGTCAAGTTTTACTAAGTTGAATCTCCAAAAAGGTTAAAAATCCTTCAAAAAAAGTATTTTTAAAGAAGTTTTGAACTCATTAGAAATTCCCCCGATCATATTATCGGAGGACTTACATTATTTAAACATCATTTTTGTAAATTTTTTTGCATTTTCCTTTTCTGGAAATGATTTTTAATCCTTGTGATTAAATTTGTTGAATATTTTTTCTTAAAAGTGTGGGCTGCTTCTTCAATAGAATAGTCATTCCCGTATTTTTGCTTTAATTCATCCCAATATTTTGTAAAAAAGATGTATAAATCACCGACTTTAAGATTTTTAAAACTTTTTAGTCTTGTATAAGAAGCAATTGCATTTATGATTGGCATGTAAACTTTCTGGAACCAGGACATAATTGCATCTTCCATAGGAATTTCATCTTTTTTGTCCATGTTGATGTAGTATTTGTGGATTAAAATGTGATTGTAAATTACATCATACTGGCCGGGACGTGAAAAATCTAAAACCCAATAGTCTGTGATGTCACCAAAATTTGTTTCGGCATAGAAAAGGCGCTTTTCATATTCAATTACTTGGCGAATCATCTGCTCTTTTGTGGAACCAGCCTTAAGCTTGATTTCACTTTGCAGGCTTACGACTTCGGCATCAATAAATTCAATGCCCTGGGCCTTTGCTACAGAAACGCGGTGGTTGCCGTCACGGACAAAGTAGAGTCCCCCTAATTCATAAACAGAAATTGGCGGCAGATTGACATCCTGGTAGTGGGCCATATCAACATGTTCCCAGCGGCTTTTCAAAAAATTGCTTTTAGGAAAAAAGTGATTGTCAAAATCCTGGTAGCGGCCTTCACTTCCAACAATCAAATTTATTGGAATAACCTGCATCCCCTTGTAGACTTCGTTTTTTGGTTTAAGAAGTTTTTTTACATCGGAAAAAGAAATGAGTGTTGCTTCATCCGGATTGAGAATGTGCTGAATTGTGTTAAAGAGGGCCTTGTTTCTGGCCTTAAAAAAATCATCAGCGGTTTGTGATGACAGATATGTTGAAGTCAATGTTTTCTCCTTCAGGTAAATCTTTTTTTTCATTCATTTCAATTATTACATGACTGTAGGCATTTACTACTGTTGTTTTTCCTACAATACTTGTTCTTTCTTCACCTAAATCATAAAGATGAATGTGACCGTGAATCATGAGGGATGGCTGAAATTTTTCTATAAACCAGTTAAAGCATTCAAATCCCTGGTGACATGGATCTTCTTTGTCATGAATGTGGCGCGGTGAAGCATGTGTTAAAAAAACATCACAGTATCTTCCGTAGCGCCTCTTGTTTCTTTTTAATTGAGGAATCATGGCCCTTAACTGTCTCATCATTTCTTTTTCAGTGTACTGGGCAAGTCCGTTATTGTATTTTTTCGAACCTGAAACACCGCAAATCAAAAGAGGGCTTTCTTTTCCATTTTTGTCTGTAAAGTGAAGGTACTTGCTGCGGATAACTTTATTTCCGGCATAATCCCCGCCGTGTCCGTGTTTCATTTCGGAAAGGGCGTCCTGGGGAGTGCGGATCCTTTTTTTTGCATTTTTATCATAATAGTTAAAATCCTTTAAATTGTGATTTCCAAAAATGAAAAATGTAGGTTTGCCCATTGTAGTAACAATGTAGTCTACATAGTCCATGTCCAAATCGCCTGCAGAAAAAACTGCATTTACATCCTGATAGCGTTCTTTTACAGTTGTTGAATAAATGAATGGATCGATTTGGTCAGAAACACATAAGAATTTCATTTTAAGCCTTTCCTTTTTTAGACATTTGCTTTGGAAAGCAGATTTTCAAGCTGCAGTTTTCCAAAAAGATTTACTGGTCTTGTTTCAGCAAAAGCCGCTGCACTTCTTGTAAATTCAGAACTTGAAACTAAAATTGCTTTTTCGTAGTTTTGGCTTTTTACGGAATCCGCAGCCTTTCTGACAACGTTTTCTTCAACAGGATTTGTGTCCCGGAAAAATTGAACTAAAATCATCTGCTGCCTTTGGTTCATCCATGTGTCTTTTTTGTCTTCCGTGGCAAGCATGACGCAGCCACTTTTAGTGTTTTCAATTCTCTGGCAGGCAAGGTTTAATCCGGCAAGCGCGATTTTTTTACAAAGTTCAGCGAAATTTTGTTGAGAACATGTAAGGTATTCTTTCATACTGTCATTTGTTTCAATGTCCTTGTACTGGCTTAACTTTGTAGCTACATCGCGGAAAGAGCGGTTTCTTGCAAAAATTTTTTCCCACTGTTCAATGGCTTTTTCGATTTTCCTGCTTTTTTCGTAGCATGAAGCAAGAAAATATCTTGCATAAAGAGTTTCCTGGTTGGAATCTTCCTTTGCAACTTTGATTGCATGTTCATATTCAGCAATTGCGTTGTCATACTGAGAAACTGCTGCATAGCAGGAACCTCTTTCGATTAAGGCCCTCTGCTTAAAGGCAGGGTCGCGCTCTGCTTTTTCAAATTGCTTCAGGGCTGCAGAAAAATTGTTATTGTCTTTGAGAATTTTGCCCAGGTAGTAATAGTTTGAATATGTTTCCGGACTTAAGTGCATTGCAATATCAATTTCTTTTTTTGCTTCGGTGTACTGCTTGCTTCTGTAAAGAAGGTGGCCCATTGCAGTGTGAGCTTTTGCATGCTTTTTGTTTGCAGTGATACACTTCTGGTAAAAGCCCATTGCCATGGAACCTTTACCCATTGCTTCATAAATCTGGCCTACGTTAAAATCATTTTCTGCGTTTGTAGGATCAAGTTTTGTCAAAAGAAGGTATTCATTTAAGGCTGACTGCTGCTGATTGAATTTTTTGTAGAGTTCAGCCATTGTTTTGCGGAATTCAACTTCTGGAATATCCCCGTTAAAAATGGCATTTTCATTTACGGTTTTATATTCCATATAGGCAAGCTCTGTTTTTTTATCTGCCAGATATGCCTTGCCCAGCCAGTAGTGGGCCAGGTAGTCCCTGTGATTTTTAGCAATAATGCTTTTGGCAATTTTTTGCGCCTGAGTGTACTTTTGTTCTTTTATCAGCTTCTGGATGCTGGAAATTTTCTGAGGTTTAACTAAGCTTTTTATTAAAGCGATTGTCACCGTCACAATTACAACTAAGAGGACTGCAATAATTATTATACTTGTAAAGCTCATTTAATAATCCACCTGCAACAAATTTTACATTGCTTCATTCAGTGAAGCCTCCAAAAAAAGCATTGAAAATGATTTTTTTAGGGATGCCCTTAAAAACTGACAGGCTTTTAAATTTTCAATTTGACTTTAAGCTCTGCCGATATATATTATTGAAAGATTAGCTTTTTTATGACAATATGTCAAATAAGCTTTATACTATTGTAACCCATTCAAGGAGGATTGGCATGAAAAAAAATCTTTTTCCTAAAATTTTATTTTTTAGTGCATTTTTTTCTTTTTTTGCATTTGAGCTTTTTTCTGCACCAGCCAATTTTTCTAAAGGGGAAGAATTGTTTTTGCAGGATAAGCCTGAAGAAGCAATTGAATATTTAAAAAAAGCCTATTCCAAAAAAGAGAATGTAAAGGTTTATGAATACCTTTCTCTTTCATATTTTCAACTGGGAATGTATGAAGAAGGAATTGCAATTGTAAATGCGGGAATGAAAGTTTCTGGAACGGACAAAAAACTTCTTGCCTTTAATGCAGGAAATGCTTCTTTTCTTGAAGGTCGTTACCAGGAAGCAGATGCCTGGTTTACAAAAGCCATTATGGCAGATTCTTCATATTCTTCACCTGTTATTAACAGAGCAAATACCCGCATCTACGAAGGTAAAATCGCTGATGCAAAGACAGATTATATCCACTTCCTTGAAATGGAGCCAAATGATTACAGACGTCCTGAAATTGAAGAAATTCTTAAGGAAATTGATAATCAGATTGCCTTGGAAAAGGAAGAGGAAGAAAAACGTCTGGCAGAAGAAAAGCGTATTGCCGAAGAAGAAGCTCGTCTGGAAGAAGAGGAGCGCAAGGCTGAAGAAGAACGTAAGGCTGAACTTGAGCGTCAATGGCTGGCAGAAGAAGCTGAAAGGCAAAGACTTGCTGAAGAAGAAGCTGAGCGAAGAAAAAAACTTCTTGAAGAAGTTGCAGCGTCGCTGCAGGATGCGGAAACAACAAATATGTCAGCTGGTGCTGAGGATACAATAGAATATGGCTACGAAACAGAACTCGAATAATTCATCAGAAAAAGTAAGTGAAAAAAAGAATGTAGAAAAAAAGACTTCTTCTAAAAATGCAGGGGGCTCTTCTAATAGCTCTGCTTCTGCTAAGACAGGCAGATCTGCTTCTAAAAGCTCCCTTTCTAAAACAGAAAAGGCTTCGTCTGCAAAGGTTTCCACCGCTTCTAAAACAGAAAAAACTTTGTCTGCAAAAGCGGGCACTTCTTCTAAAACACAAAAGTCTGCCGGTAAAAGCGCAGCGCCTGTAGCGAAAGGCACTTCTTCTGCAAAAAGTGGTGGACCTTCAACAAAAGGGACTCTTCCCTCTTCAAAGAGTGTAAGCCCTTCAAGAAAAAGTGGCAGCCTTGAGTCTAAGGTGGAAGGTCTTTCTTCAAAGACAGTAAAGACTGCGTCTGCAAAAGCGGCAATTGCTTCTAAAATAGAAAAAACTTCGTCTACAAAAGCGGCCACTGTTTCTAAAACAGAAAAGACTGCGTCTACAAACACGGGTACATCTTCTAAAATAGAAAAAACTTCGTCTACAAAAGCGGCCACTGTTTCTAAAACAGAAAAGACTGCGTCTACAAACACGGGTACATCTTCTAAAATAGAAAAAACTTCGTCTACAAAAGCGGCCACTGTTTCTAAAACAGA
>CAVJHV010000089.1:0-9637 GCA_963649315.1 Treponemataceae bacterium | reverse complement strand
GGGACTTGTGGTCTTTACCAGCAATTGCAAAATGGGAAAAATCCTGCGGTAAGCATCCGACTCAAAAACCGCTTCCGCTTTTAGCCCGCATAATTCTTGCTTCCACAAAAGAAAATGACTGGATTTTAGACCCCTTTGCCGGAAGTTCAACTACAGGAATTGCTTCTTCCCTTTTGGCCCGGCGTTTTTTAGGTATTGATCGCGAAACAGATTTTCTTGAACTTTCAAAAGCACGCAGGCAGGAAATTGAAAATATTTCGGTAAGGGAAAATTACCGTCAGAGAATCGCAAAATATTCTGACCGTCCCTTGCAGGGTATTTTAGAATTCCACGAAAGTGAAAATTATTTTGATTTTGATTTGCCTTTTTAAAAAATCTAAAATCCCATAATTTTTTTCCAGTCTGGCATGAAATTTTTTTCTATGACGAGCAGGTAGTGTTCGGTTTTTTCCAGAGTGTAATTGTGGATGATAGGTTCCAGCATAGCGGTGTAAGCGGCGCTTAAGATGGTATGCATTTCTTTTTCGGTAAAATCAGTTACGGCATTTCCACGCTATTTTAAAAAGGATAGAAGAGCAAGCATTTCTTTTTGATCTTCGTTTACAATGTCATGCAGAAAATTTTCATAGCGGGTGCCACGGGCCTTTGTCAGCAGCAGGCGGAAAGTTTTGAGGTTGGGGTAAATGACTTCACGAATCATGTCGATGTTGTTGCCCTGCAGCAGTTCCGTAATGCCGGTATTCTTTTCGAGTTGACCGTATTTTGTTGAAATATGATTTTTCCTCCAGTCCCGAATTTTTTTCAAATCTGTTTCCACAAGCTGGCAAAATAAATCTTCTTTGTTTGTGCAGTGGCGGTAAAGGGCAGCCGAAGTGACCCCCGCCTTTTTTGCAATTTCGCGGATGGAAGCTCCTTCAAACCCATGTGCCGAAAATTCCTCAAATGCAGCATTCAAAATTTGCTGGTGTTTCTAGGATTTATCTTTTTGCATAACATTCCTTCTTTGGCAAATGATAGCAGATTAAAAAAAAGAATAATATGGATTGTGAGTGTATGTTTTTTTATATGGGCGACTGCCCTTTGCATGCGCAAAGGGCACCGGGCTATCCGCAGTTCCGTACGCACTTCGTGCTACTCCAAAGTTCTTGTCGCACAAATAGTGCGCCAAGAACTTCTGCTCCGGCTGTTGAAACAGCCTTCGCAGCTGCTACTATCCCTGTCGCAGTTTAAAATAGTGCAGTTTCTTAAAGTTACTTTATTTTTCATCATCATTTCGCTTAATGCTTATAACAAAATTTCACCTGTGACTTTTGCTTTTTATTTTACAATTTTTTATTTTTCAAAAAAGTTGACAAATCTTTTTAGCTTAATATATATTCAATTTTATGAAGAGACAAAATATTATCGGGATTCTTTTAATGGTTTTACTTTTATCGTCTTGTGCGGAAAAAAATAATTATGGACTTGTTCTTTCTGGAGGAGGAGCAAAAGGAGCCTATGAAGTTGGCTGCTGGAAGGCGCTGAAGGAATATGGAATTACAAAGGATATAAAAGTCATTAGCGGTTCTTCTGTTGGAGCTCTTAATGCGGCACTTTTTTCCTGTGTTTCAGAAGAAGAGGCGGAAAACCTCTGGAAAAATGAAGTGGGTTATTACTCCTTTTTGATGCCAGATAATGAGTCTCTTTCTTACGTAAAGGATTCCATAGTAGAGTCTTTTAATGATGGTTTTTCAGAAGAAAATAAATATGGTGTCATTGGTCAACTTGGAAATGCTATTTTAGATGTTTTTAGTAAAGTAGGTGACGGCCTGCTTGATTATGCCTTTACAGACAAGCATGCTGAAGGAATGTCTGACAGGACACCTCTCAATGATATTATTAATCGTAATATTTCTATTGCTAAAATAAATAATTGTGGAATTAAGGTCTATGCAACATGCCTGCAGAAAAACAGTCTTGCACAGCAAATGCTTTTTAATGAAAACATTGCAGATACTTTTTTGCTTAATGAACAGACAAACGATAATGATGTAAGGGACATTTTACTGGCAAGTTCAGCTTTACCAGGCATTTATCCTTCTCAAACACTTTCTTCTTCAGTCATTTTGAAAGGTTCTGCAATTGGAGAGCAAAGGGAATATATTGACGGAGGCTTTGAAAAAGCGGGCGGGGATAATACTCCTGTTACTCCAGTTATTAATGATAATGATATTGATACCTTATTTGTAGTCTATCTAAAATCAGAAGCAGATGTAAAAGTCCTGCAGACTGAAAAACGAGTCATCAACATTGTGCCGTCCCAGGAGCTTGGTATAAAGTCTACAGATGTGCTTAATTTTAGCGAAGAACAGATACAAAGACTTATTGACTTAGGCTATGATGACACCTGCAAGGTTTTAAAGGAAAGTGGATTTAAGAAAAAAGTGCTTCCCTTTCTTTAATTGTATTACGCTGTAAGTGTCCAGGATAATTGCCTTTTCCAAAATTCCCAGATGCTGACACAAGTCACTTTTCGTGCTTTTTTCTGCGTTTTTCTTCGTACATTGCTTCGTCGGCTTTGCCCAAAAGGTATTCCATGTCGTAATCGTGTTCTGCATTCGGGAATGCGACTGTTCCCAAACTTAATGACAGAGTAAATTTTGAATGGTGAACTTTGCTCCAGTTTCGGCAGGATTTGTTTATGCGCCTTTTTATTTTATTGAAATTTGCTGCAGAAAGACTTGGACAAATCAAAGCAAATTCGTCTCCGCCAAGTCTTCCTAAAATATCATTGCTGCGGAAAGTTGAATTCAGGATTTCTGCAATTGCTTTTATTGCAAGGTCACCGGTTTCATGACCGTAAGAGTCATTAATCTTTTTTAAATCGTCCAGGTCGCACACAATCACAAGTCCGCCCTGTTTTATGGTCTTACAATTACTTAAGGTCAATTGTCCAAAATCCATAAAGCCGCGCCTGTTGTTTAAGCCGGTAAGTTCATCGGTGTGAGCAATGAAATTCAATTTTGAATTTTGATCTTTTATCTGAGAATTTTCATTTTGCAGTTTTGTGTAAAAATACGAAAAATCAAGAAAATTAGAAAGAGAATGTTGAATAATGTCGTAAACATTGAAGTCATAGGCATCGCAGCGCAAAACCATATATCCGTACTGAATAAGATTATGAAAAAGGGCAATAACAATAGAACCTGACGGTGGCGTTTTAAAAATTCCGGCTGGTAAAATGCAGTCATTTGGGTTAAAAGTGACAGCCTCTGTTAAATTATTCGTCGTAAAGCGCGTATCATAATCAAAACCTGCAATTACCTTTGCTTTATTTGGAAATTTAAAAAAAGCAAAAGGCTCAGGCTTTTCTACCGGGTGGTCATATATCACGATCATACCGCCTTGAAAACCGAAAGCTTTCAGCGCATGAACAAGAACCGGCCCAAGATCCCCAATCAAAACATTGGAATCCACTCCACTAAGAAAGTTGGTTGCCTGCAGAATATGATTTCGTTTATTGTACCATTCAGAAACTGTAGCAGGGGTACTAAAATCTTTTGCAGAAATTTTATCAACGCAAATATTATCGTTATCAATAAAGGCTTTTTGAATTTCCTGATTCTTTGCAGTTGAAGTTCGCAAAATGGTCTGAGCCTTAACTTTTTGCAAAAGCGAAACTTTTTTCTCATTAAGAAGATTATAAATCGTTTGGGCTGCCGTAAATCCCATGAGTTCAATCTTTTGATTTACAGAAGTTAAAGTGGTGCTACAGAATGAACAGTGCTGAATGTTGTCAAAACCGGTAACTATAATATCCTGGGGAACATTAAGATTGACCCGCTTTGTACAAAAGTCCATGCAGGCAAAGGCTGAATCATCATTCAGGGCAATAATCGCGTCAAAATCAATACCATTATTAGCTTTGCTGTAAACAGAAAGTTCACTGTATGCCGTGGAATAATCAAATTTTGACTTGAAATAGATTGCAGATTCTGGGTCAATGCCATTTTTCTTCAAAGCATTCTTAAAAATTTCAGTACGCTCAATAACTTCAGGACTCTGGCTGTCAACACCCATCAGTGCCAGTTTTCTGCATTTTTGATTTTTTATGATATAATCCAAAAGTGCTTCGTATGCGGCAGAACAATCAGAAACAACCGAATGAATGCCCGGTAATTCTGCCGCAATATTTACGATTTTTAAAGGTTCAAACTGCTTAAGATAATCAACATATTCGTCAATTGTGAGCGAATGCATAAAAGTGCTTGCCGTTATAATCAGACCATCAAGATTTTTTGCCTTTAAATGTGACGCAACGGCCGTGTACTCAAAATTATTATAAAGCGGATTTTTATTTGCAATGTCGCCAAGAGGAAAGAGTAAAAGTTCAACATCATTTTCAACGCAAAAATTCGTTACACCCTTAATCAGATTGGCTGCGTATTCAGAATTAAAATAATCAGAAACAAATCCTATACGGATTTTTTTATTTTTTATAGATTAATTATAAATCTGAAAAAGAAATCTGTCATTTTTTATTTTTTTAAATGTCTTTATTAAAAATCAATTTTCTCTGTTAAAGATTCTAAGGCACGATTTTTTGACATTTCTTCACTTGCAGCACCTTCGCGGCCTGTCACGGAAAAAGGCATGTAAACTTTACATGTCTGTGAATCCAGAAAGCGAATGTTCAAAGTTATTTCGTAAAAAGCAAAGGAATCCGCTTTAGAAAAAGTGTATTCAGCAGTACCGGCACAAATCATTCTTGAACAGAAAAAATCGGAAACATGATAAACTTTTGAAAGTATCGCTTTTTTTACAATCGGTTCAAAAACTTCTCCATCCTGAATATTTTCGAAAAATCAGAAATTTTTTAGTGATATTCTGAAGAAGTGTTTGAATTTTTTGGGGAGATTTTAAATTTGCATAAGATCTTGTGTCTAAAAGTAAGAGTGTGGAATTTCATGTTTCATTTTTCTCCGGCTGTTGAACCAGCCTTCGCAGCTGCTACTATCCCTGTCGCGTTTTAAATAGAAAAATCTTTTATCACAAGGTACAGTCACTTTTGTGAGAATGACATTTTTCTTGAAATTTTTTTCTTAGAAAATATGACAATCAGGACAGTAAAGAATAAAATCAAACTGATGATTTGCGATGTTGAAAGAAAAAATAATTTTCCACGTTCAGCGTCGCCCCTGAAAAATTCCAAAATAAAGCGCAAAACGGAATATGCTAAAATGTAAATTAAATGTGTGCTGCACGAATGATTTTTTAAAATTAAAATTACAAGAATTATGGTTAAAAGAAAAAGGCAAAAGCTTTCAATTCCCTGGACTGGGAATAATTTTATTCCGTTAGGTGCAACAAGGCTTTCCCTGTATTCAAAATAAAGTGGCAGGTTTGTTTTTTTTCCGTAGCAGCAGCCGGCAAAAGAACAGCCTATCCTGCCAAAAGCGTGGGCCAAGGAAAGTGAAGGGGCTAAAATCCTTATGTAAGAATCTATTTTTATTTTGTGAACTTTCTGAACAAAAGGCAAGGCTAAAAGACCGCCCAAAAGTCCGCCATAAAATACAAAGCCGGACGCAAGAAAATTGTTAAAAGATTCAAGGCTTTTAAAAACCTCTGAAAAATCGATGCGCTTTATAGAAATTAAAATGTATAGAATTTTGGCTCCGGCAAAGCCAAAGGCAAAAAGATAAGCCGCTATGATAATAAAGTCATCTGTGTTTAGCTTCAATTTTTTACACAGAAAAAATCCAAGTGTGGAGGCACAAACAATTCCAAGCAGGATAAAAAATCCGTAATATGGAATGAATGTGCCAAAAATTGAAAAGCCCATTTATAATGATTCAAGAAGATTTTTCAGTTCATTTAAGTCTTCGGCACTTGTATTGTTTTTTATAAAGTTGCCTGCTGCTCCAAAGCATGCCACACAGGCTATAGTTGCAACAAGTCCCCATGAAAGGGCAATGATTCCGCAAACTAAGCCACCTGTTGCCATACCCTTTTTTGCAGGATCTTTTCTTGAAATGGCACCAAAAACGATTGCAATAATACCACAGATTGAACCAATCCAACCCAAACCAATGGCTCCCGCTCCGAAAGAAAGTACCAGAGCGATAATACCTAAAACTAATGATGCAACAGCCATGTTACACCTCCACTTGTGTTTTTTTTGTCAGCTGATTTTACTTTCACCGAAAGTACGATTGTAGGCAGCCGCTTAACAGTTTTTAAAAGTTTAACCGCGAAGGAGGGCTAGATTTTATCCTCTCTGCAATTAAAACAACTTGTTTTATTGTAGCCTTAAAAAAATAGATTTGTCAATTTACATTTACAGAAGGATTTGTAATTTTTACTCAATGTAATTAAGGGCATCTCTAAAAAATCATTTTAATGCTTTTTTAGAGATGCCTTCGAATTTTCATAGTCGTCTCTAAAAATTGCAATTTTTAGAAGCTCCCTTTACTGCAGCGCAGTTAACATTTGGAAATTCAAATAAAAAATCAGAAATCCTCCGATACTTTTCCATATTCTGCTGATGTGATTCAGACTTTGAGTTTTCAGACCAAATTTGATGTGTACCACTTCTACCTCGGCATGCTCTAATCTTAAAAACATTGAGCTATGAAAAAAATGCTCCAGTCCATAAAGATTCTTTTGACAGAATGTTGATTTGTCAGGCAAAGACAGAAAATATGCTTTTAATGAACCATGGCACTTTAATTCTTCATTATAATGAACCTTGCATTTTGTCTGTTTAAAGTGTGATTTTTTTTATCAAAAGTTGAAGCGGCTGACCAGATTGTTGTTTTAAAATACGGCATTGTTGCAGAAAGTGGAAGCCCTGCAGCCCTTTCTAAAAAGAAGGAGCTGTATGCAAAGATGATTGCAGGACAGGTGAAGGCTAGTGAATGGAAATATTAGTAGAAGAAAAAAATTAAAAATGCGACAGGGATAGTAGTGGCGCCGCAGGCGTTCCGGAGCGTAACGAAGTGAAGCGGAGGAATGGAGTGATAACGGAACCACGAATAGCCCGGTGCCCTTTGTGAAAACAAAGGGCAGTCGCCCAATTTATGAAAAGCTGAATGAAAAAATTGTTGAAAGGCGTAAAGTTCCCATAAAAAAAGCGAAGGAACTTTGGAATTGATTACACGCGTTTTGGGACAGACTCTGGAAAGTTTGAACATTGGCCGCGAATTGAATAATTCTACGGAAATAGCATCAAGCTCTTCCGTTGGGGCAGGTTCTTTTAAAACCAGGAATTCAACCTTTGTTCCTTTTTCAAGTTTTTCATGCTTGAAGTTTTTGTTGATGTCACCCATGTAGAAAAAATAATCGCCAGATTTGTCATCTGCCTGAATGATGCGATAATTTTTTATCCTTTTTTTACAATGCCAGTTTTACGTTGATTTGAATCATTTTCAATTTTTTTCTACAAAGAAAGTTCTTTGGTTGCGGCCGTCATCGCTTATCTTGAACATGGAATCGAAAGAAGAAATTAAGTCTAAGGCAGTTTTATGATTGTAGTCACGAACATTAAAGTCTGATTTTTGTCTTAAAACTGATTCTCACATTTGTGAAAGAAGTTTCGTGTTTGTTTCTTTATAAAAAGGAGTTGAGTCGAATGCTTTTTTCAGAAACTTTTCCAGGGGAAAATTTTCAAAAACAGAAGAGTCGCTTTCATCCTTTGTTTCTGCTTCAAGAAGGATGTCATCATCACTTTCTTCAAAATCTTCAAAATAGGCAAATTCATTGCAGGAATTTATCCAAATTGGAGAGCATTTATTTTTTTCTCCAATACCCAGCACTTTTTTTTCTAAGTTCCCTAAGCCGTAAACTTAAGGAATAATATCCTTTGTCTGAAGAAACCAGTGCAAAAATGTCAATTTCTTCGTGTTTTCTGGCTAATTCAATTGCATCCATCATGATAGCTTTATCAACAGCCTGTTTTTCATCATGGTGAAATTGATGGATTGCCGTAATTGGAGTTTTGAAAATTTGCTCTTTCCAGGATTTTGTATTTTCGATTGACCAGTCGGCGTAAGCTCTCTGAAATAAAACATCTCCTTTTGTAGACAAAAAATCTTTGATTTCAGGAACTTTCAGTGCCGGCACATTTTCTGCATCAAAAAAAACTGCTAATTTGCTCATAAAACTTTCTCCTTATTCTACGTTTAAAATGTTGATTTTCTTTTTCTTAAGTAAAAATGCAAATGCTCCACCAGAAACAATGCTGTCAAAGGCATTGCCCATGCCGAACAAAAGTGCGATACCGGTCAATGTTGGCTGCCAGATGCCGGCCTTGTATAAGATAAAGGCGATTCCTTAATAGATCGTGTTTGTAACAACGGATTCAAAAAGCATGTAGTTTGTTTTTCCAAGTCCGTAAAAAATGCAGTCGAAAATATTTTGAAGTGCGTATAAAACATAAAAGCCAGCAAAATCATTACAAGTTTAAAAAGTTTGTCTACGTCAGAAAATTGCAGTACGTTCTGCATAAAAGGCTTCCACAAAGGAATTGTGATGTACCATAAAAGACAAACTGCAATTGTTATAAAAAAATAGCCGATTGTATTGTTTTTGATTGCCTTTTCGTCTGTGGCAACTTCCTGTTTTATAAGTTCGCCAAGTTGTGTTATTGGCAAAAGTAACCAGTCCCAAATGAAATTGTTTGCACCCCAGTAAGTTCCCTGTTCGTTTACGACATTGACCATTCTACAAATCATCAGCATATAGGCGATGTTTCGAACAAAGGATTCCAGTCCGGAAATGCTTCCTATTTTTACAAAATCTTTTATCCAGTTAAATGAAAGTTTAGATTTTTCAAAAATCGAAATATCTTCTTTTTTAAGAAGAATTACTGAAACGATGAACAAAATCAAATTTACTGCGATGTTGCTGTAACCTATTCCGTTTACGCCAAGATTTGCAGAAATTTTTAAAGTAGAAACAAAGAAAGTGTCAAAAAATGATGCACAAAAATAATTTTGCAAATGTCAGAATATAAACATATTTAGATTTTCCTAAAGTAACAAGAGAGATAAGATAAATTACAAGCGAAACCGTTAAATCTGTTTTTATTCGATTTTTATATTCATCTCTGTTGGAAACGACTTTTCCCATAAAAAAGTACAAAGGGAGAATGATAGCTTCGTTTATGATTTCATAAATAAGATTTATCCATGAAAGCTGGCCTGCAATTGAAAAAGACCAGTCACCTGGTAACTGTCCTAAAAAGAAAACCCGCAAGGTTGTATAAATTGTAGGACAAAGTCCCATTAACAAAAGCGAAATGAATAATTTCCAGTTTATATGTTTTAATGGTGATTTTAATTTTGACATAAATTTTCCTTTCGATTACCTTTTTTTCTTTAACCGCAAAAACTTGCGAAGAAATGTTTTTGCGGTTAAAGCAGATAAGTCAATCCGCTTTTAGAGTATACCCTTAAAGCGCGCGAAAATTGGGAGAGTTTATATACCGGGTGGGGGTAACTTATGTAAAATGAAAAGTAAAAATTGGCAGGGATGTTTTTTTGGTTTTTATTTTACTTCAAATGGAAAAATAAAAAAAATCATGCTATATTTTTTTGCGGGTATTTTGGTGAATGTGGGAGCAGATGAATGTTCTGCTTTAGACATTTTTTTTGTTTGA
>CAVJHV010000088.1:8222-9736 GCA_963649315.1 Treponemataceae bacterium | reverse complement strand
CGTTGTTTCTTCGGCGAATGGCGCTTTTCGTAACGATGAGGCGGTTTTGGAAACAGACACTGCTTTCGTACCCCCCGCCATCTCCGACCAGCCGCCTGCATCAAGTGGAAGGCAAATTGTTTTGCTGCCGACGGGGGCTGGGAAGTCGCTTTGTTTTTTGACACCGGCCCTTCTTTTACCGGGGCCTACTCTGGTGCTTTATCCGCTTCTGGCTCTTATGTCTGACCAAAAACGCAGGATGGATGAAGGCAAAATGAAGAGCGTTGTTTTTAGGGGAGGGCAGACTGAAGAGGAAAGGGAAGAAAATTTTCTTGCCATAAAAGACGGGGCTAAAATCATTCTGGCAAATCCGGAAGTGCTGCAAAATGAAAAGCTGGTTAAGCGGCTTTCCATGTGCAACATTTGCCACATTGCTATTGACGAAGCTCATTGTGTCTGGGAATGGGGTTCAACTTTCAGACCGGCCTATTTGACTTTGGGAAAAATTATTAAGGCCCTGAATGTAAAAGTTGTGACTGCTTTTACGGCGACCGCTTCTCCTTTAGTTCTGGAAAAAATTTCACAAGTTCTTTTTGATGGAAATGCACACATTGTGCGAAGTGATGGGGATCGGCCGAACATTCATTACAATGTGATAAACACTTATGCAAAAAAGAAAGAAGTTTTCAGGCTGGCTGTGACGGGAAAAAAACCTCTTATTGTCTTTTGCGGAACCAGGAAAAAATCGGAAGATATGGCCCGGCAGCTTTCACAGTTTTATGGAAGTGACAAAGTGAAATTTTATCATGCCGGAATGGAAAGGGAAGAAAAGGATGCTGTTGAAAAATGGTTTTATCCCAAAGAAGATGCCATTCTTTGCTGCACCTGTGCATTTGGTATGGGAGTTGATAAAAAAGATATCCGCACAGTAATCCATCTGGAAGCAAGTCCCACGGCTGAAGCTTACATTCAGGAGGCTGGTCGGGGCGGAAGAGATGGAAGTGTGGCAAATGCCATTTTGCTTTGGAGTCCGTCTGACAGAGAAAAGTTTTTAAAATTTCCGGAAGATTCCCGCGAAAGGGTTTTGATGAATTATGCTGAAAGTAAAACCTGCAGGCGTGAAGTTTTGTTAAAGGCTTTGGGGGATCACTTGACTTATTGTGATGGCTGCGATGTTTGCCAGAGAGGTGGCCCTGCACCTTATGCAAAAGACGGTGACTTCCTTTTAAAATTTCTTTCCAGACACAAAAAACTTTTCAGGCGGGAAAGGCTTGAAGCTGAAATTCAAAATGCCTTTAATGAAAAGGATTTGCCCTTTTTTAAAAAGAATATTTGGGAAGACAGTGACATCAGGGAAATGATAAATCAACTGGAAAAGGAAAATAAAATTTACGCATGCAAGTGGCCATGGCGAAAACTTTACAGTGTCAGGAAAATAAAAAAATAATTACTTTTTTTCTTCAGTTTTTCCGCTTTCGCCAGCAGGCTTTTTTTCTGTTCCGGAGGTGGATTTAGATTTTTTTATTCTGTAGACT
>CAVJHV010000088.1:0-8212 GCA_963649315.1 Treponemataceae bacterium | reverse complement strand
AATTTACAAGAGTCAAAAATAAAATTAGAAAAACTGTTACTGCAATGACGCGCCAGTCTTTTAAAACTTCAAGGCAAAGGTCAAATAAATAGCGGATTCTTTCCATGCTGTAATTATCGGAAGGGATGTGGAATTTATTAGCTGCTTTAAGGGCATCTCTAAAAATTACAGTTTTTAGAGGCTCCCATAATTGAATGTGACGGGGCGGATTGCTATAATCAAAATATGATAGGAATTGTTGATTACAAAGCTGGCAATATAAAAAGCCTTGAGCGCGCACTTGAAGCAATAAAGACGCCTTTTATTCTTTCGGATAAGGCTGGTGATTTTAAAGATTGCGATCGTTTAATTTTTCCCGGAGTTGGGGACGCTTCTTATTCGATGAAGCAATTGAAGGCCACAGGTTTTGATTCTTTTTTGAAAGACTGGGCCGCATGCGGAAAGCCGCTTATGGGAATTTGTCTGGGCTCTCAAATCATTTTTGAATATAGCCAGGAAGGTGACACTGAATGCCTGGGGCTTTTAAAAGGAAAAATAATCAGTCTGTCACAATTGTGGAAGGAAAGGCAGGCGGATGAAAATGAAAAAAAAGAATTGGGTCACGAAATTTATGAACATCATTTAAAGACGCCTCACATGGGCTGGAATGACGTAACATTTTGCAATAATCCTTCACAGCTTCTTGACGGCGTAAAAAGTGGAAGTGATTTTTATTTTGTGCATTCTTATGTGATTCAGCCCCAGGATCCTTTAGTAATAAAAGGTTATGCAAGTTACGGTACAATGATTCCTGCTGTAATTGAAAAAGATAATATCATCGCCTTTCAGTTCCATCCGGAAAAATCAGGAAGTACTGGTCTTAAACTGTTAAAGAATTTTGCAGATCTTTCTGTGGGAGAAAAAAATGCTTAAAAAAAGAATTATTGTTTGCCTTGATGTAAAAGACGGACGCACTACAAAAGGAATAAAATTTCAAAACAACATGGACATTGGCGATCCGGTAGAAATGGCAAAGGAATATTACAGGCAGGGCGTAGATGAACTTGTTTTTTATGACATTATGGCAAGTGCAAATGGCAGGGGCCCTATTTTGGATTTGATTTCGCGTGTTGCGGCGCAGGTTTTTATTCCATTTTGTGTTGGCGGAGGAATTGGCACTTTGGATGACATCCGCTCAACAATCCTTGCAGGGGCAGAAAAAATTTCTTTAAATTCGCAGGCGGTAAAAAATCCTGACTTGATAAGGCAGGGGGCCCGCGTGTTTGGAAACCAGTGCATTGTTTTGGGTATGGATGCAAAAAAAGATGACTCTATGCCGAGCGGTTACCGCGTTTACATAAATGGCGGTCGTCTTGCCACGGACTTGGACGCAAAGGAATGGGCTCAGAAAGCGGTCAGTCTGGGGGCGGGAGAAATTGTTTTAAATTCGATTGACGCTGATGGTACCAGAAATGGATACGAAATCAATCTTACAAAAATGATTTCACAGGCTGTAGAAGTGCCGGTGATTGCTTCTGGTGGTGGCGGCAAAGTGGAGCATCTGGAAAAAGTTTTGACTGATGGCATGGCAGACGCCGCTCTTATTGCTTCCATGGTTCATTCCGGGGACTACACTGTGGCTCAAATAAAAAAAGAACTTGACCAGATGGATGTGCCTGTAAGACTTTAGTGTTTCTAAAAGCCGTCTGCTTTTTTTTACTTTTCTCTAGTCTGGAATGTAGCGGGCGCGGCTTGTGGCTGTTTCAAAAACATCCACTGCTTTTATTTTAGGACTGTCTTCCCCTGTAGAAAGTTGTGGTAAAAGTTCCACCAGCCCCCTGTAAATGTAAAGGGCAATCCTTTCTGCGCTAGGGTTGTCCTGGAAAAAAGGTATATCATTTAAATTTGTATGATCTATTTTACCGCACACCTGGCGCAGGGCTTTTTTCAATTCAGAAAAATCTAAAAGCATTCCGCCCTTGTCTAATTTGGCCCCCTGCACGCTCACTCTTACAAGGTAATTGTGGCCATGAAGGTTTTCACATTTGCCCTTGTAGTTTTTTAAAAAATGAGCAGCGGCAAAATCACATTCAACTCTTACTTCAAACATGGAAGCACTTTACCACAAATCCCCACAAGTTGAAAGGTTTTAGTAAAAAGAGTAAAATCCAAAATTATGAAAAAATCACTTTATGAACTTTTGCCGTCATTTGAAAATAAAATTGTTGATTCAGACGGCTGTACGGTTATTGAAGAAGCACAGGCTTTAGAAGATGCTAAAAATTGCATTATTGAATCTCTTGTTTTTGACAGTCGCGAAGTAAAAGATGCGTCACTTTTTTTTGCCCTCCCTGGAACTCACACAAGCGGAAACAGGTTTATTAAAGACGCAATTAAAAATGGAGCAAGAGCAGTTGTTTTCCAGGATGATTTTACTGATGAAGAAATTTCTGAAATCAAAAAGGAAATGGAAAATCTTTCTTATAAACCTCTTTTTGTAAAAGTAAAATCTGCCCGCTTTGCGATGAGCCCTCTTTCAAAAACATTTTACGAAAATCCTTCACACCGTCTTGTTGTTTACGGCGTAACTGGAACAGAGGGAAAATCTTCTACAGTTGCATTTATCTGGCAGCTTTTACGCCTGTCTGGTTTTAAGGCAGGTTTTATTTCTACTGTTCAATATTCTTTGGGTGGGGAAGCAATCAACAATCCTCAGCACCAGACAACTCCTGAAGCACCGATTGTTCAGCGTGAACTTTACGAAATGCTTGAAAACGGATGTACGCATGCTGTTGTTGAAAGTTCAAGTCACGGTTTGAGTGAAAAAACAAATCGTCTGGGTGATATTGAATTTGATGTTGCCCTTTTTATGAACGTAACTCTGGAGCATTTGGAATTTCATGGAACTTATGAGCAGTACCGCTATGACAAAGCAAATCTTTTCCGCGCACTTGATAAATATGATCACAAAAAAATTATTGGCGGAAAAGAAGTGACTGTTCCTTCATTTGGAATTGTGAATCTGGAAGACCCGGCTGCAATTTATTTTAAAAATGCAACTGCAAAAAAAATTCTGGGATTTACAACTGAAGGCATGGCAGGAAAACTTTCTGCGGAAGAAATGAATGCAAATCCTCTGCCAAAAATTCCTGATGACATTGCATATTTTTCTGCCCGCAATATTGCTGCGGCAAGATTTGGTTTGACTTTTACAATTGCCCGTTTTGAAGATCATGATTCTTTAAAAGACGAAAATAGATTAATCAATGTGAAGGCGCCTTTGCCTGGAGCATTTAATGCATACAACATTATGGCTGCAATGATTGCTGTTCATGGAACTACGCAAACTGCTTTTGATCAGCTGGCACTTCTTTGCCAGAAGCTTACTCCGGTAAAAGGCAGAATGACTGTCGTGGATCGCGGTCAGCCTTTTGAAGTGATTGTTGATTATGCCCACACTCCTTCAAGTTTTGAAACGATTTTTCCTCCGGTAAGAAAGCGGTGCCCTGGAAAAATGATTTGTCTTTTTGGTTCAGGTGGAGAACGCGATGTTACAAAGCGCCCTCTGCAAGGAGAAATTGCAGGTCGTTTTTGTGACACTGTTATTTTGACTGATGAAGATCCCCGTGGTGAAGATTCTTATGCTCTGCTTGAACAAATTGCTGTTGGTTCAAGGAAGGCCGGCAAGGTGGATGACAAAAATCTGTTCATCATTCCAGACAGACCTAAGGCAATTCGCTCTGCTTTTAAAATGGCTGGTGAAAATGACATTGTTCTTTTGCTGGGCAAGAGTCACGAAAATTCTATTATTTACAAAGACCATGTTATGCCTTATGACGAAATTTCTGAAGCAAATAAGGCTTTGGAAGAAATGGGATTTAATAAATAATTTTGATTTTAGGATTTTGAATAAAGGCGGTAAATTAAATGAATGTAGTTTTGATGTATGGCGGTAAATCTGGTGAGCATGAAATTTCTCTTATGTCATGCGCTTCTGTTGCTAGAAACATTTCTTCTAAGCACAATGTAAAATTGATTTCTGTAAGTAAGGATGGCAAGTGGTACCTGGAAGATGACAGCGTAATTGAAAATTTAAAAAAAGATTCTTCTGCTACACTTCAAGTGCATGCCCTTGAAGAAAAAAGAGTTTCTTTGATGCCTGGAAGCGATAAAAATTTAACGCTTTTCGCATGCGGAAAGGCCATCCCCTGCGATGTAGTTTTCCCGGTTATGCACGGTACATATTCCGAAGACGGAACAATTCAAGGTCTGTTTGAAATGTGCGCCCTGCCTTATGTGGGGTGCCAGACACTTTCTTCTGCTGCAACAATGGACAAGGAAACAACAAAAGTTTTGTGGCAGGCTGCGGGGCTTCCGGTTGTTCCATACATGTGCGTTACAAAGTCAGACATAAATGACAGCAAGCGCTATGATTCACTTTTGCAGGAAGCGGAAGAAAAATTAAAGTTCCCTATGTTTGTAAAACCTTGTTCTGCAGGTTCAAGTGATGGGGCCAGCAAGGCAAACAATATACGGGAACTTTCATACGCTTTGATGATGGCCTTCAGCTGGGACAATAAAGTTTTAATCGAAAAGGCAATTAATGCCCGCGAAGTGGAATGTTCTGTAACTGGAAATTCCATTACTCAGGATGCTGCCAGACCTTGTACTCTTTTAAAAGCTTACGGCCCTGGAGAAATTGTGCCAAAGCATACCTTCTATGATTACGATGCAAAGTATAATGATCCAGATGGCGCGGATTTGAAAATTCCAGCTTTGCTTGAAGAAGAAAAACTTGAAGAAATTCGTGAAACAGCAAAAAAAGCTTATCGCGTTGTGAATGCAAGTGGGCTTAGCCGTGTTGATTTTTTTATTGACAGGGATTCGGGCGAAACTTATTTGAATGAAATAAACACAATGCCTGGTTTTACTTCCATTTCAATGTTCCCGAAAATGTGTGAAGCTTTCGGTTTAAAATATTCCGATTTGATAGATTATCTTTTAGACGAAGCTTTAGCCGCCTTTGAAGACAAAAGCAAACTGTGTACTTCAAGATAATTTCTTTTGAAAGCAGGCACTTTCTTTTACAGGGAGGTGCCTGTTTTTTTTATGGGGAAATTCTTTTGGAAAGAGATGGCATCTTTTTTAATACATCTGTCACTATTGCTAAGAGATGCTCCTCCATTATTGTAAAAGCATCTGGTCATTGTTAAGAGAATGTTTTTTTATGGCCTTAAATCTTTTTACAATTTCTTCCATTGTCAATTTTGATTTTTCTTCTTTGTCTATGTCCAGAATAATTTCTCCTGAGTCCATCATCAAAAGGCGGCTGCCATAATCCAGGGCGTGCTGCATGTTGTGGGTTATCATCATGACAGTCAAATTATTTTCCTCAGCAAATTTTTTTGTAAGCTTCATGATGATTTCTGCGTTTTCCGGATCAAGGGCGGCGGTGTGTTCGTCCAGCAAAAGAATTTCCGGCTTAGACATTACAGCCATCAGCAAAGTAAGGGCCTGCCTTTGACCGCCAGAAAATTGTTCAACATTGTCGTTCAATCTTTCTTCAAGGCCCATGTCTAGAACTTTCAGCTGTTTTTTAAATTCCTGCCTTTTTTTATTGTTCAAAGAAATCTTTAACCCCTTCCAGCCTTTTTTACTTGCAATAATCATGTTGTCTTCAAGAGACATTTTTCCTGCCGTTCCCAAAAGCGGATTTTGAAAAATGCGGCCAATGTATTTTGCTCTTTTAAATTCCGCTTCTTTCGTAATGTTTTTCAGCGCCCCCTTATCTTCAAGAAAAATTTTCCCATGTGAAGGGAACAGTGTTCCCGAAATAACATTCAGCAGTGTACTTTTGCCGGCTCCATTTGAACCAATCACTGTGATGAAGTCACCTTTGTTTACAGTTAAGTTTATATTTTTAAGTGCCTGGTTTTCATCTGGCGTGCCCGGGTTAAATGTGATCCCTATGTTTTCTAGTTTAAGCATTTTTTTCTCCTGGAATAAAATTATTTTTTTTGTAAGGCCTTTGCATGTGGCGGCCAATGTAAGAAATAAAATCCGCCTTGGAAAGAATCAGGCAAAGGATAATTAAAATGCCGGTAATCAATTTTAAATCGTTGGCAGTAAGACCAATTTTATATCCATAACTTCTGCCCAGGTACATGAGGGCCCGGTAAATGATTGAACCGATTATGACTCGCAAAGTCTGTAAAGAAATTTTATTTGACCGGATAAAAAATTCTCCCAGCATAAGAGAAGCCAGTCCCGAAACAATTATTCCCGTTCCTGAACCAACATCTGCAAATCCTGAATACATGGCAGCCATTGCGCCAGACAAAGCAGCCAGACCGTTTCCTAAACAAATGCCAATTGTGGTAAGGCTTTTTGGGTTTACACCTTGTGACACAACCATTTGTCTGTTAGCACCCAAAGCTCCCATGGTCAGTCCTAAATCAGTGTGGTAAAAAAGATCCAGAAAAAATTTTATTACAAGAATTACTGCTAAAAGAAAAAGAACAATCATCCATGCAGAAAAAGCAGTTTCAAGAATTCCATGCGCCTTTGCAAAAACAGAGGCAGCGTTTTTTATGTTTGACATGACAGTCGGAATTTTTAAAAAAGAAACATTTGCCTTGTTGTGCATGATTCTCAGATTGACCGAATAAAGCATTGTCATTGTTAAAATGCCGGAAAGCAAATCCGGAATATTTAATTTTGTGTAGATTAAAGCGGTAACAAGTCCAGCGCACATTCCCGCAACAAAAGAAAGCAGCAGGGCAAGAACAGGATTCACGCCGGATAAAAGCAGCGACGCCAAAACGCAGGCGCCCAGAGGAAAGGAGCCGTCAACAGTCATGTCGCAAAAATTCAAAACGCGGAAAGTCGTAAAAACTCCCAGCACCATAATTCCGTAAATAAATCCTTCAATCAAAATATTTTGGATCATAATTTCTAACCTTGATTTTTTTTTAGCATCCCGCCTTTTGTTTAACGGTCCTTCCGCCACTTGCTGCGCGCGGTCCTTCGGACGGCCTTTGGCCTGGCTTCAGGACCGGCTAGGCATGTTTCGGAAAATGAATGCAGTTTTCGTAAAGCAGATGCTTTATTGCTTGTCTTTAAAAACTGCAATTTTTAGAAGCAACTGTTATTTCTTTTCCAAAACACCATTTTGGATAATCATGTTTGCTTTTGAAATCCATTCTTCTGGAATTTCAATGCCACAGTTTGCAGCTGCATCCAAATCGAAAAGCAAATCAGAATCACTTGGATCCGTCATAAACTTAACTGGAATTTCAGAAGGGCTGGCGCCATTCAAAATGTCAACAATCATTTCGCCAGTAGCATAACCTGCCTTGTAGTAGTTGAAGCCGCTTGCCATAAAAATACCGCCTTCCATGGCGCCTGTTACGTCACCAGAAAAAATCGGTTTTTTAGCATCACCAAAAACTTGTACAAGAGAAGCCAGGGCAGAAAAAACAGTGTTGTCTGTTGTAAGGTAAATGCCGTCTACTCTGTCAACAATTGACTGGGCAGCGGTGATTACTTCTGCGGAACTTGTGATAGCCTGTTCTACAAGATTCAATCCTGCCTGCTCGCAGCCCTGGCGAACCAGTTCAAGTCCTGAAATGGAATTTGCTTCAGAGCTTGTGTAAATGTAACCCAAAGTTTTTATGCCCGTAAGCTGGGCAAACATTTTGATGTGTTCAACAGTTGGAATTGCATCGCTCATTCCGGTAACATTTCCTTCTCCGTGTTCCAGTGTAGAAACAAGCCCTGCCCCTACAGGGTCTGTGATTGTTGCAAATACGACTGGCCTGTCTTTAATCGTGTTTGCCAAAGCTACTGCGATTGGCGTTGCAATTCCTACGGCAACATCAACTTTTTCTGCAGCGTACTGGGCTGCAATTTGGTTTGCTGTAGAAACATCACCGTTGGCATTTTGCAAATCATAGTCTGCGTCAATGCCTGCATCTTTTATGGCATCAATGATTCCCTGCTCAACAGAATCCAAAGCGACATGCTGAACAATTTTTGCGATGCCGATTTTCTTTTTTGCTGTATCGTTTTTTGAAGCAGCACTATCTTTCTTAGAACATGCAGTGAATGTTAATAAAACTGCAGCTGACAAAACAAATAAAAGTTTTTTCATGTGGTACTCCTTAAAGACCGCCTTAACGGTAAATTTTTTTTGTTGATTTATAACGTTATTATCAATAGAAACAATATAAAT
>CAVJHV010000087.1:0-9875 GCA_963649315.1 Treponemataceae bacterium | reverse complement strand
TCAATGACTTTTTTCAATTTTAAATTACAAATTGCGAACTTTATTTTACGCTATCTACGGTGTTTATCTTTTAAATAATGGAGTAAATGTAATTCCAAGTATCCGGTGGGGAGATAAATATTCCTGGAACTTTTGTTTTGAAGGCATAAAAAAACATTCTTTATTGGCTCTTGGAACTTTAAGTGCTTTAGGGACATGTGAGGACAGAGAAAATTTTCACAAAGGATTTTTGAAAATGATAAAAAGTTTAGAACCTTATTCTCTGCTAATTTACGGTAAACTTCCTGAAGAAGAAATATTTTTATGTCATGAAAATAGAATTTTCTACAGAGAATATCCAACAGAACTTTCTAAAGCGGTAAGGAAAAAAGTTATTGGTCAAGATGAGTTGGATTTTCCCGCGTGAGCGCTGGGAAGGGCGCCGAAGGCGTTCCGGAGCGTAACGAAGTGAAGCGGAGGAATGAGCGATAGCGAACCCTGGACATAGCGACCCGGAGTGAGCGAAGCGAACGGAGGGGCACGCCAAAAAAAATCCACCCACAATCCCAAAAATCAATATAAAATTTTCCCCATTTCTGTTAAAATTCCGGTATGGCAAATACAAAAAAATCTATTCAGCGGTTGAGTTTCAGGATTACGCCGACGCTTTTTGCGGTGGACGATGCTTCTTATAAAGGTGAATTTACGGCGGACCCGGTGACCTCTCTTTACAATGCGGGGGCG
Organism: Treponemataceae bacterium; assembly: GCA_963649315.1. Classification (GTDB taxonomy): domain Bacteria; phylum Spirochaetota; class Spirochaetia; order Treponematales; family Treponemataceae; genus Treponema_D. The sequence goes on along the minus strand of CAVJHV010000087.1, from coordinate 9,152 downwards.
GGCGAAAGGCCTGCTTTTGATGACTGCGGGCTTTTTCTTTACAGAATTGCGGCGGCTTTTTTTGAGGGGCTTTTGAAATTTGATGGAATTGAGTTGAGCCGGGAAAAAACTCTTGTGCCGCTTGATGATGATTTGATTTCCACTCTGCTTTCCAAGGCGCCTTTTTGTATTGGCAGCGAAAATCTTACGGCGGACTGGCTAAAAAATCTTTGGGGGCTTTTGAACGGCGTTTTTGCCCGGGAAATTGCTTCCTACGATGGAACGGTTGCCATGTATCTGGCGGAAAAAGATTCTCATTTGAAGGTGGCGGAAAAAATCTTCTTTCACATTGTAGAAAATAGGGCGGATGAAAATTATCCTTTTGCTTTTTTGGCGACTTATTCTACAAAAGATAAAAACGAAAAAATCATTCATGTACCGCTGAAATATGCCCTGACTGAATATAAAAATAATCGCGATAAGATTTTGGATTTGCTGGCTTGTTTGAATAGAGCTGGGGATGCCTGTCCTTTGATTGGGGAGTTTGTTGAAAAGGGCGAAATGTTTCACCCCCTCAAATTAAAGTCTGCTGAGGCCTGGGAGATTTTAAAATCCATTCCGCAAATTGAAGAAACCGGGATTGTCTGCCGCATTCCTGACTGGTGGAAAAAGAAAAAGCATCACGCCGGGGTCAACGTTCAGCTTGGCGAAAAAAGAAAATCGCTTTTGGGGCTGGATTCTATCATCGGGATGCAGGGATTTTTGGAAGTGGACGGCCTTGTCCTTTCTAAAGAAGATGTAAATGATTTGCTTAAGCAGACGGAAGGGCTGGCTCTTATCAAGGGCAAGTGGATTGAGGTAAATCACGAAAAACTTCAAAAACTGCTTTCTGAAATGGAAAAATACAGTGGCGACATTTCGCTTCTGGAGGCAATCAAACTTTCCGGCCAGGTGGAAGAAGAAAATGCGGATAATGCTGATAGAGAAATTTCTGTTTCCAACGGTGAATGGCTTAAATCTATTTTTGACCAGTTGCGAACTCCGCCAAAAATCCAACTGCCCCAGCATTTGAACGCGACTCTCCGCCCTTACCAGAATACTGGTTACAGCTGGCTTAGTGCTATGTCATCTTTTGGTTTTGGTGCCTGTCTTGCTGATGACATGGGGCTTGGAAAAACCCTGCAGATTTTGACTTTGCTTGAATCCATTTACGAAAAAAATCCGGCTGCGAAAATCCTTTTGATTGTTCCTGCCAGTTTGATTGGTAACTGGCTTAAGGAGTGCGAAAAGTTTACGCCAGGTTTGCCGGTGAAAGTCCTGCATAGTTCTGCGGTGAAAAAAGCACCGGCGGCTGGTGCCACAGTGGACGTTCCTGCGGAGGTCAAGGCTGAAGCCGTGGGCGAAAATCTTGACTTCGCCTTCCTCAACATCACAACTTACGGAATGACTGGCCGGCTGGAATCGCTTAAATCTATAAAATGGGACAAAATCATTTTGGACGAAGCCCAGGCCATCAAAAATCCCCTCAGCAAGCAGACAAAAAACATCAAAGCACTTTCTGCCAGCGGAAAAATCGCCCTGACCGGTACCCCTGTCGAAAACGACCTTTCAAACCTCTGGTCACTTTTTGATTTTTTGGACAAGGGGCTTTTGGGAACTTCTGCGGAATTCAAAAATTTCACAAAAACGCTTTCCGAAAATCCTGCCGGCTATGCAAAATTAAAAAAGATGATTTCGCCTTTTATGCTGCGCCGACTTAAAACTGACAAAGCAATCATTTCGGACTTGCCGGAAAAAAACGAAATTACAGACTACATTTCTTTTTCCAAAAAACAGTCCGTCCTTTACAAAAAATATGTTGATGAACTGGAGAAAAAACTTGAAAAAGCAAAGTTTGAATCCATAGAACGAAAGGGCCTGGTTCTTTCAAGTTTGATGAAGTTGAAGCAGATTTGTAATCACCCAGATCAGTTTTTGGGAATGGAAAATTATGATGAAAGTGACAGCGGAAAATTTGAAATGCTGCGTCAAATCTGCCAGACCATTTACGAAAAACGCGAGCGGGTTTTGATTTTTACCCAGTTCAAAGAAATCACCGGCAAGCTTGACGATTTCCTCTCAGAAATTTTTGGAACCCGCGGATTTGTCCTTCATGGTGGAACGACTGTCAAAAAACGAACCCAGATGGTGGAAGAATTCCAGAGCGAAAAATATATTCCTTACATGGTCTTGAGCGTAAAAGCCGGCGGAACTGGTTTAAACTTAACAAAGGCCAACCACGTAATTCATTTTGACCGCTGGTGGAATCCGGCAGTGGAAAATCAGGCAACAGACCGAGCCTTTAGAATCGGGCAGACAAAAAATGTGATGGTGCACAAATTTGTGTGCAAAGGAACGATTGAAGAAAAAATCGACGAACTGATTGAAAGCAAAAAGCAGCTGGCCAAAAATGTAATCGGCCAAACAAGCGGCGAAAGCTGGATTAGCGAAATGTCGAATGACGAACTCTTTAATCTTTTAAAACTGGAGGCCTAAGATGAGCTGGGATTATTACGGCGGATACGGTGGATATACTTACACAAGCGTTGCCGAGTTAAAAGCAAAAGCAAAAAAAATCATAGAAAAAGCAGAAAAATCCGGCGAAAAAATGAATCCGGTCAAAATTGAAGGCAGAACCATCGCAAAATCCTGGTGGGGTAAAGCCTGGTGCGAAAATCTCGAAAGCTATGCCGACTACTACAGCCGCCTGGAACGTGGTCGAAAATACGTGCGTGCAAATTGCGTCGTAGATTTGCAAATTGAAAGCGGCCAGGTTTATGCCCAGGTGATTGGAAGTTCTTCGTCTCCCTACAAAATCCACATCACGATTGACCAGCTTTCCGACGACCAGTACGAATCCATCTGCAAAAAATGTTCCTCAAAAATCCAGAACATCGACTCCCTTATAAAAGGCGATTTTCCCGACGATCTTAAAGAACTTTTCCTCCAGAAAAAAGGCGGCCTCTTCCCAAGCATGGCAAAAATCCATTTTAATTGCTCCTGCCCCGACTGGGCCGATATGTGCAAACACGTTGCCGCTGCCCTTTACGGAATTGGTGCCCGCTTCGACAAAGACCCCCTGCTTTTTTTCAAACTGCGTGGCGTGGATACGGAAAAACTCATAGGCAAAGCCATCCAGAACAAAATTGAAATGATGTTGGAAAATGCCGACACCAAAAGCGACCGCCTGCTTGCCGATGATGAAGGTTTAGCCTTGTTTGGGCTTTAGGATTTTTATCTGGGCGCCTGCCGGCTAAGCCGGCACCGGGCTTTCCGGTGTTCCGCTATCGCTTCATTCCTCCGTTCGCTACGCTCACTCCGGAACGCCTTCGGCGCACCTCCAATCCCTGGCGCAAAAGAAAATCTTAGTTCTCCAGTGCAATTTCTCCGTTCAAAAAGTCCAGAGCATAAATCTGCTTTATTCCATTGTGGTAAGTTACCGGCACATTATCCATAGTAATCAGAAATTTTGGAAAATTGTCCTTTACCATTAGAAGCGGTCTAAGTTCCCGGTTTAAAGTTTCTTCGTCGCGGACAGTCAGAGCCACCTGAACGTATTTAAAAGCACCGTTTTTTTCTATTACAAAGTCAATTTCAGCATCATCAATTTTTCCTACATAGATTTTATAAAGTTTTCGGTGAAGTTCCAAAAAAATCAGATTTTCCAGGATATGACCTTCGTCCCCAGTTTTTGAACCAAGCATAAAAAATTTTAGGCCCATATCCACGGCGTAATATTTTTCCAGAGTTTTTAAGATATTTTTGCCTTTTACATCAAATCGGTTAACTTTGTAAAAAAGATAAGTTTCGCACAGGGATGAAAGACAAAGTTCTACAAGGGCAGGAGAAGTTTTTCTGCCGGAAGAAACAAAAGAGTCTGCAATTTTTTTTGGTGACAGAATGTTTCCTGTGTTTTGCAGGGCAAATTTTACCATTTTTTCCAGCATAAGGGTATCTGTAATTTTTTTTCGCTGCTGAATGTCTTTTAAAACAATCGTTGAATAAAGTCCGCCAATGTAATCTTTTATGTTTTCGTTCTGACCGTAAATGTTGTGCAGGTAAGGAAATCCGCCGTAAGTTATGTAAAGCCTGTAAAGCGATGCCAAGTCCAGATTATTTTCTGGAAAAGTTTTTTTGTAACCCAGCTGAAATTCCGTAAAAGAAAATGGCAGAATGTTTATTTCAACGTAGCGGCCGGAAAGTAGTGTTGCAATTTCGCTCGAAAGCATACTTGCGTTTGAGCCGGTCAAATAAATGTCAATGTTTGGCAGCAAAAAAAGTGAATCTATGGCTTTTTCAAACTATAGCACAGGTTCTTTGTTGATTGTGATTTCGCCATTTTTGACAAGCACTTCTATTAATTTTATGATTTTATTGCGGTTTTCAAGAACTTCACTTAGCGGAACTGTTTCCATATATTCAAGGTCTTCTCTTAACTGGTCTGCAAGTTTCGGACTCATATTACTGAAAAATCTTTCCTGAAGGGCAGTACGACTTCCCCTTAACGCTTTTAACAGGTCGCTGTTATCAAGATTTCGCAAAATACGCGTAATTGCCACGTTTTTAAGCTGAACTATATCTTCAAAAGTGAAAACTATGTTGTGCTCTGTGTCTCTTAAGGCAAGCATTTCTATTTTGAGTGTGACTTCTTCAAGATTTTCCTTTGTGAATGTGTTCATTTTCTGCTCCTTTAAAAACATCACGTTAGTGGCTGCATAGGAGCTGCTGAACCTACTTATAAAAATTTTTGCAAAGCAAATTCTTAAATCCAAAACTGACGGTATTTTCGATAGTCTTTAAATGGAACCTAAAAATTGCATTGTGCCAGGGATAGAAGCCGCTTTAGCGGGACGGACTCACAGGCTACCAAGACTGTGAGTCTGGACGGAAAAAATTTACGGCGCAAGGCGGCGGAAATTTTTATAACGCGATAGCCCGGTGACGGCGTAGCCGGCAGGCACCCTAATATTTTACAAAAATCCAATCAACTCTTACATCTGTGCTGTAATGGAGTTTGCTGTCCACTTTTATGATATGCCACTCGCCGTTGTACATTTGATTTATGTTTTTGCATGAAGTAAAAGCAAATGCAAGTATCAGGGAGGCTCCCATCAGTAAAAATGAAATTCCTGTTTTGCGCATATTTTCTTCCTAAAGTGAGATTTCGGATTGAGTCCGGAAGGACGGTTTTGAATAGTTGCAAAAAAAACTTATTTGTAATCGATAAAGTTAATGTATATCAGGCCGCTAGGCTTTACTTCGCAGTAAGCGTAGAAAGCATTTTTTGAATAAGATAAATCTTTTAATTCCTGTCTTACGTTTTCATTTGTTGTGTGGACTATCAAAGTTCCTTTTTCCAGATAACTTCCGTTCCAGACTTCACAATTTTCTCCCGGACGATAACTCCAGATAACCATAGGTATTTTTTTAAGTACAGATTCATTAAGATTCATTCCGTATTGTTCAACCCATTGCAAAGTAGTTTCTTCATAGTTAGCAGGGTCAGCCATTTTTTCCTTGAATGCCTGCTTTTCTAATTTGTCTTCTTTGTCTACTTTAATGCCAAGAGCAAAAAGCCAGACAACGCCGGCTATGATTGCCACTACAACTGCAATGACAATTATTGTCCAAACTATGTTAGATGCTTTTGCTTTTGAAGCAGAACTTTTTGCTTCCTTTTTTTTAAGTGCAGCGATTTTTTTATTTATTTCGTCATTTGTCATAAGTCAAAGTCCTTAAATTTTAGTTTTCTGTGGAATTATTTATTTTCATTTTTTCTAATTCGGCAATTTTTTCATCAGTATTTTTTCTGAGTTTAAAAAGATAAATAATCATTGGAATGAATGCGATTAGTGAACCAGCAATCAAAACAATAAGCCGCCCCTTTTGACTTTTTAGCGGAAAACAAAGAAGCATACCGAGTATAGTTCCACCTACAGTACCTGCTATGATTCTTGCAAAAAATCCACCCATATCTTTTTGAGTAAAAGCCCAGATAATTAAAATTACTGATAAAACTATGCAAACAACGTTTCTTAACTGTTCTGGATCTACAAATTTCCACAGCAGAACGGCTGCAACAACTGCTATTTCAAGTAATAAACATTTTATAATTTCCAACAAATTAGACTTTTGTTTGTCTGTCATTTTTTTTGCCCCTAAGATTTCTTTTAAAAATATGCAATTTTACCTTGAAAACTCTTCTAAAAATATGCAAATTCACCTCGAAAACACTTCTAAAAATATGCAATTTTACCTTGAAAACTCTTCTAAAAATCTGCATAATTTAGTTATGCTAAAGAGAAAAGCCTATAATTTTCTTGATGAATGGCGAAAAACAAAAAAAAATGAATGTCTGCTCATAAAAGGTGCAAGGCAAATTGGAAAAACTTTTCTTATCCGCCAGTTTGGAAAAGAAAAATATGAAAGTTTTATTGAACTCAATTTTGAGAAAGAAAGTGAATTAAAGTCTGCCTTTGACGGAAATCTTGATGTCCAAAATATTTTAAAAGAGATTTCACTCAGAAAACCTGGAATAAAAATTATTCCGCATAAAACGCTTTTATTTTTTGATGAGATCCAATCTTGTCCGCAAGCAAGAACAGCCTTAAAATTTTTAGCACAAGATGAAAATTTTGATGTGATAGCAACAGGTTCTCTTCTTGGCATAAATTATAAGGAAATTTCTTCCATTCCAGTTGGTTATGAGCGGCAGTATGAAATGCATTCCCTTGATTTTGAAGAATTTCTTTGGGCTTTGGGAATTGAAGAATCTGCAATTTTAAGTTTAAAAGAAAATTTTGATAAAAAAATTCCAGTCGAAAAATCTACTAACGAAATTATGCAGAAGTATCTTCGCGAATTTATGGCTGTTGGCGGAATGCCGGAAGTTGTAAATAAATTTCTTGAAACCAGCAATTACAATGTTGTTCACGAAGAACAGCAGAAAATCTTAAATGATTACTTAAATGATATTGCAAAATATGCTTCAACAGCAGATAAACCAAAAGCAAGAAATTGTTACCTTTCAATTCCTCGCCAACTTGCAAAAGAAAATACAAAATTTAAATACAGCGAAATTGAAAAAGGCGGAACGGCCAGAAAATATGCAAACAATCTTGACTGGTTGCGGGATGCAAATCTTGTTCGTTACTGTTATAACTGCATCCCCCCGGACTTTCCGCTGGTGGCTTATGTGCGTGACGACCAGTTCAGAATTTATCTGAATGATATTGGACTTTTAATCTGCATGTACGGCTACCAAATGAAAGAAGCAATTGTTACAGATTCTCTTTCGGGGACCGTAAAAGGCGGAATTTACGAAAATCTGATTGCCGATTTTTTAGTTAAGAAAAATTATCCTCTTTATTATTTTAAGCGTGATGACAGTTCCAGCGAAGTTGAATTTTTGATTGAAAAAGAATGTTCCGTTGTGCCAATTGAAGTTAAGTCCAAAAAAGGCAGTATATCTTCTTTGGATTCTCTTTTAAAAAAAGAAAGCACAAAATACGGCTACAAAATCATAAATGGCAACGTGGGCCAATTTGAAAAGAAAATAACGATTCCGCATTATATGTGTATGTTTTTGTAGAAGACAGGATTTTATAAAAACTCCAGCGGCAGGGCAATAATTTTTTCGTCCAGCAAAAGGGGCTTTTCGCACTGGCACAAAATGCATCCTTGCCCCACGCTTTTACCGGAGATTTTTTTCAGGGCAGAAAAGCTTTTAGTCATTTCCAGGGCAGGACGGCTGGATTTTTTGATTTCTACAGGGTAAAGAAGGCCGTCTTTTTCTATTACAAGGTCAATTTCGCGTTTGTCTTTGTCGCGGTAAAAATAGAGGTTTTGTGCGTCGTGGCCTGAATTGTAATAAGATTTTATGACTTCGCTGATTACGAAATTTTCAAAAAGAGGCCCGCTCATTGCGCCGTTCATTGCAACATTTTCATTTGACCAGCCGACTAAGTAGCACACAAGCCCTGTGTCCAGAAAATAAACTTTGGGAGTTTTTACTGTGCGGTTTGTAATATTGTTTTCGTAGGAATGTAAAAGGCGGATTACTCCGGAAGATTCCAGAATGCTTGTCCATTCCTGGGCGGTTTTGACTGAAATTCCAACGTCGCGGGCAAGACTTTCGCAATTTAACAGTTCTCCTGTGTGGCCTGCAAGACACTTCATAAAATTATTGAATTTTAAAAGATTTTTTACATTGATAAGTTCTGCTACATCGCGTTCAATGTAGGTGCGGACGTACGAGCGGTAAAAACTTTCCCATTCAATTTGATCATCTAAAAGTTCAGGCATGCTTCCGTGCTGTAAATGCCACCAGAGATTTTTATAAGGCGTGATTTTTTCTTTTCGTTCAGAAATATATTCCTGGGAAGGTAAAAAAGGCTGATTAAAATCTATCTGGAATTTTTCTCGAAGGGAAAGTGAAGCCATGTCGATTATGCAGACACGCCCCGCCAGAGATTCGCTTGCATTATGAATAAGATGATAGCTTTGCGAACCGGTCAAAATTATCTGCCCCTTTTCTGTTTTTTTGTCCGCAAGGTATTTTAATTGAAGAAAAAGTTCTGGGACCCGCTGAACTTCATCAATAATCAGCGGAAAATTGTGATTTTTCAGGAAAAGTGCTGGGTCTGATTTTGCCAGATCCAGTTCAGAATAGTCGTCCAAAACGCAATAGTCAAATGTGCTGCCAAGTTCCTGCTTTAGTAAGGTGGATTTTCCTACCTGCCGGGAACCTGTGATTAAGATGATTTTAAACTGTTTCAACATACGCAAAAGATATGGAAGAATGTGACGGTGTAAAAACATAATTTCCTCCTGAAATTTTCGGCTAATCTGGAGCACCACTCCAAATTAGCCGAAAATTATAAAAAAAGCAAGTGGGAAATGTAATGTTGAATGTACGGGAAAGGATTTTTTTGGAGGGCGTTGCGGGGGCTCTCCCCCGCTAGAAGGGGTAGCGGAAGACACGACAAAGCGGAGCCAGTGTCAAAGTTTACTTTGACACTTGAGTAGCGACTCGTGGCTGGAGCGAGGGGGAGACTTCCCCCTCCTTTATGAAAAATTTCTACCCCTTCTACTCCAATTCAAAAGCGCCGGTGTAGAGCTGGTAATAGGCACCT
>CAVJHV010000086.1:0-9883 GCA_963649315.1 Treponemataceae bacterium | reverse complement strand
GCAGGTCGGGCTGCTTCTTCGACAGAGACAGTTTGGTCTTCCTCAACAAACTTACCAGCCCCACCAGGCGCAATATTTACAGCAGTCTCTTCTTCGTCAGTGTCAGCTTCACCGTTTTCGAAAGGCGCAATTCCCCAGCCATTCTTTTCAAGTTCCGGCGGGTCAATCAATTTTACTTCTTTGGCTTTTTTTTCTGCCTTTTTTTCCTGCCTGTAACTTTTTCCCTGCTCGTATGTGATGTTTGTGGCACCGTCTTCCAGGGCGTAAACTCTCTGACACAAAGACAGGGGAAAATCAAGAGAGCCGATTATAAAAATTGCCTTGCCCTCATTTTTTAATTCCAAAAGGCGGTGACAAAGATTTCCCTGGGCGTCAATGTCCAGCCCCTGCATTGGATTTGCAAGGATGATTAAGGAAGGATTTAATGAAAGTTCCCTCTCAAGAATAAGACGCTGCAGCATGCCACCGCTCAAAGAAGAAACTTTTTCGTAAGGGGTGATTTTTACATCAGCCTTTTTTATTAAATCCCATGTGAAGTTTTTAGAAGACCATTTTTTGTAAACATTAAGAATTTCTTCTACTGTAAGCTGGGGATTTGCAGCCCTGTAGTTTCTGTCGGAAGGAACAATGGCAGTTCTGTGCTTCCTTAAAAAAGTTGAATTAAATTTTTTGCCTTTTAAATTTATTTTGATGATTTTATCTGTTTTATTTTCATCGTCCTTTTCAAAAAAAGTAATAAGACCAGAAATATTTTCTTCCTGCAGACCAGAAAAAAAATCTTCCGCAGTAGAAAGGGCTGCCTGTCCCATCCCAGACAAGACGGTTATTTCTCCATAGTTTATTTTCAAACTGTCACTATAAAAAAGAGCCTTGTTTTTTGGTTTGACTTTTATTTTTTCAGCAAGCAGACAGGGACTGACTTTTACATCCCTCATTTGATGAGGCAGAGAATTTATTTTTTCAATTTTATTTTCTTCAAGATATTTCAGATAGGCATTGTATTCCTTTGAACTTGCAAAATGATGAAAAACTTTTCCTTCATTAAAAATTGTAACTGTATCTGCCCACTGTCCCGCTTCGGCTTTTGAATGAGTGATTACGATTATCAGTTTTCCTTCGTTACAAAGGCACCTTAAATTTTCATAAAGATTTTTTCTTTCATCCGCTTCCAGAAAAGCTGAAGGTTCATCCAGAATAATGCAATTTGTTTTTCTTAAAAGAATGCCCAGAAGGGAAGTGTAGAAGCGAAAGTTTCCGCCCAAATCTTTTACTTTTGCATTAAGATTTAAATGAGGACACCACTTGTTTTTTAAATCCGTAATTTCTACGGAAGAAACTTTTTTTCCCTTAAGAATAAGATTTATGTTTTCTTTAGCACTTAATTCTGTGGCCAGAAAAGGAGTCTGGTTTACAAGTGCAATGGAATGTTTAAGGGCAGCCCTCGGACATTTAAAAAAAACTTTTTTGTCATCCAGAAAAATGTCACCACTTGAAGGCCTTATGTTTCCAGAAAGTATTTTTGAAAAAGTAGATTTTCCCGCTCCATTTTGCCCAAGAATTGCATGCAGTTTGCCGCCTTCAAAATCCAGACTGACATCTTTAAGAGCATTTTTTAAAAGATAGTCCTTGCAAATACCATGCACTTTTATCTTCATTAAAATAAAACTTCCTTGAACTTTTCAAAAAAAATAATGTGACTTTCTGAAAAAATAAAATCCTTACTAATCCAATAATACTTTACCCTCTTTTATTGAAGAAATCAAATTTTGAATTTCATTTCTAATATTTTCTTCAACACTTGAAATGTAAAGAGGATCGTCATCAATAAAAGTTATGTATCCTTCCCTAAAGCCTAAAGTTTTTGTCACGCCCCATTGTATTTTTCCATTTAAATATTCCAAAGTAACTTCTTTAGCTGCCTTTTCCTGTTCCACCATGCAGGAAGAAATAATCGTACCCGGTGCTTTTGAAAATCCATTTTCATCAAACCAGTTTAAATAAATTCCATTTTCCACAGCAGAAGAAATCACTCCCTGCGAGGCTCCTCCACAAATAGGCAAAATAACATCCACCCCTTTACGTGCCAAAGCGTCTGTAATTTCAGCAGCCTTTGCCGCATCATACCAGTTGCCCAAAACCCTGAAGTCGCAGCTGCTTCCTTCATAAGCGTCACTGGCCCCCTTTTCGTAATAGGGTTTTAAAATATTATTCATTACAGGATACTCCTGGGCTGCCAGCAGGGCCACCTTGTGACTTTTGGAAATAAGGCCTGCTATGTAACCAGAAAGATAAGCTTCTTCCTTCTGGCTGTAAGAAAGGCATGCAATATTTTCGTTACCATTGCATTGGGCATCTAAAAAAATAAATTTTTCATCTGGAAATTCTTTTGTCAAAGGCTGGGCATATTCAGGCAGTGACGGGTTTGAAGAAATGATTAAATCATACTTTCCGCTTGCCGCAAGTGAAGTCAATTTTCCTGCCCATTCAGCCTGGTTGGTTCCGGCTTCCATAACATAAAGCAAAGCCTTTTCTTCATCCGCCTTTCCCAAATTCCATTCATCAATTGCCCCTCGAACCCCCTTTGCCAAATTCGCATAAATTGGAGAATCCTCCATAATGCCGGGAACAAAAAGAGCAACAGAAGGCGAAAGGCTTTTTTTATCATTTTTAGCACATCCGCTTATTGTAAAAAGAAAAGAAAATGCAAGTGGTAAAATCGTAAAGACCGTAATTTTTTTTAAATTCATTTTTATATTCATATTTGCTCCTTAAAAAAGTCCGTGTCAGCACCATCATCATAAAAAAATACTTTACTGGTAGTGCAAAACTTTTGTGAGGAATATAGTTCTATTTCAAACTAAAGTCAAGTTGTTTTATATAAAACTATTTTTTATTTGTCTTTTTCCTGGTCCAGATTTTTTGCCATCTTTTTTAACAGAAAAAGCAGTTCTTCTTTTTCATCATCTGAAAAATCCTTGTAGCACAAATCCAAAAGTTCCTTGGAAATAGAAGAAGTCAAAGAATTCATTTTTTTTCCCCTGGGAGTAAGCGAAAGAATAATACTTCTTTTGTCCTGGGGATTTTCTTCCATTTTTACAAGCCCTTGATTGCACAACTTTCTTATTAAAACCGTAGTCGTAGATTTTTCCCGGTTCACAGCCCTGCTGATTTCCCCCATGGTCATGGATTTTTTAGAAAGTAAAAAAAGTATAAAACCGTGACTTGAAACAAAAGAACCTTCCTTTGTATTGCTAAGTCTTTTTTTGCTGTAGTCCTGCGAAGAAGTATGAATGTGGCTGATCAAAGCTAAAATCTCTTTTATTGAATAATCCATAAATCTAGTTTAAAATTAATTTTGTTGACTGTAAAGTTTAAATTAAGTAGATTTAGTATATGTTTAGATTTTTTCTTAAAAAGAATTTTTGTGATCTTTGGGACAACATGTTCCACTTTGTGCTTATAAATTTTTTCATTACCATTTCGATTGTGGGCGGCCTTTTCCTTTGCTACGGAATAGGCAAGTTGAATCTGGATTCTTCAAAACTTTCTCTTTTAACAGTAGCCGCATGTCTTTTTATACTCATGATCATCCACGTACTGCTTTTTGCTCAGGGCAAAAATGAAGCTTCCATAGCAAATTTTGAAACTCCCCGCATAAAAACTTTTTTTAAAAACATTTTGCCTTCATTAAAAGACGGCTGCCTCTTTGGACTTTTCATAGGACTTTTAGTTGCCATAGGCCTTGTAACCCTGCCATATTATTTTTCCATCTGGTTACCAGCTGACGGTTCCCAGGGCAAACTTTGGGGCCTTTTGCTCCTGTCCCTTTCATTTTGGTTTCTGGTAATTACATTCCTTTCCCTCCAGTGGTTTCTGCCGGTCCGCTCACTCATGGGCAACCGCTTCGCAAAGTGTTTAAAAAAATCATACCTCTTATTTTTTGACAACACAGGTTTTACACTTTTACTGGCACTCACAAACTTGTTGCGCCTGGCAGTAACAGTTTTCACATTCGGCCTTGTCCCTGGTTTTAACGGAATATGCCTTGCCGGAACAAACGCCCTCCGCCTGCGCCTTTACAAGTACGACTGGCTTGAAGTCAATCCCGGCCTTACCCGTCGCCAGGCCAAAGACGTTCCCTGGGACCAGCTTCTGCAAAAAGACAAACACACCCTGGGCCCCCGAAAGTTCAAATCCTTCCTTTTCCCATGGAAGCAGGATTGATTTTTCTTTTGAAGCATACCGCCTTTTGTTAAACGGCCCTTGCAGGGTTCCGCTCCGCTCCAGTGCCACTATGTGGCACCAGGCCCTTTCACGGCCGGCTATGCTCTTTATGAAAAGCAATACTTTATTCGTAAAGCAATTGCGCCCGCTGATGAAGCCTGCCCTAAGAAGCGTAAAAAATAACTTACTCACTATTTATTATAGTTGTCTCTAAAAATTGCAATTTTTAGAGGCTCTCTTTATAAAGATAGATTCTTTATGAAAGAAAACTGCATCTTCTTGGCCCTGTGGGTTTGGCTTAAGAAGGTGCAGTTTTTTTAGTGGTGGAAACTTTTTTTAATATATATTTTTACTTGGTGGGGAAATTCCTGCCTCCTTAAAAAAATTATGCGGGCACTTAAAACTTTCGCTTTTTTGGGCCCTTTTATATATTTATCTCTTCCAATTGAAGCCATTATAATTGACCAAGAGTGACATAGAGTGTCACTTAAAAAAATATTTTTTATTTTTTTTAACCCCTGATTTTAGTCTGTCGGAAAGAAAAAAAAGAGGATTTTCAGGGTGACAGTGGCTGGCACTTTGAAAGTGTGGTATAATTTTTTTATGGCAGACAGAGAAGATAAATTTAAGACATCCAGGCTTATTCAAATTGAAAAGTGGATTAGAAGTGGTACTTACCCCAGCGTTGAAGACATGGTTAAAAAGCACGGGGTCAGCCGCAGGACGATTTTGCGGGATATTGAATTTCTGCAGGACCGCTACATGGCTCCTATTGAGTATGATCACACACGAAAGGGATACTATTACACAGACCCTACTTTTATGATTCAAAATGTGGTTTTAACAGAAGGGGATCTTTTTACCATTTCTACTTTGATGCCTCTTATGGAACAGTACAAAAATACACCGCTGGAAGCTTCATTTAAAAATATTATGGCCAAGGTGACGGATATGCTGCCAGACCAGGTGACTGTGGATACTGCTTTTTTAAACCAGGATGTTGTTTTTATAAGTGACCCTCTGCCAAAGATTGAAAGGGATGTTTTTAAAAAGATTTTTAAAGCCATAAAGCTGCGCCGTGTGATGAATTTTAAATACCGTTCTTCTTACAGGCGGGATTACAAGGATAAAATTTTTGATCCCTACCAGGTTTTGTGCCAAAAGGGCAACTGGTACGTGATAGGTTATGACCATTCCTGCAATGACAGGCGGGTTTATGCATTGTCCAGGATAAAAGAACTTTGTCTGGCAAAGGACAAATTTGAAATTCCGGATGACTATGTTCTGGAAAAGGAAGTAGATCCTTCTTTTGGAATCTGGCGCAACAAGGATGCTTTTGAAGATTATGAACTTTTGTTTTCAGAGGGGCTTGCAACTTATATTCTGGAAAGGACCTGGCATAAAAATCAAGTGGCTGTTCAAAATGAGGACGGCAGCGTTACTTTAAAATTTTCTTCTAACCAGAAGCAGCAGATAAAAAGCTGGCTTTTGAGTTTTGGTTCGTCTGTAAAAGTTTTAAAGCCCCTGGAACTGCAAAAAGAAATTTTAAGCGATGCTGAAAAAATTATTGAGCTTTATAAGGGCATCTCTAAAAATTGCAATTTTTAGAGGCTTCCATAAATAAATTTTTACAAGTATTTTTTTACGAATTCTTTTTCAGTTTTTTAAATGCGCCTAGCCCGCTATGGAGCAATGCGAAGCAGTTGCCAAAGTTTACTTTGGCAACCGAACGTTAGTGAGTTGCGGAACAGCGGTTAACGTCAGGCGGTATGCTTCAAAAAAAAATTTGATTTAAATAAAATATGAATTACAATATTTTTATGAGAAAGATTTTATTTACTTTTTTTGCTGCGGCAATTTTTTTGACGGGAGCTTTTGCAGAATCTGCGGCGAATGCTTTTCATTTTAATCATTACAAGCTTACATCTGAGTCTTTGATTTCGGCTTCTTGCTTGAACAGTGAAATTGGCCAGGCAGACCGCATTGTCCTTTCTGCTGACGGCCACCTGGAAGCGAATGGAAAAAGGATCAGAATTTTTGGAACTAACTTGTCCGAATTTCCTGCCAGTCACAAGCAGGCGGATTTTTATGCCCAGGCTTTGGCAAATCAGGGCTACAATTGTATTCGTTTTCATCACACGGATGCCAACTGGACAAATTGTTTTTTGAAAAAAAATCCTGCTGGTAAGTGGGTGGTTGATAAAAAGCGGCTGGACGATTTTGATTACTTTTTTGCTGCTTTAAAAAAGAATGGCATTTATTCCAACTTGAATCTTTTGACGGGGAGGGACATTTCCAGTGCGGACGGTTACAAAAAGGAACTGGATTTGGTTTCTGGCTGGAAGAGTCGCCACTGTCTGGGTTTCTGGAATGAAGATGCTCTTAACCTTCAAAAAGAATGGGCCGCTTTTTTGCTGGAACACGAAAATCCTTACACAAAAACTGTTTACAAAGATGACCCGGCCCTGGCTATTGTAGAAGTGAATAATGAAAATGGTCTGATGATGGCTTATCTTGCCGGCTGGCTGGAAGATTATAATGGTGACTACTGGCAGGAACTGGAAAACAAATGGAATTTATGGCTTTTAAAAAATAATCTTACTTATGATGTTCTTTCGATGACTTATAATTCTTCTTCCAGTTTTTCTGATGTTCTTGTTGACGGGAAGTCAGTCTGGCATGTTGAAAATCACGGAGGGGCAAAGTCTGAGGCAAAAAACGATGGTAAGGTTACCACTATTAAGGTTTTGGAAAAGGGGAGTGAAGACTGGCACATTCAGTATAATACTTCAAAACTTTCTTTTAGCGAGGACAAAATTTATACGGTAAAATTTTCTGTAAAATCTTCCAATCCATCAAAACTGAATGTTTCGATTATGCAGGCTCATGAACCTTGGGCTGGTGCCGGCTGGGGCAGTGATGTAGAAACTGATTCCTCTTGGAAGGATTATACTTTTACGGTTAAGGGAATTTCAACTGATAAAAATTTGCGTTTTAATTTCAGTGGCATGGGGCTTTCCAAGGGGACTACTTTTTATTTTAAGAATCTTTCAATTCATGAGGGCGGAAGTTTTGAATGTGTAAGAAAGGGAAAAAAATCCAATGCAAGAAAGGACACCGTTTTGCTTCCTCACTACGAAGAATATCAGACTTTGCCTTTGGAATATAGAAATTTGATTCTTTCTTTCCTTTATGAAACTGAAGAAAATTACTGGCTTTCCATGAGGGATTATTTAAAGGATACTTTAAAATGCCAGTCACTTTTGATGGGAACAGTTGTCGGCTGCAGTACGGCTGCCATTCAGTCCTGCTACGATATTATTGATACCCACGCTTACTGGAACCATCCGGCTTTTCCTGGAACAGACTGGGATACTTCAAATTACTATGTAAATAATTTTTCTTTGACAAAGGCAACAAGTGGAAACACTCTTTTGAATTTGGCAAAGTCACGCGTTTATGGAAAGCCTTTTTCGGTGAGCGAATATGATCATCCTTATCCAAACCAGTTTTCTTCTGAAATGTATGCCATGATTTCTTCTTTTGCGGCCTTCCAGGACTGGGACTGTATTTTTACTTTCTGTTCATGTCTGCCTTCAAAGGCTGATGGTCAAAATGAAAAAATAAGCGGTTACTTTGACCAGACCAATAATCCGGCAAAGTCATGCGCGGCTCCTTTTGCTGCAAGGATTTTCAGGGAATTTTTAGTGCAGCCGGCAAAGGTAAAATTTTATGTAAACCTTTCACGGCAAAAGGAAATGGAAAATCTTTATAAGTTTTCAGGCTGGAATATTGGAAATGCTGAATTTTTTGGTTCCTTTGAGGGATGTGCAACTGTGGGCCAGTTGGGATTTAATCTTGAGGGAGTGACAGGCAGTGAAGTCATAAAGGATGCTTCTTTGATTGGTGAAATTCCGCAAATGCTTTCTTCTTATGAGCCTGGTGTGACTTTCAGCGGCTTTGGTGATGATTATACTATTTACTGGGACACAAAAAGCGGGGTTTATATTGTCTGCAATGAAAATGTAAGCCTTGCCGTTTTGTCTGCCGAAGCTGAACTTTGCGACATCCCAGCCAAGTGGAAAAATAATTTGCTGCCGGCTTTGAGCAAATCTGGGAACAGGGACTTTACTTCTTTTATGGCTGTGAAGGATTCTAGAACGGCTGGAACAAAAGATGAAAGGTACTTGATTTTTTCCTGCAGCTGGTCTGGAAATGCTGGCGAAACTTTGAGGCCTTATGGGCAAAAGGAAAAGTATGCAGATTTTATGACACGCAAGAGTGAAAAAATTACGACTCTTTTTAACTGTGGCAGGGGGCCGGCAAAGGCTTTGACTGGAAATGCAGCTTTTACTTTGAATGGTAAGCACAATTTGTATAAGGTGGGTCTTGACGGTAACAAGGGGGAACTTTTAGTAAAGGATTCTTCTTCTTTTGAACTGTCTTCTTCCATGCAGACTTTGTGGTTCCTTTTGGAATAGTTTTTTTTTGCATTGCTGAAAAAAGCGGTTAAAGTTTTTTTTAGCAATGCCCCTTTTTGCGCCAGGGATAGTAGTGGCGCCGAAGGCGTTCCGGAGCGTAACGAAGTGGAGCGGAGAAATGGAGCGGCAGCGTAACCACGGATAGCCCGGTGCCCTTTGCGAAGCGAAGGGCAGGCGCCCGTGACTTTTGTAAACATTTACATATTTCGCAAACAGCGGTCACTTTTGTTTACATTCACATTTTTCGTAAACAGTGCCGTCACCGCGATTTTTCTATGTGCAGCCAGCTGGAACCTTTGCGAAAGTCGCCTGGTGTTAAACCGGTATGACTTTTGAATTGCCTCATAAAATGGACGTCGCTTTTGTAACCGCAGAGCAGGCCTATCTGGCTGATGCTTTTTGCGCTTGTGGCTAAGAGTTTTTTTGCTTTTTCTATGCGGCCTGAAATGGCGTCTTTTATTACGCTTGTGCCGAATGTTTTTTTGTAGAGGTGCTGGAAACCGGAGCGGCTGAGTCCTGCAAAATCTGACATGGAATCTACATTGGAAAAATAAAGTGGGTCGTCAAAAAGTTTTACCCTGATGTATGTGATTTTGTCCATGCGGTTTTCTACTATGCTGACGGAAACTTTTTTCTTTTCGTTTATGAGACGTGAAAGTTTGAGAAAAAAAATTTCTGTGTAGCACTGCTTTATTTCTTCGTGGTAATTCTGGTCAGAATAATTTTCGAATGAAATTAAATGGATTAACTGTTCAAGGTCAGCTGTGTCTTCCAAGGGGTAGGGGACATCTATTTTTAAATTCCATTCTTCTAATTTTTTTAAATCATCTTCTTCCATTGTAAAAAAGAACCAGTCGTCTGCGTAGGAATCTGAAGCGGCTTTGTAAAAAACGGAAACGCTGGGACTGATTAAAATGAAGGAATTTTTTTCCACCGTAAAGGATTTTTTGTTTATGCGGAAAAGGGATTTTCTTTTTACCAGAAGGCCTAAATAGCAGCCTATCCCTTCCGGACGGTCAACAAAAAAATTTTTGTCATGAACGTGGTTGTAACCGATTGCACCGATTTTTATCATTTTTTTTAGCCTCCTTTTTTTGGATTTTGTTCTATGGATGGGCAAGGCTTTCGTAAACTTGCGGCTGTTCTGTGGACAGGCACTGCTTTCGTAAACTTGCGGC
>CAVJHV010000085.1:0-10057 GCA_963649315.1 Treponemataceae bacterium | reverse complement strand
ATTACAAAAATATACTGCGTCATACCATGTTACATTTTCTACTGGCCGCCTGCCCTGGTTACTGCCGAAATTCACAGCATAATCTGTGTTACCTTCACTGCAGTATGACGGCTTTGCTTCCAGCGTGCATGTATTGTCACCAACTTTTACTGTCTGGCCGGTCATTACACTTTTGTATGCAGCCTGGGTTACTTCATACTTGCCCATGTAAAAAAGGGATGTGGTGAAAAAAAAACTTCTTATTGAAAAGCCTATTCATTTTCATTAAAATCAAGGCAATTTTTTATTAAGGAGTTTCAAATGGCTAGAAGACATTACATTGCTGGAAACTGGAAAATGAATCTTACAAAGGCAGAAGCTGTTAAGCTGGCCCAGGATTTAGTTGAATCGCTTAAAGGAAAGACAAATAAATTTATGATTGGCGTTCCTTTTGTTTACCTTGATGCTGTTGCACAAGTGGTAAAAGGTTCTAACATTCTTCTTGCAGCCCAGGACTGCGCTGCAACAGACAACGGTGCCCATACAGGCGAAGTTTCTACAGCTATGCTCAAGGACATTGGCTGCCAGGCAGTTATTTTAGGACATTCAGAACGCCGCCACGAAATTGGTGAATCTGATGAATTGATTAACAGAAAAGTACGCAAGGCTTTAAAAGACGGTCTTGAAGTTGACCTTTGCATTGGTGAACTTTTAAGCGAAAGAGAAGCCGGTGAAGCAGAAAATGTATGTGCCTTCCAGTTGTCTGCTGACCTTGCAGGCGTTAGTGCAGAAGACATGAAAAATGTTACAATCGCTTATGAACCAGTCTGGGCTATTGGAACAGGTAAAACTGCTACTCCGGAAGATGCAGAAGCTATCCACAAGTTTATCCGCGGCTACATTGCAAAACTTTACAACCAGAGCGTAGCTGATGAAGTTATCATTCAGTACGGTGGTTCAATGAAGGCTGCTAATGCTAAGGAACTTCTAGCACAGCCTGATATTGATGGTGGTTTAATTGGAGGTGCTTCACTTAAGGCTGAAACATTCACCCCTATTTGCGACTGCTAAAGGGCATCTCTAGAATATCTTTTATGGAAGAAAGGGCTGTTTTAAACAGTCCTTTTTTTTGCAGATTTTTTTTCTATTCAAAACTGCGTGAGTGGCTGAAGGGGCGAAGATGTTTTTTGCCTGCAAAAAACATTGGAGCGAAGCGGAACCCCGGAAGACACGACCCGACCGAAGGGAGGGGCACGCCCAAAAAGACTTTTTGCATTTTCTTCAAATAAGTAGTAAAATGTTCCCCAAATATTTTTTTAAAGAGGATTATTATGCCTGTAATGGATTTTCTTGAACGTAATGCAAGGCTTTACCCTGATGAAACTGCACTTATTGAATTGAATCCGGATGAAAATGACACTAGACGCAATTCCTGGAAAGAAAGCGAATTAATTGAACCTACCCGTTTTGAACCTTACCGCCGCGAAATTACATGGGGGGTTTTTAACGAAAAGGCTAACCGCTTTGCCAACATGCTTTTAAGCCGTGGTATAAGAAAGGGTGATAAAGTTGGCATTTTGATGTACAACTGCATTGAATGGCTGCCAATTTATTTTGGAATTTTAAAGACTGGGGCTATTGCTGTTCCTTTTAACTTCAGGTATGACGCTGATGAAATTCTTTACTGCGCAAATCTTGCAGAAATTCACATTCTGGTTTTTGGACCTCAGTTTATTGGCCGCATTGAACAGCATGCAGAAAAACTGTCACGTGGCCGCCTTTTGATTTATGTAGGTGACAATTGCCCGAATTTTGCAGAAAGTTACAGGGAACTTGTCCAGGACTGTTCTTCAAAGTCTCCTGATATAAAGATTACTGATGATGATTTTGGTGCCATTTATTTTTCTTCCGGCACAACTGGTTTTCCTAAGGCTATTTTACACAAGCACCAGAGTTTGACCCAGGCAGCCGAAATGGAGCAAAAGCACCATGGCACTGACCGCGATGATGTTTTCCTTTGCATTCCTCCCCTTTACCACACTGGAGCAAAATTCCACTGGATGGGGTCACTGGTGGCTGGCAGCAAGGCTGTTTTGCTTAAGGGTACAAAGCCTGAAACTATTTTAAGCGCAATTTCTAAAGAAAAATGTTCCATTGTCTGGCTTTTGGTTCCCTGGGCCCAGGATATTCTGGATGCCCTGGACGCCGGAAAAATCAAACTGGAAGATTTTGATTTAAGTCGCTGGCGTCTTATGCATATTGGGGCTCAGCCTGTTCCTCCATCTTTAATAAAAAGGTGGAAAAAATATTTTCCTAATCACCTTTATGACACAAACTACGGTCTTTCTGAATCTACTGGGCCGGGCTGCGTGCATCTGGGTGTGGAAAATATTTCTAAGGTGGGTGCTATTGGGGTGCCTGGTTACCGCTGGCAATGCAAGATTGTTGATGAAAATGGTAATGCAGTAAAACAGGGTGATGTCGGAGAACTTTGCGTAAAGGGGCCTGGCATTATGACATGCTACTATAATAATCCGGAAGCGACTGCTGAAGTTTTAAAAGACGGCTGGCTTTTTACAGGCGACATGGCTATGCAGGACTGTGACGGTTTTTATTTCCTTGTTGACCGCAAAAAGGATGTTATTGTTTCTGGCGGTGAAAATATTTACCCTGTTCAAATTGAAGATTTTATGAGGAAAAATGATAAAATCAAGGATGTTGCAGTTATTGGCTTAAGTGACCGCCGCCTGGGCGAAAAAACTGCCGCTATTGTAGAATTAAAGGAAGGCGTTACCTGTACAAAGGAAGAATTGGACGACTTTTGCATGGACTTGCCGCGCTACAAAAGGCCTAAGGAAATCATTTTTGCAGAAATTCCTAGAAATGCTACTGGTAAAATTGAAAAGCCAAAGTTGCGCCAGATGTACGGAGCAGACAAACTGGTAGCAAAAGAAAATATGAGTTAGTAAAAAGAGGCGCACACTGATGAAAGAAATAATGCTTGGAAATAAAGCTATTGCCCGCGGCTTGTACGAAGCGGGCTGCAGACTTGTTTCTTCTTATCCGGGAACTCCTAGTACTGAAATTACAGAAGAAGCCTGTAAATATCCTGAAATATACTGCGAATGGGCACCTAACGAAAAAGTCGCTTTGGAAGTGGCTCATGGGTCAACTCTTGCGGGGGCCAGGGCCAGCTGTGCCATGAAACATGTAGGTTTAAATGTTGCAGCAGATCCCCTTTTCACTATTTCATACCAGGGGCTGAACGCGGGACTTGTAATTTGTGTTGCTGATGATCCTGCAATGCATTCTTCGCAAAACGAACAGGATTCCCGCCATTACGCTATTGCGGCAAAAGTTCCCATGCTGGAACCTTCGGATTCACAGGAGGCTCTTTCTTTTACAAAAGAGGCTTTTGAAATTTCTGAAAAATTTAATAGTCCGGTTTTTATAAAGATGTGCACCCGTGTTTCGCATTCACAATCGATTGTAGAAACTAATGACAGGGTGGAAAAAAAACTTGTCCCATACGTAAAGGATGCTGACAAAGTAATGATGACTGTGGCTGCCAGAAAGGCCCATGAAAGGGTTGAACAAAGGACTAAGGATTTAGCAGAATTTGCTGAAAGCAGCCCTCTTAACCGCATTGAATGGGGTGACAGGGAAATTGGAATTATTACTTCAAGCACTTCTTACCAGTACGCAAAAGAAGTTTTTGGCGACAGGGCCAGCATTTTAAAGCTGGGAATGATTTTTCCCCTGCCTGAAAAAAAGATAAAGGATTTTGCTTCTAAGGTAAAAAAGCTTTATGTTCTGGAGGAATTAGACCCTATTGTAGAAAATTACTGCAAGTCTTTGGGCCTTCAAGTGATTGGAAAAGAACTTTTCCCTGTATGCGGGGAATTTTCTCAAAATCTTGTAAGGGAAAAGATGGGGCTTGAAATGCCAAAAATTCTTCATCTGGAAGATTCCATTCCTCCAAGACCTCCTGTAATGTGTGCAGCTTGTCCTCATCGTGGCATTTTTTATGTTTTGGGCAAAAATAAAATTATGGTTTACGGGGATATTGGCTGCTACACTTTGGGCGCCCTAGCTCCTTTAAATGCCATGGATTTGAATGTCTGCATGGGGGCTTCATGTTCCGGCCTGCACGGTTTTAACAAGGCTTTGGGCCGCGATGCTGAAAAAAGAAGCGTTGGCGTTATTGGGGATTCAACTTTTATTCATTCAGGAATGACCGGAATCACGGACATTTCTTACAATATGAGCAAGTCTACAATAATCATTTTGGACAACTCAATTACAGGAATGACAGGCCACCAGCAAAATCCTACAACAGGAAAAAATATTCTCGGCGACCCGGCAGGAAAGGTAAATCTTAAAGAACTGTGCCACGCTTTGGGCTTTAACAGGGTCACTGTTATTGATCCTTATGACCTTGCTAATTTTGAAAAAGTCTTAAAGGAAGAACTTGAAGCGGATGAAGCCAGCATTATTATTTCCAGAAGACCCTGCGTGATGATAAAAGGCACTAAGCACAATCCGCCGGTTCAAGTAGAAGAGTCGAAGTGCGTTGGCTGCAAGGCCTGCATGAAGATTGGCTGTCCTGCAATCAGTTTTAAAAACAAAAAAGCTGTAATTGACAGAACTATTTGTCTGGGCTGTAAGGTTTGTTCTCAGCTTTGTAAATTTGGAGCTTTGTGATGGAAAAAATGACAAAAAATATTTTGATAGCAGGCGTTGGCGGTCAGGGAACACTTTTGGCAAGCAAGGTTTTGGGCTGGGTTTTAATGCACATGGACTTTGATGTAAAAGTTTCTGAAATCCACGGAATGAGCCAGAGGGGCGGTTCGGTTGTAACTTATGTGCGCTATGGCCAAAAGGTTTATTCTCCTGTAATTGATAAGGGGCAGGCCGATATTATTCTTTCTTTTGAGGAACTGGAAGCTGCCCGCTGGATTGAATTCTTAAAAGAAGACGGTCTTATCATCACAAATACACAAAAAATGGAACCTATGCCGGTTATTACAGGCCAGGCCCTTTACCCGGAAAATCTTATTGAAAAACTGAAAGCTAAGAGTGTTAAGGTGGATGCCAGGGATTTTCTTTCTATTGCGGAAAAGGCCGGATCTGCAAAGGCTGTAAACATTGCGCTTTTGGGCCGCCTTTCAAATTATTTTTCTGAAATTCCTGAAGACGTTTGGCTCAAGGGGCTTGAAGCTAATGTTCCGGAAAAGTTTTTGGAATTGAATAAGAAGGCTTTTGAACTGGGAAAGGAATGTTAAAAGAAGCGGCGGTTTTGTGAAAGCGGAGTGTGTTTTGTGAACAGGCACTGCTTTCGTAAAGTGGCACCCGTTTTGTAAACAGGCACTGCTTTCGTAAAGCGGCACCCGTTTTGTGAACAGGCACTGCTTTCGTAAAGCGGCACATGTTTTGTAAACAGGCACTGCTTTCGTAAAGCGGCACATGTTTTGTAAACAGGCACTGCTTTCGTAAAGTGGCACATGTTTTGTAAACAGGCACTGCTTTCGTAAAGCGGCACATGTTTTGTAAACAGGCACTGCTTTCGTAAAAAGTCCCCCGCCCTATTTAATCAGCGAGTGATATTCCTGCAAAGACTTAACTCCACCTTCACCACCGTTGCCGTTTTTAACTGCTGCAATTCCCTGAACTGCGGCCAAAGCACCGGCCAGTGTGGTAATGTGAGACACCTTGTATTTAAGGCAGACTTTGCGGATTGTTTCGCGATCTTCTGCATAATTGCGCTTAGCCTTTGGTGTGTTGATTACAAGACAAACTTCTTTATTCATAATTGCATCAACAACATCCGGGCGACCACCACCAATTTTATTTACAATTTCACAAGGAATGCCGTTTGCAATGTAAAACTCTGCAGTTCCCTTTGTGGCAAGAAGTGTAAATCCCAAATCCTTTAAAGTTTTACCGATTGTAAGAACTTCATCTTTTGCGCTTTCCTTTTCGCTTAAACTTAAAAGAACTTTTTTGTTTTCCCATGCAGCCGGAGCATGAGGCAATTCACTGCCGGCAGCTTCTTCTGCCTTGTAGAAGGCCAGAGGGAAAGTTTCTGCCAGACCTAAAACTTCACCAGTTGAACGCATTTCAGGTCCCAGAATAGGGTCTACTCCTGGGAAGCGGTTCCATGGTAAAACAGCTTCTTTTGCTCCGTAGTAAGGAATGACTTTATCCTTCAGTCCCAAAGATTCAATTGATTCGCCCAGCATAAGCCTTGTGGCCAGGCGTGCCATCTGTGTATCGCAGACTTTTGACACAAGAGGAACAGTACGGCTGGCACGAGGGTTTGCTTCAATCACGTAAACCTTACCCTTTTCAATTGCATACTGCATATTCATCAAACCGCAGACGTGAAGGGCCTGGGCAATTTTTTTGGTATAGTCCCTGATTGTTTTAAGATTTTCTTCAGAAATTGAAAGAGGAGGAATTACACAAGCTGAATCTCCTGAGTGAATGCCGGCAAGTTCAACATGTTCCATAACAGAAGGAATGAACACGTGACTTCCATCAGCAAGGGCATCTGCTTCACATTCCAGGGCGTGCTGGAGGAAACGGTCAATCAAAAGAGGTCTGTCAGGTGTTACGCCGACAGCTTTTTCTACATACTCTTTGAGTGTTGCTTCATCATAAATGACTTCCATTCCACGTCCACCTAAAACGAAAGAAGGGCGAATCATAATCGGGTAACCGATTTTTTCTGCAATAGCCTTTGCTTCTTCAAAATTCACAGCCATTCCGCTTTCCGGCATTGGGATTTCAAGCTTTTCCATCATGTGGCGGAAAATATCGCGGTCTTCAGCAGCATCAATTGAATCAATTGAAGTCCCCAGAACATTTACTCCATTTTCCTGTAATTCGCGGGCAATATTGAGCGGGGTCTGTCCTCCAAACTGAACAATTACACCAAGAGGCTTTTCTTTTTCGTAAATCTGCAAGACATCTTCTGTTGTAACAGGTTCAAAGTAGAGTTTGTCTGATGTGTCATAGTCAGTAGAAACAGTTTCAGGGTTGCAGTTTACGATGATTGTTTCGTAGCCCAATTCCTTAAGCTGCATAGCGGCATGGCAGCAGCAATAGTCAAATTCAATTCCCTGACCAATTCTGTTTGGACCACCGCCCAGAATCATTACCTTCTTTTTGTTTTCACTTGCAACAGATGTGTCTTTTGCGTTGTATGTTGAATAATAGTAATTGGCATTTTTTACACCGCTTACTGGAACTGCCAGCCATGCTTCTTTTATGCCCAGTTCAGCCCTTCTTTTGCGGATGTCTTTTTCAGCCACTTTAAGAATTTTAGAAAGGTATTTGTCTGAAAAACCGTCTTCCTTTGCTTTCTTAAGTTTTTCCGCACTAGGGATTTGGCCCATGCTGGAAAGAAGGTCTTCCTCTTCTTCAACAAGTTCCTTCATTTGTTCAAGGAAGTAATGCTTTACATGAGTAAGTTCTTCAAGTTTTTCTAAAGGAACTCCCTTTCTGATTGCTTCGTAAAGCTGGAAGTAGCGGGCAGAAGAAGCTGTTTTTAAAAGTTCGCAAAGTTCTTCCTTTGACTTTTTGTTGTAATCCTTAACAAAACCTAAACCAGAACAGCCTGTTTCAAGACCGCGAATGGCCTTTTGGAAAGTTTCCTTGAATGTTTTGCCGATTGACATAACTTCACCAACGGCCTTCATGGAAGTGCCCAGTTCATCTTTTACACCACGGAATTTTTCAAAAGCAAAGCGGGCAAATTTCAGTACGATGTAGTCCCCGTCCGGAGCTCCGCCTGGAGTATATTTTTCCAGACTGCCGTCCCTCCAGTAAGGAATTTCGTCCAATGTAAGGCCAGAAGCGAGTTTTGCAGAAATAAGGGCGATTGGAAAACCAGTTGCCTTTGAAGCCAAAGCAGAAGACCTTGATGTGCGTGGGTTAATTTCGATTATAACAACGCGGCCAGTTTTAGGATTGTGGGCAAACTGAACATTTGTTCCGCCAATAACACCAATATTTTCTACAATCTTAAAGGCCATTTCCTTAAGTTTTTCTTCAAGAGCCTTGTCTATTGTTAAAAATGGTGCTGAACAGAAAGAGTCCCCTGTGTGAACTCCGACAGCATCAATATTTTCAATGAAACAAATGGCAATCATTTGATTTTTTGCATCACGTACAACTTCTACTTCAAGTTCTTCCCAGCCCAAAATGGATTCTTCAATAAGACACTGGTGGGTAATGGAAAGTTCCAGACCGTTAGAAACGATTGTGCGCAGTTCTTCAACATTGTAGCAGAAACCTCCACCTTGACCGCCCATTGTATAAGCAGGACGAACAACAAGCGGAAAGCCTATTTCCTGAGCAATTTTTTCTGCCCCTTCAACACTGTGACAGATGCCGGAACGAGGAGTGTCTATGCCCAGCTTTTTCATTGTTTCCTTAAAGATTTCACGGTCTTCACCGCGTTCAATTGCATCAAGATTTACACCGATTACTTTTACGCCGTACTTGTCCAAAATTCCGGCCTTGCTTAATTCCATTGCCATATTAAGGCCTGTTTGACCGCCAAGGTTTGGAAGAAGAGCATCAGGTCTTTCCTTTTCGATTATCTGGCTTAAGCGTTCCACATTCAATGGTTCAATGTAAGTTGCATCTGCCATAACAGTATCTGTCATAATTGTAGCAGGGTTGGAATTTACAAGAACAATTTTGTATCCTTCTTCCCTGAGCGCTTTACATGCCTGTGTTCCAGAATAATCAAATTCGCATGCCTGACCAATTACAATCGGACCTGAACCGATGATAAGAACCTTTTTGATGTCTTCTCTTTTCATAGTAACCCCTTAAATATTTGTATCTTTGCCCCCAAAAATTGCAATTCCCGGAAGCAGACAAAAAAAAAGCTGAATTCAAAAGAATTCAGCAAAAAAATTCAAAATTAATAATTTTAAAAAAATGAAGCAAAAGTCCATAATTTGAGAAAAAGATTTTTATAGACATTCTTCTTACAAGCTTCATGGCTTTTTACTATACAGAAAATCTTTCACTTTTACAAGAAGTTATAAAAAGCATTTTGTATTTTTTGGGGACTTTCCGGATTTTACAAAATGCTTTTTTACAGATGACCGCAAATATTTTATTCTTCAGAAGTATTTTTTGAAGGCAAAGAAATTGATGTACCCTGGTCACCGTAAAGTTCAATATCGTCAAGGATTTCTTCACTTATTCCAATATTTTCGCTGTAGGCAATATCTGAAAGGAAACCTTCTACGCAGTGATCAATCGCATTTGGAAAAAGATCAACCATAGCCTGGTGATCATATTTGCTTCTTGGCGCTTCTATGTAAGCAGAGGAATCTTCGTTGTACTTTTTAACAAATACCCGCTTGCCATCTTTGTCTAAAAGAGTAAATGTCATGGTTGCATCTGCCTGGGCAGAAAGGTCAAGGGCGCTGGTGCGGATTTTTTCTTTTTGATAATAAGCCTTTACGTAAATAAGGTAGTCAGCCCCTGTTTCATCAGCAATACGTTTTGCACTTCTCTTGTCCATTTCGTTAAAAATTTTGTAGTCAGTGGCAATAAGGGAATTTTCAAATTTTGTCAAAAGAGAAATCTTCGCATTTTTATAGGTTTCTGTTTCTTTTAAAAGCGAATGGTCTAAAAGATTAAGGCCTGACTGTTTAAAATATTTTTCGATGGATGCAACAACATAATCGCAGCGGTCCTGGGCCTGCAAAAGTTCAGGATCTGCTTTTCCAGTTAAAGAATTAATTGTATTGTTGATAATGCCGCCGTTACCTTTTTTGTCTTCATTATTGTCTTTTCTAAGATCTGCTGTTGCAACCTTCCATGGAAGGTTAGGATTTGAATAAACCGAAACAAGAACAAATTTTACATCTTCCTGTGAAGAAACTTGTAATGTCCTGCATGATGTAAAAGTAAATGTCAAAATTAAAGCGGTAAAAATAAAAAGTAAATTCTTTTTCATTTTAAATTCCTTTTAGTGAATAAATTAAATTGAGTATATCACATTATTTTCAGACTTGCAAAAGAAGTCTTTTTCAGGGCCCTCTTACTA
>CAVJHV010000084.1:0-10169 GCA_963649315.1 Treponemataceae bacterium | reverse complement strand
AATCAGGAGTGATTTGAAAAATCTTTTTAAAAAAGAAAATCCTAAATTTCATTTGGACATCAATATTGAACATTCTTATGTTTAGGGTTGTCTTTTTAATAAGTCAAAAATAAAAAGGTCGACTTTTTAAAAGAAAATTCTCTAAAAAAAGCTGTCAGACAATTTTTGTCCGACACTTTTTTAAAGTGCTTCCTGTAAATTTCACAAAATTGATTTTATAAAATCGAATTTGAAAATTTAAATTTCAACTTGACCTTCAAAACAAACGCTTGTGTTTCCAGTCAAATAAATTGTTTGTCCTGTATATTTTACAATCAAATTTCCACCACGAACTTTAACTGTAATATTTTGGTTTGCAGGACAATATCCATTCAAAACAGCGGCAACTGCTGCAGCACAAGCACCTGTTCCACATGCAAGAGTTTCGCCGTTTCCGCGTTCCCATGTGCGCATTTTTAATTCGTTTGGACCAACAACCCTAACAAATTCCGTATTTGTCCTTTGAGGAAAAGCTTTGTTGTGTTCAATCTTTGGACCAATTACAGCCAATTCTTCTTTATCAACAAATTTTGAAAAAATTACAGCATGCGGGTTACCAACAGCAAGACATGTCACTTTATAATTTTCCTTGTCCACCTTGAGTGTCTGGTTAAGGATAGCTTCTTTTGGTAACAAATTTTCCTTTCCTTTGTTGATTGGGCTTTGTGGAACAGGAACAGTTTTTAAACTTGTAGGAAGAGTTTCCGGTGCAAAAGTTGGAGCTCCCATATCAACTGTAACAGAGGTAACTTTTCCGTTCTGCTTGTATAGTGTAAGTTTTTTTACACCAGCTTCTGTATCAATTGTGATAACTTCCGTATTGTCAGTTTTTTTACCATGCTTTTCACAAATGCCATTTATGTTGTTATCGTAAAGATATTTGCCAACACAGCGAATTGCGTTGCCTGCCATCTTTCCTTCAGAGCCATCAAGATTGAAGAAGCGCATCTGTGCATCAGCTTTTGTACTTTCTTCAATAAGAACAAGAGAGTCTGCTCCAATACCGCCATTCATTCTGTCACAAAGCCTGACAGCAAGTCCCGCCGGATTAGGAATTTTTTGTTTCATCGCATTAATAACAATAAAATCATTTCCAGTAGAATTCATTTTTGTAAATTCGATTTTTTCTTTTGTTTCCCTCAAAGAGTTAATATCAATTAAATCAACATTTTCCGCAGAATATTTTGACTTAAGACAATTTGCTATTGCGTTTGCGGTATCAATTGCGGTTAGGCAGGGAATGTCGCGTTCAACAGCATGACGCCTCATTTTTACTGAGTCGGCATGAGGATCACGTCCCTTTGCAGATGTAGAAATCACATAATCAATTTTTCCTGAATCCAGCAGGGTAAGAAGATTGTCGTCAGGATTTTCGTGAATTTTGTTTACGACTTCAACTTCCATGCCAAAGTCACGAAGCGTTTGTGCGTTTCCTTCTGTGGCATAAAGTTTAAATCCCATATCATAAAATTTACGTGCAAGATCCGGTAGTTCGTAGCGGTCAGTTTTTCTAACGGAGAAAAGCACACCGCCTGAACGCTTCATGTTGTAGCCCGCACCAATAAGACCTTTAAAAATCGCTTCTTCCATTGTGGAAGCAATTCCTAAAACTTCACCGGTAGACTTCATTTCTGGACCAAGCTGAGTATCAACATCCATCAATTTTTCAAAACTGAAAACTGGAACTTTTACCGCAAAATATGGCGGTAAGCGGTAAAGACCTCTGCCGTATCCAAAGGAAGAAAGTTTTTCACCCAGCATTGCACGTACGGCAAGTTCAACCATTGGGACATTTGTTACTTTTGAAATGTAAGGAACAGTGCGGCTGGAACGAGGATTTACTTCTATTATATACAAATCATTGTTGTAAATAAGATATTGAATGTTTACTAAACCCTTTGTTCCTAAAGCTAAGGCAAGTTCTTTAGATTGATTTATAATTTTTTCGCGGAGAATGTCATTTAAATTCCAGCTGGGGTAAACTGCAATAGAATCGCCTGAATGAATTCCAGTTCGCTCAATGTGCTCCATAATTCCAGGAATAAGAATATCTTTGCCATCACAAATTGCATCAACTTCAAGTTCTATGCCCATCATGTACTGGTCAATTAAAACTGGATTTTCAATTCCCTGTGAAAGAATGATTTTCATGTATTCGTGAACATCAGAATCATTAAAAGCAATAATCATATTTTGACCGCCAAGGACATAACTTGGTCTTAAAAGAACCGGATAGCCCAAGTCGTTGGCAGCTTCAATTGCCTGGTCTTCAGTAAAAACTGTTTTTCCGCGCGGACGGTTTATGTGGAGTTTTTCACACAGTTCTTCAAAACGCTCACGGTCTTCTGCAAGATCGATGGAATCGGCACTTGTTCCTAAAATGCGTATGCCCTGCTGATCCAAAAATTTTGTCAGCTTGATTGCAGTTTGTCCTCCAAAAGCAACAACTACTCCAACAGGATGTTCAGTGTTTATGACATTCATTACATCTTCCGGAGTAAGCGGTTCAAAATAAAGTCTGTCTGATGTGTCAAAATCTGTAGAAACAGTTTCCGGATTATTGTTGATTGTTACAACATCATAGCCCAGCTTTTTTAAAGCCCACACGCACTGGACTGAAGCGTAATCAAATTCAATTCCCTGTCCAATGCGGATTGGACCTGACCCCAAAACAATAATTGTACCCTTTGAAGATTTTTTTTCTTTCTTTTCATATTCTTTAAGGAATTCTTTTGCTTCATTTTCGGCGTCATAACTGCTGTAAAAATAAGGTGTTTCTGCGTTAAATTCGCCGGCACATGTGTCTACCATTTTGTAACTGGCTGGAATGTGGGCAACTTTTCCTTTAGAAAGGAGTTGGGAGGCTTTTTTTGACTCTTTAAGGATTCCGGATGAGGCTGTAATCTGTACCCCTGAAAGCTTTTCAATCACTTTATCCGGATAGCCGAAATTTTTTGCCTGTCTGTACAAGTCAAGGGACAGATTTGTACCCACAGGTGTAACCTTATCTGTACCCTTAATGGCAATAAGTTTTTCTTCCATTTTAACCAGATTTTCCAGATGGGCCAAAAACCAAATATCAATTTTTGAAATGTCATGAATTTCTTCAATAGAAAGAATGTGACGCTTAAGAGCCTGGAAGATTGCAAAAATTCTTTGATCTGTACATTCACCAACCCGTTTAACAATTGCTTCATCACTTTCTTCTTCAAATGCAGGTAAGTTGAGTGAATTAACACCTATTTCGCAACCACGCGCTGCTTTCATAATCGCACTTTCAAAGTTGTGACCAATTGCCATAACTTCACCAGTTGCCTTCATTTGTGTGCCCAAAGTCCTTTCTGCATAAACAAATTTGTCAAAAGGGAACTTTGGCATTTTTACAACAACATAATCTAAAACTGGTTCAAAACATGCGGCAGTTTTTTTTGTAACAGAATTTGGAATTTCGTCCAGGGTGTAGCCAATCGCAATTAAAGTAGCAACTTTTGCAATCGGATAGCCTGTTGCTTTTGAAGCCAAAGCGGATGAACGGCTGACACGTGGGTTTACTTCAATGACTGCATATTCAAAAGAATCAGGTTTAAGGGCAAACTGACAGTTGCATCCACCTTCCATTCCAAGTGAAGAAATAATATTGAGTGCAGCTGAACGAAGCATTTGATATTCTTTGTCAGAAAGAGTTACAGCTGGAGCAATTACAATTGAATCTCCGGTGTGAACTCCAACTGGATCAAAATTTTCCATTGAACAGACTGTTAAAACATTTCCTTTACTGTCGCGTACAACTTCAAATTCAATTTCTTTCCAGCCGGAAATACATTTTTCTACCAGGATTTGATGGATAGGTGAGCGGTGAAGTCCGTTGTGGGCAATTTCATCCATTTCCTTATCATTATGAACAATACCACCACCTGTTCCTCCAAGGGTGAATGCCGGGCGGATTATGGCAGGATAACCGATTGTCTTGTGAACAAAATCTAAAGCATCTTCGTAAGTAGTTACGACTTTTGAAGGAATGCAAGGTTCGCCAATTGATTCCATGGTGTCTTTAAACATCTGGCGGTCTTCTGCTTTGTCGATTGTTTCTGGTTTTGCTCCAAGAAGTTTTACATTGTGGGATTTTAGGAAGCCTGATTTGGCAAGTTCCATGCACAAGGTTAAACCAGTTTGCCCTCCAAGAGAAGAAAGAATGGAATCAGGTTTTTCTTTTTCTATAATACGTTTAATTGTTTCAGGAATAAGTGGTTCAATATAAATGTGATCTGCCATTGCATGATCTGTCATGAGTGTAGCAGGATTTGAATTTACCAGGACAACTTCCAGGCCTTGTTCCTTTAAAGCCTTGCATGCCTGTGAACCAGCGTAATCAAATTCAGCGGCCTGTCCAATAATAATAGGGCCGGAACCAATAACCATAACTTTGTGAAGGTCTTTATTTAAAGGCATACGAAACTCCTTTAGCAAATTCAAAATTAATTTTTATGAATACTTGATTTTGTTTTTTTGATTGTTGATGAAAAATATTTTATAGAATCAATCCTTTCAAATGAAGTTTTAAAGTCTTTAAAATGCTTGTGATTGTTAATTAAAGCAACAAATTCATCAAACAAAAAACTTGTATCCAAAGGACCTGAACATGCTTCCGGGTGAAATTGAACGCTGAAGCCAGGAAATTTTGTGTAAGTAATTCCTTCGCAAGTTCCGTCATTTGTGTTTACAAAAGAAAGCATGGCGCCAGAAGGAAGACTCTTGTTTTTTACAGCATAGCCGTGATTTTGCGATGTAATGTAAACTCTTCCGCTTGAAAGATCTTTGACAGGCTGATTGGCACCACGATGACCGTATTTTAATTTTACAGTTTCAGCTCCATTCGCAAGTGCCAGAAGCTGATGGCCCAGACAAATTCCAAAAATTGCTTTGTCTGCCTTAATTAATTTTTTTATTTCAGCAATGATTTCTACATTTTCTTTTGGATCGCCAGGCCCATTGCTAAGCATAATGCCATCTGGATTTAAAGAAAGAATTTCTTTTGCAGTAGCAGTGCTTGGAAGCGTTATGACTTCAAGGCCTCTTTTTAACAATTCGCGGCGAATGTTTGCCTTTGCTCCAAAATCCCAAAGGACAACCTTTTTGCCCTTTCCATTTGCCATTGCCAGATCAGGATTATTTTCTTTTGTTCCGTCTGCGCGTACAGGTACAAAACGGTATTCAGCACTTTCTGTAAAAACTACATCTGCTGCTTCTTCAATAGCAGCGGCGCTTCCTGTTACAGAATTTACCGCATTTACAATTTTGTAGGATTTTATTTTCTTGAGCAGTTTAGATTTTGCTTCGGGATTTTCAAGAGCGGCAAATGCTTCCAGGGCTTCTTTTGAATCACCGGAAATAATCATTCCGTTCATAACACCAGTTTCACGGAGCACTTTTGTTAAAGCACGTGTGTCAATGTCGTAA
Organism: Treponemataceae bacterium; assembly: GCA_963649315.1. Taxonomy (GTDB): domain Bacteria; phylum Spirochaetota; class Spirochaetia; order Treponematales; family Treponemataceae; genus Treponema_D. The sequence continues at coordinate 4,673 of CAVJHV010000084.1, read as the reverse complement.
AGACCAATGATGTTTTGTTCTTTTAAAAATTCATCAAGATTTCCCTGACAGCGAAAGTTTGAAGGTACCTGGCACCACGAGCGCACAATGTAGCCACGCACATGACTTGCTGCACTTTCAAAATCTTTTGGGATGACTCCATAGTTGCCAATAAGAGGGAATGTTTGCGTAACAATCTGACCGTAGTAGGAAGGGTCAGTAAGAGTTTCCAGATAGCCGTTCATGCCGGTAGTAAAAACTGTTTCTCCGATGATACAACCGGTGAGACCTAAAGTTTTTCCTTCAAAAATCTGTCCGTTAGCCAGGACAAGGCATGCTTTAGTAACGTTACTCATACTAAAGCCGTAGTTTAAAATCTTTTAAAAAATAAGTAAATATAATTCAAATAGTAATTTTCTTAAATTGATTTTGCATGTAGAATATTTTACATAAATCAAATGGGAAAATTTGGAAATTTAAATACATGAAATCACAATTGACTACACTTTGCTATCTTCAGACAAAAGATTCATATCTTTTAATGCACAGGATTTTTAAAGAAAATGACATAAATCACAATAAATGGATTGGGCTTGGAGGGCATTTTGAATTTGGTGAATCGCCGGAGGATTGTCTTTTGCGGGAAGTAAAGGAAGAATCTGGCCTTACTTTGACGGATTACAAATTGCGGGGAATAGTAACATTTCTTTCGGATGACGACCCTGCTGAATATATGTTTCTTTACAGTGCAGATGCCTGGACTGGACAGTTGGAGGAATGTGACGAAGGCAAACTTGAATGGATTAAAAAAAGTGATTTTATTCAACTGGAGCATTGGGAAGGTGATTTGATTTTTCTAAAATTAATGGAAGAAAATCATCCCTTCTTTTCACTGAAATTACTTTACAAAAATGGCAGGCTGGTAGAAAAATATCTTGACGGTAAATTAATTTAAATTGAAGAGGTTAAAATGAAAAAAATCTGGGCGGTAATTTTTTTAGTAATTTTTAGTTTTACAGGAAATTTTATGTTTGCGGAAAATGTAACACCTTTAAAAAAGCATGGCAGACTTTCAGTTGTAAATGGAAGTCTTGTGGATAAAAAAAATAAACCTTATCAGCTTTATGGAATGAGTACACATGGAGTTGCCTGGTACCCTCAATACATAAAAAAAGAAACATTTCAGACTTTGCGTGATGACTGGAATACAAATTGCGTAAGGCTTGCACTTTATACTTACGAGTATAATGGCTACTGTAGTGGCGGAAAAAAGAATTCTTTAAAAAATTATATTTATAAGGGAATTGATTATGCTACAGAATTAGGGATGTATGTTATTGTTGACTGGCATGTTTTGAATGACAAAAATCCTGAAATTTACAGGGAAGAAGCCAGGGCTTTTTTTGAAGAAGTTTCTGCGAAATATAAAAAGCATAAAAATATCATTTACGAAATTTGTAATGAACCAAACGGGCAAACATCTTGGGCAGATATTGTTTCTTATGCGAATTATGTAATTCCTGCTATCCGCAAAAATAATAAAAAAGCAATTGTGATTGTAGGAACACCTTCGTGGTGTCAGAAAATTGATGAAGCCCAGGATTGGCCACTTAAATATAACAATGTAATGTATGCCGTTCACTTTTACGCTAACACTCACCGCCAGTCACTGCGGACAAAGGTGCAAAATGCTGTGGATGCAGGATTGCCGGTTTTTGTAAGTGAGTTTGGAACTTGTAATGCTTCGGGTGATGGAGTTTTCAACAAAGAAGAAACTATTGAATGGCTTAATTTGCTGGATGAAAACAACATTTCTTATTTTAACTGGTCACTTTCAAATAAAAAAGAAATTGCCAGTGCGTTAAAGTCGGGATGTACAAAAACATCAAACTGGACCAGCAGTGATTTGACTGAATCCGGAAACTTTATACGTGCCTGGTTTAGGAAAAAAGGAAAATGAATTTAAAAAAGGTCTGCCGTAATTTTTAATTTAGGGACAGACCTTTTTTATGCCTTAAAACTTGTGGCAAAAATTATTTCTTCAAGAGAGCTGCAAAAGGATTGTATGTTTCGCCATCATCACTTTGCTTTGACAAATAATCGTTTGCTTCTTTTTCTTCTTCGTTAGAAATTACGGGGCTGAGTGAAATTTTATGGTTTACAGAATCGATAGAGTCGATTGTAACAGCCAGAGAATCACCAGGTTTGTAAACTTTTTTAAGATTTGTATTTTTTTCAAGACCTAATTTTGAAACATGTACAAGTCCGTCTACTCCGTTTTCCATGTTGATAAAAAGACCAAAGTCTGCAACTCTGGAAACTTTTCCGTCAAAGCTTGAACCTACAGAATACTTTTCTGTGATTGAATCCCAAGGGTCTTCTTCCAGGGCTTTTGTACTAAGAGAAACTCTTTCACGTTTCCAGTCTGCGCTTATAACTTTAGCAGTAATTTCCTGTCCAACAGAAAATACATCGTTCAAATTAGAAATTCTTGTTCTGGAAACTTCAGAAATTGGAAGAAGTGCCTGAAAGCCGTTTAAGTTGATAAAGGCGCCATAGCTTTCTATAGAAATAACTGTTCCTTTTACAGTGTCTCCAACTTTTATGTTTTCACTAAGAGCGTTGAGTTCTGCCTGGGCTTGTTCTTCAAGAAGGGCACGGTTTGAAAGAACAATATTTTTTCCTTCATTTTTGTATTCTGAAATTTTAAATGTAAGATGCTGGCCTACATATTCGCCGGCTTCTTTTTTCTGGCGGTAACCCATTTGTGAATAAGGGCAAAAGGCGCGTGTAGTTCCAATTAAAATTTCAAAGCCACCTTTAATTTCTTTTGTAACGTGACCTTCAACAGGGATGCCGTTTTTCCAGGCATTTTCAAGAAGTTCTTTGTCTGCTTTTGGTCCGCTAAGTTTTGTAGTAAAGTGAAGTTCGTCATGCTGGCTGCCGGTAAAGTAAGCTTTAATTTTGTCGCCTTCCTTTACTTTAAGATTTCCGTTTTCATCTGTAAGTTCTGCTTTATCTATAAAACCTTCACTTTTGAGTCCAAGATCAATAAAAATTGTGTCATTGGAAATTGCCACGATTGTTGTTTCTATCATCTGGCCTGGTTCATATAAATTTTTCATTGTTACTCCTGATTTGAATTTTATTTTTACGAAATGAATTTTTTGTTTAAGACGCGTTAAGGATTGTAGGGGCGCCGAAGGCGTTCCGTAGCGAAGGCAAAGCCTGAGCGGAGGAATGAAGCGACAGCGGAACCCCGAAAAGCCTGACCTGCCGCAAGGCAGGGAACGCCCAAAAAAGATTCATTTTTCCTTGCTAAAATTCAATGTTGAAAATTAAAAAGATTTTAATGTTATTTTTGCAAAGATACAACTTGAGAAATGAAGTTTAAATTTTATTTTGCACTTTGCTGCTCCTTTGTGGCGTCGATGATGTCCTGTAAATCAGCGGACGTTTTATTTTTTTGCAATGCGATAAGGGAGGCGCGATTTAAAACCGATTCAATTTTTGCACACGAATAGCCCGAAAACATATTTGCAATTTTTTCAATGTCACAGTCCGCAGAAAAATTTTTCCCCTTCATATACATTTGAACCAGTTCGCGAATATTTTTTTTGTCCGGATAAGGAACAGTAAATCTTGCGTCAAAACGGCCCGGGCGAATAAGAGCTTCATCGAGAGCGGAGATGCTGTTTGTTGCTGCGATGACAAGAACGCCTTGTGTTGGCTGGAAACCGTCAAGTTCATTCAGTAAAGCGGTAACGATTCTTGTGTTTTCCGTTTCGATTGCAGATCCGGCGTAATTTCTGCGGGTTCCAATGCCGTCGAATTCATCAATAAAAACGATGCATGGGGCGTGGCGTCTTGCTTTTCTAAAAAGTGATTTTACTTTCATTGGACCGATTGCCATAAACATGCTTTCAAAATCGGTTGCTTTTGCCGGAATGAAATTTACGCTTGCTTCACCGGCCAGGGCTTTTGCGAATAAAGTTTTTCCGTTGCCAGGTGCGCCTTCAAGTAAAATGCCTTTTGGCATACGTATTCCTTTTTTTGCCCAGGCGGAAGGATTTTGCATAATGTTCATAATTTGTTTCATGTCGGATTTTAAAGAATCCATTCCAACTATGTCTGAAAATTTTTTACCAGTCTTATGCTGAACTTTAAAACCTGCCGGAGCAAAAACTTTTCTGAATGCAAGAATTAAAATGAATGCAAGAAAAACGTAAAATATGATGTCGGAAATTATGCTTATAATTTGAGAAGAATCTTTTGAGCTTTCAACGGTTACGTCGTTTTTTAAAAGTTCTTCTTTTAAAAGGGGCGAGTCTGGATTTTCTGTCTGGTATTTTTGCTCTGAATTTTTGAGCCAATATTCAATTTTATCCTGCTTGATTTTAACTTTTTCTAAGGATTTGTTTTCAAGGCATTTATAAAAAGTGGAGTAAGATTCTTTTTTTGCCTGGGAAAGAGAAAATGATTTTTGTGAGGAAAAGAGTTCCTGCCCGAACAAGAGGTATACTGCTACAAGAAGAAGTAAAAAAATAATTGTAAAGGGAAAAATTTTTTTCTTTGTTTTTGGATTTTTCATTTATTGACTCCTGGGATTTTTATTTTTTTTCCATTTATTCAATTTGGAAAATTCATTATAAAACAATAAATACTTTTGTAAATAAATATGGGAGAAAAAGGAT
>CAVJHV010000083.1:5393-10177 GCA_963649315.1 Treponemataceae bacterium | reverse complement strand
AAAAAAAAAAAAAGGTCAAAAGCATATTCTGTCTTGAATATGAAAGAATAATTTAGTACATTTTTAGAATGTTTTGACTGGCGGCGGCAGAAATTTTCTGTTAAACTTATGCCACAGTAAAATCTTTATGGAGGATTTTTATGGATAAAGAACAGGTAAAGGAATCTCTCAAACAGTTTTTCATTGACAATCTTGGAATTGATGCAAGCATCTTAAAGTATGATTCTGAATTGTTTGGTGACGAAATTGGTCTTGATTCTGTAGATTCACTTGAAATTATTTCTTTCGTAGACGGTGAATACGAAGTTTCAATGACTGGTGTTGCAAAGGAAAACTTCAAGAGCATTGATACAATCGCTGACTATATCGTTGCAAACAAAAAATAATCCTTAATGCTTAAACGGTGGTTAAAATCAGTTAAAAGTGACTGCTTTAGCCACCGTGTTTTTTTAGAGAGCCTTTAAAAATTCTTTTTTAAAGGCCCTTTATTCTTAAAGGAAGTTTCTAAAAATCCAGTTTTTTAGAGATGCCCTGAATTTCTAATTTTACAAAGAAAATCATTTTAATAGGGAAAAAATTATGACAGATGATAAGAATCGCTGCCTGGTTACAGGTTTGGGCGTAATTTGTGCTATTGGTAATAATGTTGAAGAAACATGGAAAAATGCTTTGAATTCAGTTTCCGGAATTCACAAGACAACTTCTGTTGACACAAAGGACTGCTATGCAGATCTGGCAGCTGAAGTTTCATGTGATAATCTGGATGAAAATATTGAAAATCCTGGCGAAAAGGACAGGGCTACTAAGTTTTGCATTAGGGCTGCTAAAGAAGCTTTAAAGGATGCTGGCCTTACAAAGTTTAATGATGATGCTCGCGTCAGCGTAATTATGGGCAGCTGCGTAGGTGGCGTGGCAAGTATAGAAAAGTACTATAATGACGGCCAGAAGGATGTCAGCCAGATTGCAAAAATGCCTATTGGTGCCATTGCTTCAAATGTTGCAGAAGAAACAGGGGCTGCAGGCGTTGTAACAAATATCGGTAACGCCTGTGCTGCGGGTACAATGTCCATTTCTGTTGCCTGCGACCTTATTCGTGCCGGCAAGGCTGATGTTGTAATTGCCGGAGGAGCAGATTCTTTTGCTTCCGTTCCATATTCTGGATTTCTGGCTCTGCATGCTTTGGATGAAAACGGCTGTTCACCTTTTAACCACTGCCACGGTATTACTTTGGGTGAAGGTTCTGGTGTTGTAATTGTAGAATCTTATGAACATGCTAAAGCCCGCGGTGCTAAGTCTTACTGCGAAGTTCTGGGCGGTGCCGTTACCCAGGATGCCCACCACATTACAGCACCACGCGAAGATGGTCTTTGCCAGATTGAAGCTATTGAAAGGGCCATCAAAAAGTCAGGCATTAAAAAGTCAGACATTGGTTATGTAAATGCCCACGGAACTGGTACTGGTAAAAATGACGGTGCTGAATTCCTTTCTTTGCATGCTGTTTTTGACAAGGAAAATCCTACTGTTTCGGCTTCTTCTACAAAGGCTTTGACGGGTCACTGTCTGGGGGCTGCCGGTTCCATAGAAGCTGTTTTTTCAATTAAGGCTTTAACGGAAAATACTGTCTTGCCAACCCTGGGCTTTTCTGAAGAAGACAAAGAGGCCCTTAAGGAAAAGGCAGGTACTTTGGACTTTGCACAAAATAAGCCTCACGCAAAGGAATTGACTGCTGTAATGAGCAACAACTTTGCCTTTGGCGGTACAGATGCAAGTATCATCTATTCAAAAATCCCTGGTGACGTTTCCAGCCAGAGCGCAAAAGACAAGAGTGTATGCGTAACAGGTTTTGGTATTGTAAGTCCTTTGGGCAACACAAAAGAAGCTTACATGGAAGCTGTAAAAAATAATGTTAAAGTCAGTGAAGCAAACCTTCATTCTTCTGTTGGCCTGGATGACTACAACGCCAACGGCCTTAAAATGGCATTTACCCGTAAACTGGACAACATGAGCCAGCTGATGGCTGTTTCCGGCGTTCAGGCTTTAAAGGATGCAGGCATTAGTGTTGGTCCTGAAAACGAAAAGGATATTGGTATTATAATTGGTACTTCTGAAGGTGCCCTGGGCCCGACTTATGAATTCCAGGAATTGATTTCTAAGGAAGGCAATGCAAAGGGATCTGCCTTTAAGTTCCCACACACTGTTTATAATGCGGCTGGCGGTTACCTTTCCATTACTACTGGTGTTAAGGGCTATGGGGCTACTGTTACACAGGGACCTTCTTCTGGTCTTACAAGCATTGCTTATGGCCTTAACCTTTTGCGCGATGGTCAGGCAAAGGTGATTATGGCTGCCGGTCTGGATGAAAACACAGAAGTTCTTACAGATCTTTACAAAAAAATGGGTTACCTTTCAGACAAGGCTGTTGGCCCTTACGAATCTGCTGATGGTTTTGTTATGTCTGATGGTGCTGTTTCCATGATGATGGAAGAAGAAGATTATGCTAAGGCTCGTGGAGGAAAAATATACTGTCACGTGCTGGGTTATGGAAACGGCCGCAAGAATGTAAAATTCGGAAAGCTTGAATCTTCTGGCATGGCTTTAGACCTTGCCATTGAGGATGCTCTTAAGGATGCAAATACCAGCCCTGATGAAATTACAGCTGTTTTTGGTTTTGCTGATGGATTTAAGTCTGTTGATGACATTGAACTTTCTTCTTACAAGAGGGTCTTTGGCGAAAAGTTTGCTTCTCTTCCTTTAGTGCAGGTTAAGGAAAGATGTGGTGAAGGAAGAGCTGCTTCTGCAACTTTGCAGGCGGCTCATGCGGCTATGATGCTGGGTGGCCTTATTGAAAGTGATATGGCTTACCGCTTTGCAGCAGAAGGCCTTCAAAGGGAAAAGCTTTCTTCTTCAGATTTGGGTAAAGTTCTTGTTACTTCATTTTCTAGCGGCGGCTCTTATGTGGCTGTTGTTCTGGGAAAATAAGGCTGGATCTTTAAGAAAATAATTATTTTGTTTTTTTATCTGCCTTAGGGATTGTAGTGGTGGTCTAGGCGTGAAGCGGCAGCTTCATGACTGGACCAAAGAAAGGCGTCAGCCTTTCTTCGGAGGCGAAAGCCGTAGCCACGGAAAGCCCGGCCTGGAGTGCGGACAGCACGGAAGGTAAGGCCCGTAAAAAAAATTTGAGAGGTTTTAAATGAAAGTTGCAATTGTTACTGGTTCTTCAAAGGGAATTGGAAAGGCTTGTGCCTTGAAGCTGGCAAAAGACGGCTACACTGTGGTTATAAATTATTCAAATTCTGATGAGGCGGCTCAAAAGGTTTTGGACCAGGTGAAAGCTGATGGTGGCGACGGCATGCTTTACAAGGCTGATGTTTCGGATTTGGAGCAGGTAAAGAAAATGTTCCGCGATGTGGCTAAGGCTTACGGCCAGATTGATGTTCTGGTAAATAATGCCGGCATTGTCCGCGATGAATATTTGCTTATGTTAAAGAAAGAAACTATGGACAAGTGTTTTGACTTAAACATTAAGGGCTATGTTTACTGTGCCCAGCAGGCTGCCCTTAAAATGTTCAAGAAGGGCGGTGCCATTATAAATATGTCTTCTGTTTCTTCAAAAATGGCTTTGGCTGGCCAGGCTGTTTATTCGGCTACAAAGGGTGCGGTTAATTCTTTGACTCAGACTCTGGCAAAGGAACTGGCCCAGTACAAGATTCGTGTAAATGCTGTGGCTCCTGGTTTTATTGCTACTGAAATGATTAATGACATTCCTCAGGAAAAGATGGATGAATATCTTAAAGAAATTCCCGCAAAGAGGCTGGGTACCGGCGAAGATGTTGCTAATGTTGTTTCGGCTTTGGCTTCGGATGCTTTTTCTTATGTTACCGGGCAGGTGATTGTTATTGATGGAGGTCTTTCTTTATGAGCATGAATATTTACGAAATTTCTGAAAAAATTGCCCAGCGTCCTCCTTTCCAGATGATTGAAAGGGTTATTGATCTGGTGCCTAATGAAAGTGCTGTAGGCATTAAAAATGTCAGCGTTAATGAACCTTACTTTATGGGACATTTTCCTGGCACACCGATTATGCCTGGCGTTTTGATTGTGGAATCCTGCGCCCAGCTGTGTTCACTTGTTATAGAAAAAAAGAAGGAAGACCTGGATGACAAGCTTTATGTTCTTTTAAAGGTGGACGGATTTAAGTTTGTTAAACCGGTTATTCCTGGTGACCGCCTTGAAATTACTGTTACAAAGACAAAGGGGGGCGGCGTTCTTGTGGGATTCAACTGCATTGTAAAGGTTGATGGCACGGTTTACGCTAAGGGCGATTTGACTTTTACTACTATTCCTAAGGATTCTTTGGGAAAGTAGGGTTTTACGAAAGAGGGCGCTTTGTTTGCGAAATGCTTGTTTCGTAAACAGTTGGCGCTTTGTTTGCGAAATGCTTGTTTCGTAAAGAGTTGGCGCTTTTGTTTGCGAAATGTTTGTTTCGTAAAGAGTTGGCGCTTTTGTTTGCGAAATGTTTGTTTCGTAAACAGTTGGCGCCTTTGGTTTCGAAACGTGCTTTTCGTAAAGAGGTGGAGTGCTTGTTTTCGAAAGACGCTTTTCGTAAACAGTTGGCGCTTTGTTTGCGAAATGTTTGTTTTGTAAACAGCAGGCGCGTTTCGTAAACAGTTGGCGCTTTTGTTTGCGAAACGCGCTTTTCGTAAAGGTGTGGCGCTTTGTTTGCGAAAAGCGCTTTTCGTAAAGGTGTGGCGCTTTGTTTGCGAAATGCTTGTTTCGTAAACAGC
>CAVJHV010000083.1:0-5361 GCA_963649315.1 Treponemataceae bacterium | reverse complement strand
AAAGAGGTGGAGTGCTTGTTTTCGAAAGACGCTTTTCGTAAACAGTTGGCGCTTTTGTTTGCGAAACGTGCTTTTCGTAAACAGTTCCCCCTTTTGTTTACAAATGCGCTTTTCGTAAACAGTATTCACTTTTATTCGGGTTGTGTGGCTATGAAGAATGTTTTAGTTTTAAACGGAAGTCCTAAAAAAAATCAAAGTACGACAATGTATGTAACAAAGGCTTTTGTAAAGGGCCTGGAAGCTGGTGGTGAATACAAGGCTGAATATCTTAACATCAGCGAGTTGAACATAAAAAAATGTCTGGGCTGCCTTTCATGCTGGGGCCGCACAGAAGGTGAATGTATTATAAAAAGTGATGACATTCCCATGGTAAAAGAAAAAATCCTGAAAAGTGACATTATTCTGGTCAGCTTTCCGCTTTTTTATTTTGGCATGCCTGGTGAAGTTAAGTGCATGCTGGACCGCCTTTTGAGCATTATGAACACATATTCGGGCCAGCTGGTTCCGGAAGATTCTACTGCTCCTTTGCACGGTTTCAGGTACGATATGTCTGGAAAAAAACTGGTCGTAATTTCAGGTTGTGCCTGGAATGATGATAAGGTTTTTACTCCTTTACTGGGCCAGCTGGACTGCATTTGCGGAACTGAAGGTTACACGGCTTTGTTTTGCCCTCAGATTAAGGCTGTGGTTGATCGTGGCGGAAACCGTCTGGAGCGTTACTTAAAGCACTACGAAGATGCCGGACAGGAATTTGCTGCAAATGGCGGTCTGTGTGCAGAAACAAAGGAACTTTTAAAAAAGACTCCTTTTTCTGCTGCCGTTTACCAGCAGATTTTAACATCTTACTGGCAGCAGGAAAGAGAAGCCGGAAAAAAATCCAGCGACTAGCAGAAGTTTTCTTTAGGTGCAGGGGCTGACTTGGGCATGTTTTTTTTTAGCGCCCCTATTCAAAATGCATTTTTTCTTTGCCGGAAACTTTTTGCCACAGGGGCAGGAGTTCTTCCTGGTAAAAGTGGTCATCTAGTTGTTTTTTGCCGGCAGTGTAGCCCAGTTTGCGGTCAGCGCGGACTTTTTCCCCGTGAAAATCGGAACCGCCTGTGCAAATAAGGCCCAGTTTTTTTGCAAGTCCTTCAAGGCGCTCTGCTTCGGCCAGCCTGACTCCGGGGTGCCATGCTTCAAGCCCCATTACCCCTTTGGAAACTACAAGTTTTATGGTTTCTTCCATTTTGCCCCAGCTGACGTACATGGAAAGGGGGTGGGCCTGTACCGGAATGCCACCAGCAGACCGGATGGCAAGGCAGGCTTCTTCTAAGTCTGCACCTTCCATGTTTACGAAACAGGGGCGGCCTTTTGCAAAATAGCGGTTAAAGGCGTCCTGCCTGTGTTTTATATAACCTTTTTCTACCATAAGTTGGGCAAAATGTGGTCTTCCTATGTTTTTCGTGTTAAACTTAGATTCAAGTTCTTCAAGTGAAATTTTTATGCCTTCCTGCTTTAGTTTTTCTGCCATTGCTAAATTGCGGCTTTGGCGGGCTTTTTCCCTGGCAGCGCAGATTTTTTCAAGGCCTGGTGAAAGTTTTTGAAGACCTAAGCCCAGAAGGTGGAATTCACCTGTGGGCCACTGAATGGAAATTTCAATGCCGGGAATGAAGATAAGGCCTTCTTTTTCAGCCTGAGCCTGACCTTCTTTTAGTCCGGCGCATGTATCATGGTCAGTGATGGCCAGGCCTTTTAACTTTTTTGATTTTGCATATTTTATGAGTTCACAGGCGGTAAATGTTCCGTCTGATGCTGTAGAATGTGAATGTAAGTCAATCATTTGAAGAGAATGTTAGCATATTCTTTATTTTTATGGTATAATGTGCCGATAAAAATAAGGGCATCTCTAAAAATTGTAATTTTTAGAGGCTCCCATAAAAGTTCATAAAAAAAATAATTATGAGGTGTTCCATGCCAAAGGTAATGCAATTTACAAAAGGCTCCATAATTTTCTTTTCCGGAGATAGAGACGAAAGAATTTTTATTCTTCAGTCAGGCTGTGTTATTTTGTCCAGTATTAAGCTGAGTACAGGTGATACGGTTGCTGAACAAGTACATGTCGGGGAATTTTTTGGTGTAAAAAGTGCTTTGGCTCACATGCCTCGTTACGAAACTGCCCAGGTTTTTACGGACACCCAGGTAGTGACTCTTACTGTCCAGGAATTTGAAAAAATCTTTAGTTCCAAGCAGGATGTTACATGGAAGATGCTGCGCGTTTTTTCAAAAAGCCTTCGCGAATTGCATAAGCAGACTGAAATTGTCATTCAAAAAGATGATGTGCATGAAATTAGTCCTGACGAAGGAATGTTCAATGTGGCCAGGGGATTTTATGATTCTGATGAATTCCATTCATGCGTTGATGTTTTACAAAAGATTTTGCTTTTGTACCCTGACACTCCTTTAAAAACTGAAATTGCCAGGTTATTGCCGGACGCTAAATCTAATGCTAGCCGCACTGCTTCAAAAATGGAAGTGGACACTTCCAATGCTGCTTTGGGGACAGGAGCCCTTTCACAGTTTTCACTGCCCATGTTTGACCGCTTTTCTAAATCCTACAAGCCGGGCGATGTGATTATTACGGAATATGAACCGGGTGAAACTTTTTACCTGGTTCAAACCGGCCAGGTGCAGGTTGTTAAGTGCATAAATAATTCCATAAAAAATATTGATATTTTAAAGCCAGGTGAATTTTTTGGAGAAATGGCAATTCTTGACAATTCTCCGCGCGGGGCAACTTGTCTGGCAAAGGGTAATGTTACCTGTCTGGAATTTAACAAGGCGAATTTTAAAACGGTTGTTACCGGCAACCCTCAGATTGTTATGATGCTTTTAAAACTTTTCTGTAAGAGAATTTATGATCAGCAGAGAAAGTTGAAAAATCTTACCATAAAAGATTTGAGTGTGCGTGTTGCAGATGTTTTTCTTTTGTTTGACGAAAAAAGCGGCATGTCCAGCGAGTTGAGCAAGTCTGTTCAAAAAAGAAAATTTAATTTGAATGTGAACGGAGTGGCTCAGTGGGCTGGAATTTCTCTGGAACAGGCCCGCGATGAATTGAACCGTTATGTGGAAAGGCACAAGATTGATATTTATGATAACTACATTGTTGTAGGAAATATTATGGATATGAAAAGAACGGTTGATTCTTATTTTTCTGCACATTTAAACAGGTAGAATGAAATTTCAAAAATAAATTTTTTACCTCATTTGATTACTTTTGTTTTTTTTGATAGAATGCTTTTCATGCCGTCTTAGCTCAGTTGGTAGAGCAGCTCCCTCGTAAAGAGCAGGTCAACAGTTCGACTCTGTTAGACGGCTTTTTTTATTTTAAAATTTTTTTTTGATTTTTAACTTTTTTTGTGTAAATTAATTTTTCTGATTTTGAATTTTCTTTTGTGCGATTTATTTTTTTTACCGGCATTTTCTGGAAAAGTTGAAAGTGATTTTTTTTGATTGAAGGTAGCCGTCACTGTGACGAGCGGTGCCCAAACCTGGACTGAATGTTTTTCGAAAGAAGTGCCGCTTTTTTAAAGTAGCCTAGCCGGCCGTGAAAGGGCCTGGTGCCTTGCAAAGGCACTGGAGCGGAGCGGAACCCTGTAAGGGCCGTTGAAGAAAAGGCGGAATGCTTTAAAAAAAATTAAAAAAAATTGTTAGAAGAAAATTTTATCTGCGGATTTATGGTATAATCGGTTTATGTTTTATTTTATTGTGAACGAAAACGGGGCCAGCGGAAAGGGGGCCTTGACTTGGGCGCTTGTGACTCACATTTTGGAGGAGCGGGGGCTTTCTTATAAACGCTACATTTCGCAGGGGGCGGGCCATGCGACGAAAATTGCCCGTCACATTTGTGAATTGAAAAATGATGATGACAAAAAAATCGTTGTTGTGGGCGGCGACGGAACTGTTAATGAAGTTTTAAATGGTATTAGCGATTTTGAACATGTTTCTTTTGGTTTGATTCCGACTGGGTCTGGAAATGATTTTGCCCGCGGAATGAAGATTCCGAAAATTACTCTGGCGGCTATTGAAAAAATTGTTAACTCTAAGGCTGACAAAAAAATGGATTTGGGCCTGGTGCATGCCAAGGGATTTGAAGAAAGAATTTTTGCTATTTCGGCCGGCTGCGGGCTGGACGCTTTGGTTTGCAAAAAAGTGGATTCTTCAAAATTAAAAAAGGTTTTAAACAAAATTCACCTGGGCTCTTTGACTTACATTATTTTGACTGTGGTAAATCTTTTTTCTATGACTACTTCTGATTGTAAAATTTATTTTGATGATGAAGAGGGGCTGGAATTTAAAAAGCAGATTTTCTTTGCGGGAATGAATTGTCCGTCTGAGGGTGGCGGGGTGAAGATGGCTCCCCAGGCTTCGGTTTTTGATGGTCAACTTTCTGCCTGTATGGCTTATGGTGTAAAAAAGATTTTTACTTTTTTTAAATTGCCTTTGCTGGCTATGGGCAGGCATGGGAAGTTAAAGGGATTTTTCTTAAAGAATTTTTCTAAGGTGAAAATTATTTCGGATAAAAAAATGGTGGTTCATGCTGACGGGGAATATGCGGGCGAGTCGGATGAGGTGGAAATTTCCTGCAAAAAAAATTGCCTTCGCATTTTGATTTAGGGGCTTACTAAAAAAAACAAAAATGCAAAATAAAAGTTTTGCTTTTTGAAAGAAGTGGTATTATACTTAAATTAAGTAAGACAGTTTGTCCGAATTAATTCTAAATAAAAGAGGTAAAAAATTATGAATAAGTCGATTTCTGCTGTTGGTTTTTCAATGACAAAGGATCAGTCAGATTTAGTTAATTCAAAATTAAAGAGAGTTGAATATGCTGAAAATCTGATTGTGGATTTAATTATTCGTGTAAAGGAAGACAAGGGCTTTCATTTTGATGCAACAGTCAATTTCCGCTGGGGTGGAACTGGTCACGTAACAAGTGATGACTTTGATTTTGCAGCTGGCTGTAACAAGCTGATGGATGTTCTTGACGTAAAGATTAAGAAGGAAAAAGATAAGGTTCAGGAAAAAAAATAAAGAGAGCCTCTAAAAATTGTAATTTTTAGAGATGCCCTAAATCTTGAATTTTGAAATATAGTTTTTTGAAGGCGCTTCTTCTGATGGAGGAGGCGCTTTTTTTGTGGGGAGTTTTTGTGGAGAGAGGGGGCTGTTTCGTAAACAGGCAGCGCTTTTGGAAAGATGTGCTTGTTTCGTAAACAGGCGGAGGTTTTGGGAAGAGTTTTTTTTTTGTAAACAGGCAGCGCTTTTGGAAAGAGACATGCAAAAAGGCTGTAGCAGTTTTTTGCGAAGCAAAAAAGGCGGAGCGATTCT
>CAVJHV010000082.1:0-10219 GCA_963649315.1 Treponemataceae bacterium | reverse complement strand
CTTCCTGACTGGCCAAAAATACAACTGGCAGATTTTTGACTGGAATGCAAGTGAAATTTGCAAAAAAGAATTTTCTGAAAAACGACCGCAAATTCTTTTGGAATGTTTTCAGTGCGGCAGACCCGAATGGCTGGGTGAAATTTTATTTGAAAAAGAAAATAAAACTTTTACTCAAATTATAAATCTTGAATATTTGACACTGGAAGACTGGGGCGGTGAATTTCATCTTTTGCCAGGCGGGACCAGAAGCCCCTTTATAAAAAAAATGAATTTTATTCCCGGTCTTACAAAAAAAACAGGCGGCCTTTTACTGGACGATTTTTTTACCTATGCAATAAAAAATCCAGACGCTGCTTTAAAAAAACTTTCATCAGCTTTGCCTTTGCAAGAAATAAATTTTCTGCATGACAAAAATTATTTTTGCTTAACATATTTTTCTTATCCCAAAAATTATAAAAGCACAGTCCTTGCCTTAAAGAATTTTTCTTCCATTCTGGAAAAAAATAAGCCTTCCAAAAAACTTTTGCTTTTTCTTGCTCAAGGTTTATCTCAAAATGGATTTCTGGAAGAGTGTAAAAAAGAAAATGCTTCTTTTAAAATTATAAATCTGCCATATTTAAAACAGGAAGAATGGGACTGCCTTTTGACCCTTTGCGATTTTAATTTTATCCGGGGCGAAGATTCTTTTGCCCGTGCCATTTTGTCAGGTCATCCTTTTGTCTGGCACGCTTACATTCAGGCAGAAGAATTTCAACTGGTAAAAGTGGACGCTCTTTTAAAAACGATGCAGCCTTTTTTTTCAAAAGAAAATTTTTCTTTGCTGAAAAAATATTTTTTGCTTTACAACCGCAATTATAATTTTTTGCCCGGAAAAGAAGCAGGGCTAATTCTTTTGGAAAATCAACTTGCAACCGGGGACTCTTCTTTAAATGCGCCACTGTCTTCAAGTGAGGCTGGCGCTTCTTTAAACCAGCTTCAGTCACAAAATGAAAGTACGGCTTCTTTAAACCAGTTTCAGTCACAAAATGAAGCTCAGTCTTCTTTAAAAAACACATGTCCCCAGAATGAAGAAGAAGCAAGTCTTGTCCTTCGAGATTTACTGGAAAAAATTTTGTCTAATTACGAAGAAATAAAAGTTTCCTTTAAAAATTTTGCAGATTACGTAATTTCATGCGGAGATTTAGCGGACAATTTGCTTTCCTTTATAGACAGTGTCTGGGACAATTTTTTTTAGGGAACTTCTGGCTTTTATAATGTACTTTTGCGGCAGAAAAAAAAGACACTCTTTTTGGGGAGTGTCTTTTTTGGAAAATATTTTTTTGTAAGTGGATTTTGGCGGACTGCTTTACGAAAGATGTACTTCTATTCAAAAGCAGTATTTGTTTAACAAAAGCTGCTTTTCTATACAGCAGGGTGCTTTACGAAAGCAGTGCTTCTATTCAAAATCAGTATCTGTTTAACAAAAGTAACTTTTCTATACAGCGCCCTGCTTTACAAAAGCCTCTTACTCCTTATTCAATTCTGCCATTGCAGCCCTTACCATGCCGGCAATTTTTTCAGCGGCATCCTCTAAAGGTACAAGTTCAGCCTCTGAAGAATTTCTGTTTTTGATTTCTACATTTGGCAAATTTTTGTCCCCTACAGTTACGCGGATAGGGAAACCTATTAAATCCATGTCGTTAAATTTTACGCCCGGGCGTTCGTCGCGGTCATCCAAAAGAACTTCCAGTCCTGCATCAGACAGCTGCTGGTAAAGTTTGTCACAGGCATCCTTCATGGCATCCTTGTACTTGATAGGAACAATTGCCACCTGGTATGGAGCTAAAGACATAGGCCAGATAATTCCATTATCATCATGATTCACTTCAATGACGCTTGCAAGAACACGGTCCACACCAATTCCGTAGCAGCCCATTGTAGGAACAGCAGCCTTTCCGTTTTTGTCCAGGTAAGTCACATTCATTGACTGTGTATATTTTTTGCCCAGCTTAAAAATGTGGCCCAATTCGTTACCCTTAGTTGTGTAGTAAGTTCCACCGCACAAACACTTGTCCCCGGCCTTTACAGTGCGGACATCCGCATTCAGGAAATAAGAAAAATCGCGACCCGGTTCAACATGCTTAATGTGGAAACCTTCTTTTCCCGAACCTGCAACAGCATCGTGCATGTCGTTTACGCTCAAATCCTGTACAACAGGACACTTAACAGTCACTGGTCCTACAAAACCGTGAGGGGCACCTGCAATTTCAAGCACTTCATCTGCTTCGGCCAGGCATACTTCACTAGCCTTTAAAAGACCAGCCAGCTTTGCTTCGTTTACATCCAGATCCGCACGAATCAAAACGCAGACATAAGAAAGAGGGTAGTACTTTAAAGAACCTTCTGTTTTTGAAACAAGATTCTGGCAGTGAGGAGCCCCAGACAAATCCAAAGTAGAATTTATTACACGGTAAATCAAAGCCTTGATAAAAGTCTTTGGGCTTTGATTAAAGAAATGTTCCATATCCTCAATAGAAAAAACATTTGGAGTAGCCACTTCTTCAACAGCAAGGTCAGTTTTTTTCTGAGGATTTCCATCCGTGTCCACAGCAGCATCCGGAGCGCAGACAGCCTTTTCTACATTTGCCGCATAACCGCAGTCCGGACAAAGAATTAAAGTGTCATCCCCAATAGGACTTTCAATCATAAATTCTTCGGAACCGCTGCCACCCATAGAACCAGTGTCAGCCTTTACAGGAATAACCTTAAGCCCCAGGCGTTTAAAAATTTTGTGGTAAGCCTTAGCGTAAGCCTGGTAACTTTGATCCAGAGATTCATCGTCAGCGTTAAGAGTATAACCGTCCATCATATTAAATTCGCGGCCACGCATTACACCATAGCGGGGGCGAATTTCGTCACGATATTTTGTGTTAATCTGGTACATGTTGATAGGCAGCTGCTTGTAAGAAGTAAGACCGGCACGGCAAATAGCAGTGTAAGCTTCTTCTGCAGTAGGGCTGACAACCATATCCTGTTCAGTACGGGTTTTTGCCTTAAGCATTTGAGGGCCCATAGTTTCCCAGCGGCCGCTTTCCTTCCAGATATCACCTGGCACAACAACAGTGGGTTTGAATTCCATAGCACCGCTTTTATCAAGTTCCTGCTTGATAATACTTTCCAGTTTGCGGTAAGCACGTAAACCAAGGGGCATGTAAGTATAAAGACCGTTACCCAGTTTACGGATTAAATCAGCCCTGATCATAAGCTGATGACTAGAAATAACTGCTTCAGCCGGAGCCTCGCGCAGTGTCCTGAATGGAATTTGTGAAGTTTTCATGGGCACATTTTAATGATTTTAAAGTGTTCTCTCAAGAGATTTCGTGCTATTATAGAAAGGTAAAAAAATTGCTTTTTTTGAAGCAAACCGTGTGACGTTAACGGCCCTTGCGTGGCTCGGCTGTTCGCCTCGGTGCTTTGCACTTTGCCTTCGGCAAACCACTTCACGGCCGGCTAGGCTTCTTTTGGAAAGAAAAACTTCTTTCGTAAATGAAAGGAGGCAGACTTTGCGGCAGGGCTGGTGGAAGGTCCCTAGCATTTGCAGCGTGACTTTAAAGGGAGCCTCTAAAAATTGCAATTTTTAGAGGCAACTATGAAAATTAAAAAGTTACTTTTAAAGGACAAATCTTTTTTAAAGTAGTATAGGAGTTAATATGAAAAAAATTATTTTATCACTTTGCCTTTTTTTGACATGCAGTATTTTCTTTGCAGAAAAGATTAATGTGACTGTTTCTTCAAAAACTTATGAAGAAGAAGTCAGCCTTTTTGCTACAGTCACCTATGACGCAGCTGGGCGGGAAGTAAATTATAAGGAAAGTGGTGGATATAACTATCAGAAAACATATACAGACAAGGGACTTTTAAAGTCATTTAAGGATTCAAAAGGTTCAAGGCAGACTTATACTTACAACGCAGACGGAAATCCTGTAAAAATAGACTACATTTCTACGGCAAACGGTTATTCCGGCTGGACTGAGCGCAGGGTTTATGATGAAAAGGGCACTTTAACAAAAAGCACAAATTCAAATACAGGGGCCGAAAGCCTTTACGAATACAATGAAAACGGCACTTTGCTGGCAAAAAAAACTGGCAAAAAAACTGTCACCTACACCTATGACAAATCTGGCCACCTTATAGAAGAAAATGACGGTGAAGGTAACGTAACAAAATATCTGTACAAAAAAGACTCTCTTGTCCGCCTGGAAAAAAGTGACGGCTTTACAGAAAGCTACAAGTACGACAAAAATTTAAACCTTATCCTGGTGGAAAATTCTTTGGGCAAAAAGGAAAGCTTTCAGTACAACAAGCAAGGCCTTCTTTCCTACCGCCACACAGAGGACGGCAAAAATTATTTTTATTCTTACACTTTTTCTGATGACGGCCAAAGTCCAAAAGAAACCCTCATATATGTCTGGGATGACAAAAAGTAGGCTGTGAAGTATAGGGCATCTTGTAAAAAATCATTTTCAATGCTTTTTTACAAGATGCCTTCGAATTTTAAGTCTTTGAAATACAAAGACTTAAAATATCGCATTTTCATAGTTGCCTCTAAAAATTGCAATTTTTAGAGGCTCCCTATATTCCTTTCAGTTTTTAAATGCGCATAGCCGGCCGTGGAAGCCCACAGTCACCCGCGACTTAGTCGCGGGTGATGAGCGTTAGCGAAGGCTGAAAGGGCCGTTTGACAAAAAGCGGGATGCTTCAAAAAAAATAACAAAAAAAATACTTGATGACTGGAAAAAATAAAGTATAATGATAGTGTTACTATCAGCACTTTTACTGGCAGTCATCAAGGAGTTATTATGAAATTTAGAAAGGCGGCTTTTCTTTTGGCCCTTTGTGCGGCTTTTTCACTTCCGGTTTTTGCAGAAGAAAATCCTGTGGAATACGGTCTGGGCGTTGACTTTGCTTTTTATCCAAAATGGAATCATCCTTCAACGGGTGCTTCAGATTCTTTTTATCTGGGCTTTGCTGAATTTGGCGGCATCTACAACAATCTTGAAGGCCGGGTAAATCTTTCGGCAGCTTACACTATTGACACTCCGCTTGGCAGTCACTGGCTTTTAAAAAGCGCAAATGTAAAGGTTACGGAAAGTCTGGAAATTTCTCCGGTTTCTCTTGCGCCTTCTGTGACTATTGCTTTTACACCTCTGCCTTTTATTGTTTTGCAGGCGGGTTTTAAGGCTGGTACTGGCTGGGATATTGGAAATGTTTTTGCAGGCGGAATGTCCATTTACAATGCTGCAGAAAATAAATATGAAGCAGCCGGCGCTTTTGAAAATCTTTTTGCCAAATACTGGGTTCAGGGAACTTTCCAGTTTGACACAGGGGCAATTTTCAAAGGCGACTGGACTCACTTGCAGTTGATGTACAGTTACCAGACTTACTTTGAGGGAATGACTGGTGCGGCCAGTCAGCAGCTGTGGGCATGGCAGTGTACTTCAAACAAGGTTAACGGCCTTAAGGAATACCAGCAGCTGATTCTTGCATACGCAATGCCTTTAAAATTAAGCCGTGCAGGTTTTATTTTTGAAAGTGACCGTTACTACAGCGACAATGTCTATTCAAATGCGGCATACATGGCTTCTATGGCTGACTACAATTTAAGCGCAATGGCCCAGTTGTCTTTGTCTGAAAAGGACACTCTTACCATCCTGGCAAATTTCGCCAGCCGCCGCACATATGAATCTTACGACGCCAGCCTGCCTGAATCCATGCTGACAACTACCGGCATGGAATGGTACTTCAAGCGCCTGGCTTTGAGTTATAGTCATAAGTTTTAGGTGAAAGTTTGAGGGATGGAGGCTGGTTTTGTAAAGCAGTGCTGCTTTCGTAAACAGTCGCTGTTTTCGTAAAGAGGTGCTGGTTTTGTAAAGTGGTACTGTTTTCGTAAAGAGGTGCCCCTTTTTGCTAGCCCCCCTCTTTTCTTTTCCAAACATTCCTCGGTTTTGCATAGTGGCTCTTCCTTCCTAACCAGCCATTCTACGCCCTATCCATTCAAATATTCAAAGGCTGAATTTGCTGCGATGGCACCGTCACTTGCGGCTGTAACCAACTGGCGGATTTTTTTACAGACGCAGTCACCGGCTGCAAAAAGACCTTCTATGTTTGTTTTCATGTCGCGGTCTGTTTTTATAAAATTCTTTTCGTCACAGGCAAGGCCTTCAATCAAAGGGGGATTTGCCTGCATTCCTATAAAAATAAAAAGTCCGTCACAGGGGAAAAATTTTTCCTGGCCCGTCAAAGTGTTCTGGGCTTTTACCCTTTCGATTTTAAATTTTCCTTCAATCCCTGTAATTTGGTAATTTGTAATTATGGTGATTTCAGGGCAGGCTTTTACTCTGTCAAAAAGGCTTTTGTCTGCCTTAAAAAAATTTCGGCGGTGGAGGATTGTGATTTTTTTGCAAATTGAGCTTAAGTAGAGGGCCTGGGAAAAAGCGCTGTTGCCGCCACCTGCCAAAAGAATTTCCTTGTCTTTAAAAAAGTGTCCGTCGCAGAGGGCACAGTAAGAAATCCCCCTGCCAGTAAATTCTTTTTCGCCTGTTACATCAAGTTTTTTGTGGCAGGCCCCGTTTGCAAGAATGACACTTTTTGCTGTAAAAATGCCGCTGGTGCTTTCCAAAAGAAATTCTTTACTTTGTTCATTTTTAGAAATCTTTTTGCATGATGCAGAAATTATTTTTGCCCCAAAAAAGACAGCCTGTTTTTTTAAATTATTTATAAAATCCGGTCCTGAAATTTTTGGAAAAATTCCCGGATAATTTTCCACTTCCGCAATTTCCAGTGCCTGGCCCAAAGCCGCATCTTCAAAAACACAAGTCTTCATTCCAGCCCTGCCAGCATAAATGGCCGCAGTCAAGCCCGCCGCCCCCGCTCCCACAATGGCAAGGTCAAATTTTTTTTCAAAAAGATTTTGTTCTAAAGGATTTTCATTTTCCTCTTTTTTGATTTCGCACATATTTTTATTATAGCGGATTTTTTTACTGTGAGTCTTTAAAAATTGCAATTTTTAGAGATGCCATTATGCTTCCAGGTAATTATAAAGGTTTTGTGGCAGAGGATTTTGCATCGCAAATTGAATATTTACAACAGGAACCTTCTCGCTTTTCCCATCTTTGATGGCAGTCATTTTTGTGTCTTCAAAAGAATTGTAAATCATGTTGCCAAGATAGTAAAAGTCGCTGCCCTCATCGTCATTCTTTTTTACAAAAAGCATTGTTTTTATGTGATTTTCGTTTTGATTGATTAAGGCTGCAACTTCATCACTTTGAGAAGTGCGTCGGCTACGGCTCATCCAGCTGAAGTGGGCCTGGTCTAAGAAAACGTCTTCGTATTTTGTAGATTCGGAGATGTCGTCTTTTTTCTTGTAGGTTACAAAAATCGGACAGGCAGGTTCTGGACTGGAAGTTTCAGTTTTGTAGCCGTAAATTGTTGAAGAACAGTCGCTTTTCCAGTTTAGAAGTTTGCAGACATCCTTTCGGGTGTATTTTCTGTATAAGACAAAATTGTCATCGTAGCGGATTTCGCTGGATTTTAGGGAGGCGCGTTTTATGGCGTAGTTCAGGGTGTCAGAAAGTTCTGTTTTGTAAAGTTGATTTTTTAAGAGTAAAGAAAATTCGGCAGATCGGCGGATTGTTTTTTTATCATCACCAAAAGTAATGTAAGTGATATTGCCGTATTTTTTACGGTCATTTTGAGTGTAAAAATCCGGCGAAAGGGTGCGGGCCATTCCCTGTAAATCTTTTGCTTTGAGTTTTATGCCGTAAGTGGCAAGTGCTTTCCCAAATTCTTCTACGGTCACACTTTCTTTTTGGAAAAGCATTTTTAAAATCAAAATTTCGTGCATTCTGATTCCGTGGGCAAATTCCAGGGAAATGAATTGCAGGGAAGTAAGTTCTTTTGGCTGGAGAAGATTTTCCTGAATGGCGTTTTTTTCGACCTTGCACTTGAATGCAAAATAAGAGCCTGCATAATCAATAAAAAGCAATGGATCAATAAAACCGTTTTCTACAAAATCCATCATACTTGGAATGCGGGCAAGTCGGTTTTTGAGTTTTTTGTATTCATCCCCTAAAAGTTTTAACTGGCGGAAAGAAGTTTTATTTAAGGAGTCAAAAATTTTCTGGCGGGCAACTTCGCTTATGTGTATTGTTGAACAGCCTGGTAAACCTGCAGATCCGTTGGAAATGGCCCGGCGGATATTGTCTTTGTTGTATGAATTGTCTCCAAAAAGTGCAATTGGAATAAAAAAGTTGTTTTCGTAATTTCCAATAAAATCAATTACACTTACAAATTCCTTGCCGGAAGATTTTCTAAGACCTCGTCCCAGCTGCTGGGTAAAAATGATTGCAGATTGAGTTGGCCGCAGCATGACAATCTGGTTTACACAAGGAATGTCTACGCCTTCGTTAAAAATATCCACACTGATAATGTATTCAAGCGGGTCACTGTCGCTTTCAAGGCGCTCGATAGTTTTTTCGCGTTCAAAATCGCTGTTTTCGCCAGTTAGATAAGTTGCAAAAAATCCATCTGCGTTTAATTTCTGGCTCAAGACTTTAGCTTCTTCGGTTCTGCTGCAAAAAATCAAACCTTTTACAGGATTGTCATTTGATTTATAAAGGCGGATTGCTTTTTCTATATGGCGGATTCTTTCAGAAGAAGTCAGTTTTGTAAAATCACTTTTTTCGTCAATCAATTCTCCGTTTACAGTTAAATCTGAAAGACCGTAATAGTGGAAAGGGCAAAGAAGATTTTCTTCCAGGGCTTTTTGCAGTCGGATTTCGTAAGGAATGTTATTTTCAAACATTGAAAAAATATCAAAACCGTCACTACGTTCTGGCGTCGCAGTAAGTCCCAGCAGAAATTTGGGTTTAAAATAATTTATGACTTTCTGGTAACTTCCAGCTCCAGCGTGGTGAACTTCATCAACAATGATGTAATCAAACTGGTCTGGTGAAAAAAGTTTTAAATTCTCATCCTTTGCTATTGTTAAAACTGAAGCAAAAATGCAGTCAGCGTTTAAATCTTTTTGGCTCCCCTTAAAAAATCCTGTTGAAAGAGCTGGGATAAGGGATTTAAAAGATTTTTGGGATTTTTCAAGAATCATGTCGCGGTGGGCAAGGTACAAAACTTTTTTTGCTTTAGACTGAAGTACATCAAAAATTGAAAGGTAAGTTTTTCCAGTTCCAGTTGCCGCAATCAAAAGTGCCTTGTTTTCGCCTTTTTGCCTTAATTCATTTATGGCACTCATTGCTTCCTGCTGCATAGAATTTGGTATGATTTCGTTTTCGTCATTAAAAGACTGATTTTTTGACGCGGCAGAAATTTCTTCGCTTATTTCTGAAATGATTTCTTCTGAAAATTCTTGTGATAAAACTGGAGTTGATAAAGATGGAGTGGTTGCTTCATCTGTTTTGTCACCTGTCAGATTTGATTTTTGATTTTCTGTCTCTGTAATTCTGTTCTTAGTCCCACTAGCGACAGAGAATTTTCTTGCCTTGTAGTCTTTTTTGTAAGAGTCAATCCAGTCTGGCGTAACATTTTGAGCTTCATTCCAGACACGTTCAAATTCTTCGCGGACAGAAAAAACAATCTGGCCGTCTGTGCATGAAAGAAATTTTATGCTCCATTCCTGGTTCATGTTCAAAGCCGAAGCCGTAAGATTTGCGCTGCCGATTATGATTGAATAATAATTGCTTTGTTGAAAAATGTAGCCTTTGGGATGAAATCCGCCTTTTGTGTAAGTTCGCACCTGGATGTTAGGAAATTCCAGAAGTTTGCTGAGGGCCCCTGGGGAAGTAAAATTCAAATAATCTGTAGTTAAAATGCGGCCGGGAATATTGTGATGCCGGAGTTCATCTAAAATGGGTAAAATGCAGGCAAGACCGTTTTCGTTTATAAAGGCAACTGAAAAATCAAAAGACAGGCAGCTTTTAAGTTCTTCCGAAATAGAAGAAAGGATTTTCTTCTGCTGGTCACAATCGTTTATTAAAAGAGAAGGGGAAAGTTCCGAATTTGAAGAAATGCGACTGGAAATAAAGCCCGATTTTAAACTTTCAAGAAGATTTGCTTGGTTGATTTTTTTGGAATGTTGATTGAGCGAAAAATTTTCCTGCATAAAAAAATTATAGTTTAATTTTGAAAATTATAAAATATGCAATTTTTTTTTAAGATGGTCAGAATC
>CAVJHV010000081.1:8476-10465 GCA_963649315.1 Treponemataceae bacterium | reverse complement strand
TAGTAACACTATCAACTTGATAATTAAAGTATCGCACTGGAAGATAATATTGTCAAATATTTTTTTTTATTTTTTTTAATTTTTTTTGAAGCATACCATCTTTCCTTTCACCACCCTTCCGCCACTTGCTACGCGCGGTCCGAAACCTGAAGGTTTCGGACTGCCTTCGGCATGGCTACACGGTGGGCTATGCTTTTTTTCAATAGAATAATTTTTTTAGAAAAGAAATTTTTCCACATCAGGCAAAAAAAAGGGCCGCATATTTTTTAGCAGCCCGCCACATTGTAAAATTTTACAAATTGCAATTTTTAAAAAGAAACTTTATTCACCATCACTTGCAGTTTCCGTGCTAGAGGCAGTGCTTTCTTCTTCACTTGCTGCAGAAAGAATGCTTCTTGCCAGACGAAAGCCCGTGTAAGCATCTTTTTCTGAAGGAACAACTTGAAGCCCTCTATAGCAAACAGCAGTCTGGTTAGCAGAATGATACCAGGAACCACCACGGCGCATCTTTTTTTCGGCACTGGAAGTGTCAGAGCCAGGACCTGTTGGATTACTTACAGCAGTTGTTGTCACATCTCCATACCAGTCATAACACCATTCGGCAACATTACCGCTCATGTCATAGAGGCCTAAAGAATTTGCTTTTAACATTCCAACTTCATGTGTGCCGGAACCATCTGCCAAAAAAGCTTGGCTTGAATTATTATAAGTTTGGCTTTCACTTGTTGAGTCACCAGTTTTATTGTTATAAGAATACCAACCCACGTCGTCAAGTCCCAAATTATAACTTTCTGTATACGTTACAATTTCGCTACCATTCTTTGCACAATTTGCACCACTAAAAGAATAATTCCACTCTGTATTTTCCCCATCCGGGTCACCGCCACGGGCAGCGAATTCCCATTCGGCTTCTGTAGGCAGGCGGTAACCGTTGGCATTTTCTACTAAAGTTACCTTTGCTGCCTTTATGTGGTAAGTATTTGAAGAAACAGAGTCATCACTGCTAGTGCCGGAAGAATGCTGGCTTATCTCTGTTACAGTAATTTTATAGGCAGGACTTAAGCCATCTCTTTCGCTTTTTGCATTACAAAAATAAACGGCGTCATACCATGTAACGTTTTCTACTGGGCGCTTAGTGTCTGTCTGCCCAGCAAGTGCATAGGTGGTACTGCTTGAAATGCACAGGGATGGGGACGCTTCAAGGGTGTATTCTGTCTGCTGTTCAGTGACATCTGTTACAGTAACAGTTTTGCCATTCATCACACTTTTATATTCTTCCTGGGTAACTTCATATTGAGCAATGTAAAAATCACTTAAAGTTACAGTCCTGCCTTTTATAAAAACACCTTCATAATTGTATGTATTGTCCCCACCTGTGACAGTCTGGCCATTAACTTTTACAAAACCAGCTGGCTCTTTTTCAGTATCATCTGTGCTGTCGCCAGTGTCACTTTTACTGCCAATTTTATATAAAGTAAGACTTATTTCATGTTCTTCCTGGCTCAGAAAAATTGTATCAGCTTTCCCCTTTCCATCGTGGGACATGTATATAAGGCTTTTACTGCCATTTTCTTTTTTATAAAGAAAGGCGCAAACTTCAACTTTTTCATTTACCGGCAACTTTTCCATCTTATACTGTTTTTTACTAATAGAATTTAAGTCACTTGCAGAAAAATCCCATTCCTGTACTATTGGTGAATTTTCAAAGTTTCCATAAACGCCAATCTGAAGGGTATATATAATTTCATCAGAAGAGGAAATTTCAGCCTGATCTTTCAGAAGGTCAAGAGGCAATGTAAAAGTAAGAGACGAAGAAGGAGCCTTAATTCCACAGGAAAGGGCAACAAAAGACAATGCTAAAATCAGAAAAAAATATTTCAGAGTTTTCATTTGCTAAATGATATCACCATTCTATGTCAAGTTCCAGTTTTTTTTTTAGGGAGCCTCTAAAAATTGCAATTTTTAGAGATTACCGTTAGAAAATTCCAA
>CAVJHV010000081.1:0-8466 GCA_963649315.1 Treponemataceae bacterium | reverse complement strand
AAAAATCAATTTTTAAAATTTACACTAAAGGCCAGGCCCAGGTCAGTCTTTTGGGAAGGAATGACAAAAGGCTTTATGGAAATGCTTTCTACGCTGTCACTTAAATTTAAAGAATCCACCAGGCCTTCATTAAATTTTTCTGAATAATTTTCAGGTAAGATTAAGGAAAGAATTCTTGTAGCAAGTATTCCTGTCAGCCCCACGCATGTTATGATCGTAGAAATTTTCATTTCTGTTACATAGGCCCACTGCCAGGTATAGGGACTTCCATCAGGCGGTGAAGCCATTATGGCAATCAAATTGCCCAAAAGATTGGCAGATCAATAAAATAAAGCCACAGAACCTGCTCCGTAAAAAGCTACGGAAGAAATAATATCCGTAATTAAAAGGGGAACTAAAGCCTGCTTGTCACCCTGCCTGAATGAGCCTACTCCGTAGCCCACAAAAAAATTTAAAAGCTTTGCCTGTCTGACTTTACTTTCATTGTCCTCAAGGGCTGTATTGTAAATAAGACTTTTTCTTCAAACGTAAGACTTGAAAACAGATTTTTTATCTGGGCCTGATTAGCAAAAAAAATCTTCAGCAATTAAGGAATTGATTTTTACAATAATTTCCTGGTTATTTTCTTCTGCAAGTTTTTCCCAAGTAAAAAGAACTTCTTCCTGATCAACTTGCTGGGCAAAAGAAAAAGATAAGGCTGATAAAAAAAACTGAAAGAGTCAATAACATTTTTTTCATAAAGGACTCTTAAAAACTTGTTATTTGATTATTGTAAAACAAATGAAATATTATTATAAGTCCTGAAAAAAATGTCATAAAAAGAATGAATGTAAAAAAAAATTGCAGGCACAAAAAAAGCGCAGTAAAAAAAACACTGCGCTTTTAAAAAAATCTTATTTTTAAGATTTTTTGCTACCTGCTTTTTTTGCAGTACTAGTTTTTTTGGCACCAGTTTTTTTTGCTGCACTTGTAGTTTTCTTTGCTGTAGTTGTTTTTTTTGCAGTAGAAGAAGCTTTCTTTGTTGTGCTGGTCTTTTTTGTGCCAAGGCCAAGTTTGTCTGCAACAGACTTTACGGAAGATGCAACAGATTTTGCCTTTGTTGCCAAACCTTTGGCCTTTTCAATTTTTTCAAGGTAAGCTGAAATTTTTGTAAGATAAGATGAAATACCATCATCACTTTTGTCTACAGATTTTTTTTCATCTGAAGAAAAAGCACCTGCAACATATTTACCCAGCTGTGTGTAAACTTTTTCAAGACTTTCCTTTACCTTGCTAACATCGATTGCTGCCATAAGCAATTATCTCCTTTAAAAAAATTAACGCGTCCTGCGTCTGTAATTATTATAAGGCGAATTTTTATTTTTTCAAATTTTTTTTTGATTTTTTTGAAGAGAATTCTTTTTGTGATAAAAATTTAAAATCGCGTTAGGGACATAGCCAACGCTACGCGTTAGGGATAGGAGGGGCGCCGGAGGCGTTCCGGAGCGTAGCGGAGGAATGGAGCGAAAGCGGAACCCCGGATAGCCCGACCTGCCGCAAGGCAGGTAACGTCCATATCATAAAAAAAA
Organism: Treponemataceae bacterium; assembly: GCA_963649315.1. GTDB lineage: Bacteria > Spirochaetota > Spirochaetia > Treponematales > Treponemataceae > Treponema_D. Next base: position 6,898 of record CAVJHV010000081.1, on the reverse strand, counting down.
ATTACGGGTTCATGATCCACTTGCCGTACTCGTCGGCGATTTCGGCTTTGATGCTGCTCATTGGGCGCCAGCTGACAGCGAAGGTAAAATACGGGGTGAAGTCGTAGTAGTATTTTCCAAGATCGTCTGTGGTCAAGCGGGGTTTAACACTTACGCTTGCAGAAAAATCCCAGTCGTCCAGATCGTGTGTGAGTGTCAGGTTTAAACTTTTTAATTTAAAGCCTGACGCTTTTCTTTTTGTCTGATCCGGATCGTAGAAAGCGCCGTCACCCCAGAAGGCGAATGAGTTGAAAAGATCAACAAGTGGATTTGTTTCACCAGCAATCTGGTATTCTGAATTTGTCATACCCTGAATGTAGCGGTAGATGACAGAATTTTTTGTATCTGCAGAAAGAGACAGTTCCAGAAAATCATTTATTTTAAATGAAATGGATGGGGTGAATTTAAAATAAGAACTGGTCGGTTTTAAACAATCGTAAACTATACTTGTTGAAACGGATGGAGCAAAGACGATTCTGTTTTTCCAGTAGCGCCATTTTGATGAATATGAATATGCAAGGCTTGCTGTAGAGGGAAGAAATTCTTTTTCGCTTTTTGCAGTCCAGCCGCTTGATGAATCGAACGTGTAAGGATAAGTGCGGGCCATTGTAAATGCCAGCTGCAGGTTCTTGTATGAAGCAGCGAATTTTAATGATTCTGGCTGGGCGCTTTCAAAATTATAATTGAAACTTTGGGTAAAGCGTAAATTGCCTTTTAACAATTTTAATGTTGCTGATTCCTGGAATGGATCTTTTTCCCAGACGGCGTCTGAGTCTGAAGTAGATTTTTCAATTCCACCAGCAAAGTTTAAAGTGATGTATGGGAATGTCAAAGAAAGATTTGCGGTGTAAGAGTCCAGCTGTGGTGGAAGAGTTGTGGACAGGGTAAGGCTTTGAGAAAAATTTTCACCCTGGCTGGCCGCTATGTTTGCAGACAGTGAGTGGACTGTTACACATTCGTCATCCGTCAAATCCATTGTAAGATATTCCCATTTGGGATTATCTGCATCACCTAAAAATTCTGTGCGGACGATTTTTATGGTTGAGTTCCAGCTTAAACTTGTATTTTTAAACATCAGCGTGTTTATAAAAGGCTTAAAGGAAATGGAATTTGTTTCCGTTAAATCCAGTTTTTTTGCGCTGTAGTCTGTTTTTTTTACGCTAAGGGCTGACTCCTGTGAATAGCCGTTAAGATTTGGGTGGCCCTGGAAAACAGGATTAAAGTTCAATGTATTTGCAATTGTAAAAAATGATGACCGGTAAGAAAAATTACTTGTTAATGTTACAGGAATTTTTATCTGGTAATATGTTGAATAAATGTTTGACCAGTCAAAGTCTTCCGGCTTTTGCAATGATGAACTTGAATAGTTTATCTGAGAAATAAAAGATGGTGTAATGGAATAATCCAATTTGTATGTAAGGCCCTGGATGCTTGTTACAGACGGTGGAGCAGCACTTGTTAATTGAGGAAGCAGATTGTCTATGAATGTTAATTCAGGATCTGTTTTTTGCAAAGCTGAGTCGGAGGTGTCTGTGGCTGAAGAAGCGGCATCTGTCGAAGAGGCTGCTTCTTTTGCTGAAGAGACGCTTTCTTCACCAGGCTTTTCGTCTTTTGTTAAAGATGCGTCGTCTGTCAAAGATATTGCTTCTTTTGTTGAAGAGGCCTCCTTCCCTTCTGAAAGAGCCGTGTTATCGTTTTTGGAAGCAGGATTTTCTTTTTCTTCGTCAGTTAAAAAATCTTCCGGGACTGTAAGAGCCAGAGGCCATTTTACATTTGACACTTTTTTTGTTTTGCTTGAGCCTATGTCAAAAAGAGTTCCTGCAATTCTGAAAGAAGCTTTTACCGGAATAACCTGCGAAGGATAGAAAAAATATTTTTCCGGAGTGTAGCTGATCCAGCTGTCAGAGTTTTCATTCGTAAGCGTAGAATTTGTTGCTGAAGAAAAAAGCATTGACGCTGAAAGAGAAGAAAGGGAAAAGTTTGAAACATAGGGTTTTATTTTTTCTGGCAGAGGAATTGTGTATGAAGATGAAAGTGACCATGTGAAGGAACTGATTGTAGAAGTTGAATCATCATCGTCATCATTTAAAAACATTCCTATCCAGTCCAGGTATTCGCTTCTGTCTTCAAAATCTCCCTGGAAAGCCTTGTCTGAATAAAGGGGGAGTGACAAAGTTAAATTAAAGGGCCGGTTCATTGTTAAGGAAAGATTTGCACTGTAGCGGAAAGGCAAAATCATTCCCATAAAATTTGAAGAGTCATGATAAATTTTTCCGGCCGAAGAATATGGCGTGTATGTGGAATATGATGAATCATAAAAAACGGTGTTACTGAATGCAATGTTAAGGGAAGCAGAAAGATTCGTTATGTACTTTTGCGGTTTAAAAACTCCTTCCAGGCCAAACATGGCTCCCAGGTTTGAATAATAATCTGCCTTGACTTTTAAATAACTGCTTGTGTCACCCTTGTAATTTTCGTCCAGATTGTGAAGAACTAAACCTTCCCTCACTTGCTCTTTGAGTGTAGAAGATTTCATAAAGTTAAAGAGAGCAGCTCCGACATCGTCACCGGAAGAAGATGAATCTAAGGGTTTGCGGCCTAAGATGTAAGTTGTTGTCTGAAGAAATTTTCCCCTGCGCTCATCAGTTCCGAAAGAAGGATTAAAAACGAGTTCATCTTTTGGATAGTAAAAGGCCGGAAGATATAAAATGGGCATTTGTCCCACATAAAGTACGGCATTAAAAAAAGCAAATTCTCCGCCGGGCAAAAGCCAGATCTTAGAGGCTTTAATTTTCCAGTGGGGATTTTCGTCATCGCAAAAAGTAAGTTCGCCATTTTTAAAAGCGATTGTTGAAGATGAATCGCGGCCAAACATTTGTGAATTTACAATCAGTGTGGAACCTGAAGGCAAATTGATTGCATCACTTTGTACCTGGACAACGCGGCCATTGTCAAAAACACCTTCAAGTGTTGCTGTATTAAACAAAAGCGAAGCAGCCGTAATGCTTTCCCCGCCACCGGAAGAATCTGACTGTAAGAGAGTAACGTTCCCCTGGGCAAAAAGCATTTGAGTTACGCGATTGTAGGTAACAAGATCCGCAGAAATTACAACTTTTGAAGAAGACGATGTTACTGAAATGGAAACTGAACCTGTCAAAACAATTTCATCTTCTCCGGTGTCTTGATTTTTTGTGTATTCGGTTGAAGAAGCAGAATCAATTGTAATTGTAGTCGCAAAAGAAAATCCCAAAGTGCATAAGCAAAAAACTGCCAGTAAGAGAAGCCTTTTTATTTTTCCATTCAAATTATTTTTCTTCAACTTAAAACTCTTTACAAAATTTTTCACTTCGATTTTCAAAGTGATTTTTTATCAATTCTAAAACCGATCTCAAATCAATTTTTATCACACCGATTTTTTTCTTTTTCGAGCATTTGCTTAATGTAAAAAGCAGTATAACTTTTTTTTACATTCTGCAATTCTTCAGGACTGCCGCATGCAATCAACTGACCGCCGCCCGCTCCACCTTCAGGACCTAGATCAATTATATAATCTGCCTGGCAAATAACATCCAGATTGTGTTCAATCATCACAACAGTGTTGCCCTTGTCCACCAGTTTCTGAATGACGTCCATCAACTGTATTATATCAACAAAGTGCAGTCCTGTGGTAGGCTCATCTAAAATGTACAAGGTTTTGCCTGTGGAAGGCCGGCTGAGTTCTGCTGCAAGTTTTACCCTCTGGGCTTCACCGCCACTTAATGTAAGGGCATTTTGCCCCAGGCGGATGTAGCCCAGACCAACGTCTTTTAAAGTCTGCAGTTTTTTCTGGATTTGCGGAATGTTAGAAAAAAATTCAACCGCATCTTCAACAGTCATATCCAGCACATCAGAAATTGATTTTCCCTTGTATTCAACATTCAGCGTTTCCCGGTTAAACCTTCTTCCCTGACAGACATCGCACTGGATAAAAACATCAGGCAAAAAATTCATTTCAATTGTAATGGTACCGGCCCCCTGGCAGTTTTCGCAGCGACCGCCCTTAACATTAAAACTGAAACGGCCAGCCTTGTAGCCCTGAGCCTTTGCCAGAGGAAGTGAAGCATAAAGTTCGCGGATTTTGTCAAAGACTCCAATGTAGGTAACAGGGTTACTTCTTGGACTGCGCCCGATAGGACTTTGATCCACACTGATCACTTTATCAATATTTTCCAGACCGGATATTTTTTTATATGCACCTGCAGGATAATTTGTCCTCATAATAAAATTGCTGGCAGCCGGAAAGAAAACATCATTCAGCAAAGTTGATTTTCCAGACCCTGAAACACCAGTTATGCATGTAAAAGTTCCAAGCGGAATTTTTACACTTATGTTTTTTAAATTATGTTCTGTCACACCTTCAAGACTTATAAAATTTCCATTTCCCTTTCTTCTTTCTTTTGGGATTTGCATGACAATTTTTCCAGCCAGGTACTGACCTGTCACAGACTTTTCTATTTTGCTGACAAAGTCTGGACTGCCGGCAGCCATCACTTTCCCTCCATGAACTCCAGCCCCTGGTCCTATATCAACAAGATAATCCGCTGTACGCAAAGTCTGTTCATCATGTTCAACAACAATCACCGTGTTTCCCAAATCACGAAGATAGGTAAGTGAATCGATTAACCTCTGGTTGTCCCTCTGGTGCAGACCGATTGAAGGTTCATCCAAAATATACATAACGCCTGTAAGACCAGAACCGATTTGTGTGGAAAGACGGATTCTCTGGGCTTCACCACCAGAAAGTGTTGCGGCAGAACGTTCAAGTGTCAAATATTCAAGACCCACATTTTTTAAAAAGTTTAAGCGGTTGGAAATTTCTTTTAAAACCTGCTGGGATATCTTCTGCTGATTTTCTGTAAGTTCCAGTTTTTTGAAAAAATCGATTGTGTCCAGAACAGAAAGTTCTGTAAGTTCAAAAATATTTTTTCCGCCAACCGTTACGCACAAGGCTTCCTTTCTAAGTCTTTTTCCATTACAGCTTTTGCATGTAGAAACAGACATAAATTTTTCCTGCATGCGTTCCCTTTGACTTTCCCCCCATGCTTCGTTGTACCTTCTCTGCATGTCATACAAAACTCCAAGCCAGGGACGATTGTATTTACTGTAACCTTCACCGCTTTGCTTTTTGTAAATCCAATTTAAATTTATATTTTCATTTCCATTCCACAAATAATCAAACTGCTTTTTTGTTAATTGATCAAAAGGAGTATCTAAAGAAAAGCCCGCTTCTTTTGCAACAGCAGAAAAAAGTGCCTGGTTCCATTCACTTTCAGGATTGTAAAAAGGCAGGGCCCCCTGGTTAAAAGACAAAGACATATCCGGAATAATAAGTTTTTCATTCCATTCCATTTTTTCACCCAGCCCCGTACATTCAGGGCAGGCGCCAAATGGATTGTTAAAAGAAAAAAGTCTTGGCTGCAATTCCGGAATTGATATGCCACATTCGGGACAGGCATTTTTTTGCGAAAAGAAAATTTCTTCTTCAATAAAATCTGCCTGGCTGTTGTAAGGAGTGCCTTTTTTATCAAGTTCAGCAGTAACTTTTGAATAGGCTTCATCTTCTTTGTAAACACGGCGCAGGGCAATCATAACACCGTTTGAATTTTTTAAAGCAGTTTCAACTGAATCTGCCAGGCGGCTTCTTATATCATCTTTTATTACAAGGCGGTCAATTATAATTTCGATTGTATGTTTTTTCTGCTTGTCCAGTTTGATGGAATCCTCTAGGTCAACCATAAGGCCGTCAATTCTTGCGCGGACAAAACCGGATTTTTTTGCATCTTCAATTATTTTTACGTGCTCACCTTTTTTTCCTTTTATAACAGGAGAAATCAAAGTTACTTTTGTTCCCTGGTTCCAGCTTAAAATGGAATCAATAATTTGATCCACAGACTGTTCTTTTATTTCGCGGCCACAGTTAGGACAGTGGGCCAGACCTATTCTTGCAAAAAGCAAACGGTAGTAGTCATAAATTTCTGTAACAGTTCCCACAGTTGAGCGGGGATTTTTATGAGTAGTTTTCTGTTCAATTGAAATGGCTGGGGAAAGCCCCGTAATCATATCAACATCAGGCTTGTCCATGCGGCCCAAAAACTGCCTTGCGTAACTGGAAAGACTTTCCATGTAACGGCGCTGACCTTCCGCAAAAAGTGTATCGAATGCCAGGGAAGATTTTCCTGAACCGCTTAAACCGCTTATCACGACAAGTTTATTTCTTGGGATTGAAAGGGAAATATTTTTAAGATTGTGCTCGCGGGCACCCCGAATTGTTATTTTTTCACCATCAAATTCTTGAATCGATTCACTGCTCATAGCGGTGGAATTATAGAAAATTTTCGGGGATTTCTCAAGGATTGATATGGGGGAATGGTTACGAAATGGGGCGTGTGTTTGAGAATGGTGCGTGTGTTTACGAAACGCGCCACTGTTTACGAAATGCGCAACTGTTTTCGAATGGCGCCAACGGTTTCGAAATACGCATCTGTTTACGAAATGCGCAAGTGTTTACGAAACGCGCCAACGGTTTCGAAATGCGCAAGTGTTTACGAAACGCGCCAACGGTTTCGAAATGCGCCACTGTTTTCGAAATGCGCCACTGTTTTCGAATGGCGCCAACGGTTTCGAAATGCGCCACTGTTTACGAAACGCGCCAACGGTTTCGAAACGCGCATCTGTTTTCGAATGGCGCCAACGATTTCGAAATACGCCACTGTTTACGAAACGCGCCAACGGTTTCGAAATGCGCCACTGTTTTCGAAATGCGCAACTGTTTTCGAATGGCGCCAACGGTTTCGAAATACGCATCTGTTTACGAAATGCG